>NZ_JAKIKS010000003.1 GCF_023284005.1 Shewanella surugensis
AGGCTTTTTGGGCAAGGGGTTACTATGTTTCTACGGTTGGTTTGGATGAGGAAATGATAAAAGAGTACATACGAAACCAAGAAAAAAATGACATTCATCGGGATCAATTAACACTCGGAATGTAGATAGTGCCTTGGGCACGGACTTAAGCCCTTTTAGGGCGTCACCCAAATAAGCCTCCGGCTTTGCCGGAGGTAAGTTAACTTGTTTGAAAAATGTACTTGAAGGTGTTTTTTTACGTTGGATTAATGGCTTAGAGAATAAATCATTCAATAAAGCTAAATTAAATGCAGAAAAATGTTGAATCCTTGCTCGGGATCAGTAATTTTATAGCCACGAAGTTCAAACATGGGTTTTTGCAGAGTGCATTTTGTCGTGGTGACTCGTTTTTATTGCAAGCCTGAACATCTATTGTTAACGCGTATCCGATGCAGATCGGATTGCACATTAAAGAAGAAGTGATTAATGAAACAGCTACGTCTAGAGCCGATCAAACATATTCAAGGCAGTGTGAATATTCCAGGATCAAAAAGCATTTCCAACCGCGTTTTGTTACTTGGCACATTGGCAAAAGGGACCACGACACTGACAAATTTACTCGACTCTGATGATATCAAATATATGTTGGCATCATTAAAACAGTTGGGTGTAAATTATCGACTCTCGAATAATAATACGGTATGTGAAGTTGAAGGCCTAGCTGGACCGTTAAGTGCGGAACAAGCCCAAACCTTGTTTTTAGGCAATGCAGGCACGGCGATGCGACCGTTATGCGCCGCATTAACATTAGGGCAAGGGAAGTTTACTTTAACCGGTGAGCCGCGTATGGAAGAGCGCCCTATCGGTGACTTAGTGGATGCTTTAAGGCAACTAGGGGCGCAAGTCACTTATTTGAAAAATGACGGTTTTCCGCCTTTAACCATTAATGCCACTGGGTTAAATGGGGGCGATGTTGAAATCGCAGGCGATCTTTCTAGTCAATTCTTAACGGCATTACTCATGGTCGCGCCGCTTGCTAAAAGCCGTGTGGTGATAAAGATTAAAGGTGAATTAGTCTCTAAGCCTTATATTGATATTACATTAGCCTTGATGGCACAGTTTGGTGTCAAGGTAATTAATGAAAATTATCAGCGCTTTATTATTGAAACGGGACAATCTTATGTGTCTCCCGGTAAAGTGTTAGTGGAAGGTGATGCTTCTTCAGCGTCTTATTTTCTCGCTGCTGCAGCCATTAAAGGCGGAGAAGTGAAAGTTACGGGTGTGGGGAAGTTGAGTATCCAAGGGGATGTGAAGTTTGCGGACGTGCTGGAAAAAATGGGGGCCGATATCGAGTGGGGTGATGATTATATTATTGCACGGGGCGCACCCTTAAAAGCGGTCGACTTAGATATGAATCATATTCCCGATGCAGCAATGACGATTGCGACAACGGCTTTATTTGCCACGGGCACGACACATATTCGAAATATTTACAATTGGCGCATTAAAGAGACGGATAGATTAGCGGCCATGGCGACCGAACTGCGTAAAGTGGGCGCGGTTGTCGATGAGGGGCAAGACTATATCAGTGTGACGCCACCGAAGGTGATCAATACTGCTGAGATTGACACGTATAACGATCATCGAATGGCGATGTGTTTTTCTATGGTCGCGTTTGCCGATTGTGGGATCACCATTAACGATCCCGATTGTACCTCAAAAACGTTCCCTGATTATTTCGAACGCTTTGCGTCTCTAGTGACTCGCTGATTGAAGTTTAATCAATATCTTGAGGGAACCTGATCGTCATTTCACGGTCTTAAACTGTGCCGTTTAAGGAAAAAATGAGCGTGGTATCTTTTTAAACGAGGTAAACTTAATGAAGTTTTTACCGCTTTTAGGCGGGAATTAGTTTATACTTCGCGCGCTCATTTTCAGTAGCTTCACGGAAGGTGGTTTTTGCGGAGAAATTTTATGTCAGAACGGGCTCCTGTTGTCACTATTGACGGCCCTAGCGGCGCAGGGAAAGGCACCATTAGTCAGTTACTCGCCGAAAAGTTAGGTTGGAAACTGCTCGATAGTGGTGCAATATATCGAGTATTAGCACTGGCCGCTATTCATCACAATGTTGAGTTGGATAATGAAGAGGCAATTACTGTACTGGCTGCGCATTTGGATGTGCAATTTTTACCGGGTAATGAAAATAAAGGGATTAAAGTCGTCCTTGAAGGTGAAGACGTCTCGACCACTATTCGGAGCCAAGAGTGCTCCGATGCTGCATCAAAAGTCGCTGCATTTCCACGTGTTAGGGAAGCATTATTACGTCGGCAACGCGCATTTAATGAAGCGCCTGGCTTGATTGCCGATGGGCGAGATATGGGAACGGTTGTGTTTCCGAATACACCCGCTAAAATATTTTTAACCGCTTCCGCAGCCGAAAGAGCGCAAAGGCGCTATAATCAGTTGCAGGACAAAGGCTTCGATGTTAATATTGATCGCCTTTTATTCGAGATAGAGGAACGCGATGAGCGCGATATGAATCGTGCAGTGGCGCCTTTAGTCCCAGCTGACGATGCTTTGGTCATCGATACGTCGGGGATCGATATTGAGGATGTGGTTGACTTAGTGTTGGCCCATATACAAATGAAATTACCAGTGCTGAGCTAAGGTTAGCTTGGCACTAAACCATTCGCTTGCAAGGACGCAGTGAATTATTATACTGACTCCACGTCTAGGATGGGCAGTGGTTTATTAAAGAAAGTAACTTAAACATGACTGAATCTTTTGCTGATCTATTTGAACAATCCTTAGAAACTTTAGAGTTTCGTCCAGGTTCTATCGTTCGCGGTGTTGTTGTACGCATCGAAAACGGTACGGTACTGGTTGATGCGGGCCTTAAGTCTGAAAGCCCAATTCCAGCTGAACAGTTCAAAAACGCACAAGGCGTTCTTGAAATTGCTGTTGGCGATGAAGTTGATGTTGCTCTTGACTCTGTTGAAGATGGCTTCGGTGAAACACAACTTTCTCGTGAAAAAGCTAAGCGTCATGAAGCTTGGATTGTTCTAGAAAAAGCGTATGAAGATGCTGAAACTGTAATCGGTATCATCAATGGTAAGGTTAAAGGCGGTTTCACTGTTGAATTAAACGGTATCCGTGCATTCCTACCAGGTTCTCTAGTTGACGTTCGCCCTGTTCGCGACACCGCTCACCTAGAAAACAAAGAATTAGAATTCAAAGTTATCAAGCTTGATCAGAAGCGCAACAACGTTGTTGTTTCTCGTCGTGCTGTTATCGAATCTGAAAGCAGCGCTGAGCGCGATGCACTTCTTGAGAATCTTCAAGAAGGTCAATCAGTTAAAGGTATCGTTAAGAACCTTACTGATTACGGAGCATTCGTAGACTTAGGCGGTGTTGACGGTCTTTTACATATCACTGATATGGCTTGGAAGCGTGTTAAGCACCCATCAGAAATCGTTAATGTTGGTGATGAAATCAACGTTAAAGTGCTTAAGTATGATCGTGAGCGCACTCGTGTATCACTTGGTCTTAAGCAACTTGGCGAAGATCCATGGTTAGAAATTAGTAAGCGCTACCCAGAGAACACACGTTTAACGGGCCGCGTCACTAACCTAACTGACTACGGTTGTTTCGTTGAAATTGAAGAAGGCGTTGAAGGTCTTGTTCACGTTTCTGAAATGGATTGGACTAATAAGAACATCCACCCATCAAAGGTTGTTAACCTAGGTGATGAAGTTGAAGTTCTTGTTTTAGACATCGATGAAGAACGTCGTCGTATCTCTCTAGGTCTTAAGCAATGTAAGACTAACCCATGGGATGATTTCGCCGAGCGTTTCAATAAAGGCGACAAAGTGTCTGGTAAGATCAAGTCAATCACTGACTTCGGTATCTTTATCGGTCTTGACGGTGGCATCGACGGTCTGGTTCATCTTTCTGATATTTCTTGGAATGGTACTGGCGAAGACGCTGTTGCTGAATACAAGAAAGGCGACGAAATCAATGCAGTTGTACTTTCTGTTGACCCAGAACGTGAGCGTATCAGCTTAGGTGTTAAACAAACTGAAGACGATCCATTCAATGCATTCCTTGCTGATAAGAAGAAAGGTGTTGTTGTCCATGGTGTTGTTACAGCAGTTGACGCAAAAGGTGTTACAATTGAACTAGCTGAGACTGTTGAAGGTTACCTTCGCGTTTCAGATATATCTCGTGAGCGTATCGAAGATGCATCAACAGTTTACTCTGTCGGTGACAAAGTCGAATCTAAGTTCATGGGTGTTGATCGTAAGAACCGCTCTATCAGCCTATCTATCCGTGCGAAAGATGAAGCTGAAGAGAAAGAAGCAATGGCTAGCTTGAACAAGCAAGATGAAGTTGTCATGAGCAGTGCGATGGCTGAAGCGTTTAAAGCAGCTCGTAAATAAATCATCGCCTGAAGTTCGGGGGTAGGCTGTTTCGCCCCTGTTAGGTGACTGTGTTTGGCTTGATAATAGAGGGTATAGGATGACAAAATCCGAACTGATCGAAAAATTGGCCACTAGGCAGTCGCAGCTGTCGGCTAAAGAAGTGGAAAGTGCAATAAAAGAAATGTTAGAGCAAATGGCACTAACATTGGAAACGGGAGACCGGATCGAGATCCGAGGCTTCGGTAGCTTTTCACTTCATTATCGTGCACCTAGAATAGGTCGTAATCCAAAAACAGGTACCTCTGTTGATTTGGATGGGAAGTATGTTCCGCACTTTAAGCCCGGAAAAGAACTGCGCGAACGTGTTGATGCCATCAACGCGTAATTTACATTGTCTTAAAAGCCTCCTTTAGGAGGCTTTTTTATGCCTAAAACTTATGTAGCGCTAGCTAGTTAATGTAAATTCTTAGATAATTAGATTATCTTGCAGCGTATAAGGAGTGTAACGTGAAGTCTTTTATCATTGCGGTTGTTGTTGCTTTATTGTTTTTTTTAGCGCTTGTGTTCGGCGCCAGAAATGAGCAAGTGGTGACTATTAGTTATTTTATTGCTCAGGGAGAGTTTAGATTACCCGTGGTGTTGGCTGTGGTATTTCTAGCGGGCTTTATGCTGAGCTGGATGTTTGCGATATATCATATTATGCGTTTAAAGTTAGCTTTGCGCACGATGAATAAAAAGTGTGATACATTAGCCATTCAAAAAAGTCAGGATATAGACGCTTAATATGCTTGAAATACTGTTTCTATTATTGCCCATAGCCGCTGGCTATGGATGGTATATGGGACGAAGAAGTGTGCGACAAAAAGACAGTAGTCAGCGTAATAAATTGAGCCGAGATTATTTTACAGGTTTAAATTTTTTATTGTCTAATGAATCGGATAAAGCCGTTGATCTGTTTATCACCATGCTGGATGTGGATGATGAAACCATTGATACTCATCTTTCTTTAGGCTCTTTGTTTCGTAAGCGAGGAGAAGTTGACCGAGCGATCCGTGTCCATCAAAACTTGATAGCCAGACCCCACTTAGCGCTTGAGCAACGTGATATTGCGATGATGGAGTTAGGCAAAGATTATTTAGCGGCTGGGTTTTATGATCGCGCTGAAGAAATCTTTATTAATTTAGTGAACCAAGAAGATCATAGTGAAGAGGCTGAAACAGAGCTGATTGCTATTTATCAGATCACTAAAGAGTGGCAAAAAGCCATTAATATTATTAAGAAATTAAAGCGAAAGCGGCAACAAGTTCTTAAATCAATCTGCGCACATTTTTATTGTGAATTAGCGGATGAAGCGGATGAACTCAATGTTAGAAATAAATGCTTACAATCTGCCTTAAAACACGATCCAAAATCGGGTCGTACTTTATTAACGCTTGCGAAAAATTATCAAGACTCAGCTGAATTCACTTTATGTAAGCATATGTTGAATCAGCTGTTACTAGCTGATGTAGATTTATTTGCCGATGCGATAGTGACGGCAAAGACGGTTTATTCGGAGAGTCAGGATCCAGATGGATATTTAGATTTACTGAGGCAGGCCGTGTCACTTGATGCGGGAGCAAGTGTGACCATTTCTTTAGCCCAAACGATGATAGAGAAAGGCTTTCTTGAAGATGCTGAAGCCTTAGTTGTTGAAGGGTTATATCGGCATCCGACAATGAAGAGCTTTCAGCATTTGATGAAAATGCATTTACAACAAGCAGAAGAGGGTCAGGCAAAACAAAGTTTGACGATGCTTGAACAGCTGGTTGAACAACAAATTAAATATCGTCCAGGATATCGTTGTAGTGAATGTGGTTTTCCTTCACATAGACTCTACTGGCATTGCCCATCGTGTAAGAATTGGGGCAGTATCAAGCGTGTTCGAGGACTTGATGGAGAGTAGTACATTCCTGTGTTATCTAAGCAAACGCGCTTTTAGTGTCATAAAATAGCGCGGTTCTCTTGGATATAATTTGATGAGGTTATTGGAGAAAATATGATTGATACACCTATTGTAGTTGCGCTTGATTATGACAATAAAAGTGAGGCATTGGGGTTAATCGATCAACTGGATCCTCAGATGTGTAGACTAAAAATTGGTAAAGAAATGTTTACTTTGTTTGGTCCTCAACTGGTGACTGAAATACATCAACGTGGATTTGAATTGTTTTTAGATTTAAAGTTTCATGATATTCCTAATACCGTTGCTAAAGCCGTGACCTCAGCAGCAGAGCTGGGTGTGTGGATGACAAATGTGCATGCTAGTGGCGGTTTAGCTATGATGCAAGCAGCAAAAAAAGCGCTGCTGCCTTATGGCGACAAAGCCCCTTTATTGATCGCTGTGACAGTATTAACGTCAATGAGCGATGAAGAGTTAATCCTTTTAGGGATAACCTGCACGGCAGCAGAGCAAGTTAAGCGATTAGCACAATTAACTCAGCAAGCAGGATTGGATGGCATTGTTTGTTCGGCTCAAGAAGCAAGGACAATGAAGAGTACATTCGGAGATGATTTTACGCTGGTTACACCAGGGATCAGGCCCGCTGGGAGTGATAAAGGCGATCAACATAGGGTCATGACGCCGGTTGATGCGATAGCAGCGGGTGCTGATTATTTAGTAATAGGAAGGCCTATTACTCAGGCGAAAAATCCATTACAAGCATTAGAGGCGATTTATACGTCGTTAAATTGCCGTTAGTATGAACAATATATTTGGGTATCAATAGAAAGAGACAATATTCATGGCAAATCCATTTCAAGAGCAATTATTAAAAGCGGGTTTAGTAAGCAAGCAGAAAGTGCGTGATACTAAAACGCAAAAGAGAAGAGATAAAAAAGCTAAAGTTGATGATGGTTCTGCAATATTGAAACAAGAAATTAGCGCTAAGAAGCAAGCACAAGCTGAAAAAGATAAGGCGCTTAATGAGAAACGCTTTACAGAGGCGACAGAAAAAGGCTTAGTGAGGGGCTTAGTGACTGAGTTCACACGTTTAGCGATTAAAGCGCCTGCGGCTTCGGACATCAAGTTTAACTTTACGTTTAATAATAAAATTTTATCGTTATATGTTAATGATAAGCTACAGAGTGAATTGTTAACCGGACGCTTAGGCATTGTCCGTTACGAAGATAATAGTTACTTAGTGCCACATAAATTGGCTGAAAGAGTTCATTTGCTCGTGCCTGAATGGACGGGGTATCTTTGGGTTACCGATGAAGGTCAAGCCGTTGATGTCGAAGATGATCCTTATGCCGATTATGCTATCCCTGATGATTTAATGTGGTAGTGAGTTTTTCTGAGAGTAATACCAATAAAAAGAATGCTGGGCATTCTTTTTATTGGTATTAGGCGCTACGGCGTTTAGGATTTTGAAGGCAAGATAAAGGCGCAATGATTTCAGTGAGTGAGCCCAATGTGGGTTTGGAAAAAAAATAGCCTTGCATATAGCGGATCCCGAGTTTCTTTAAGGTCAAATACTCTGTCATCGTTTCAATACCTTCTGCTAACAACATGATGTCTAGCTGCTGGCAAGTCACGATAATCCCTTGCACAATCGCTCTTTTATATTTATCGAGATCAATATTTTGGATAAGTGACATATCGAGTTTGACAATATCTGGGTGGATTTTCACAAGCCAGCCGAGTCCAGCATAGCCTGATCCAAAGTCGTCAATCGCCACTTTTAAGCCGTTTTTTCGATAGACCTTCCGTAATTCAATGACTTTATTTAGATCGATAATTTCCTCCGCTTCCGTTAATTCTAAAACGAGTTGGGTTTTAGGAAAATTGAAGTGATTGGTTAATTGGTTTAATGACTGCATATGCAGAGAAGGTGATTTGACGACATTGGGACAGAAGTTGACGAACAGTCGTTTCTCTAAATGTAATGCAACGGCTGTTTGAATGGCACGAAAACGGCATTGTTGATCGAATTGGTATTGATGAGATGGAGCGACATGGGATAATACCGTTTCAGCGGACTCTCCAAATTCCCCCCTAACAAGCGCTTCATGGGCAATAACAGCATGACTAACAATATCGATAATAGGCTGAAATGCCATTTTTATCCTAAAATTTTTAATTATCTGCTGTTGTTTTAATGCCCTAGGTGCCGTGTTATTTGACGTTGTATCCATATAATGCATTCCATTGCGGAGTGAATAGGCTTTTTGTCGATCATTAAAAAGCCTTGAGTAAGTTGGATTGAGACTGCTTAGCATCACGAGTATATATATAAGTGTAGCTTAGGATAGCGGGAGTGGAAGAGTGAGTGATTAACGCTAATTCCTCAGTGAGCTGAATATGGCATTATCAATTGGCTTGGGTATGTTTGTGCTTCCAAACGTACTCGGTTTAACGGATTGACTTTATCTGGCGAGGAATAAAATAAAGCGATCAAATGATTGAACTAAATTATCCAGAGTTCAGGTTGATTAAATTTGTTCTACACTCAAAGTAAGTTCGATGGTCTCAGATAGTGGTCATTCTGCTATTGATGAATTTATGTTGTAGAAAACTATTTTATTAAAAATAAATTTAATATCTTGGGAATTTTATGGCTTGGCTAAACAGGGTATCAATAAAAGTTAGATTGCTATTACTGGTTGTTTTTCCTCTTACTTTATCTGCCATTCTTGCATTTATTGAAGTCCGTAGTATTTTAGACCGCACAGAGCATTTAAGGGTATTAGCGACTCAGTTGACCATTTTATCTGAAGTCTCTAATAGCATTCGGCTGGGTCATCAAATGAGAATGGCGAAATTAGCAGGCCATTCGACTAATTCTGATGCTATACGAGAACAATTAACCATTATTAAAAGCCAGCTAAGGGGGAGTACCCTTAGGACTCATTTATTAAATGGCACCAACTCTGTAACGACTTTGGATACTCTTAATGAAATGGTATCTGGTTTAACAGAGGCTTACGATGAATACCCTAATGTCAGCAAAGAAGATGTACAAGAATGGTCATTTTGGGTATTTGATTATTTAGCAGAATTCATTCTTATCTATGAAAAAGAGTCGATTTATACAGGTGTGGATAATATCGAGCAGCAAGTCAGGATCATGTATCAGCTTAATTGGATATTATTATGGGATTATGAGGCGGATTGGAGCTTTCATTTAGAGATGGAATTTCCTGATCTCAATATGGAAGATGAACTGATCAATTTAAAGAATAAACAACAGCTGTTTATTGACCGATTTATCACAATTAGTGCCGATCCGGAGCAAATTAGATTGTTACTGAGTCTTTTTAGCTCGAAGGCCTTTATTGCTGGACAGGCCTTTAAAGATAAAGTGGCAAGGACGGGACTGTCAAATATTCCAAAAGGAGAAATAAGTCTTGGTGTTAAAGCGCTAGAGTCGAGATTGACGATGTTATCTGATGGCTTGGGTGGGGTGGTGGATACGCTCAATAGCCAGATACAAGTAGAAGCAAGCAGTTTTGAACATAAAGCGTATTTTTATATTGTTGTCATCATAGCGATTCTGATAATTATTGGTTTTCTTGGATTTTTACTCATTAAGCGCATTCTTTCGTATTTATTAAGAATATTGGATACAATGCAAAAAATTGAAGAAACCCATGATTATTCGATTAAAATTGCTAATGATGGACATGATGAATTAACTCAATTTACGACTAAGTTAAATAATTTAATTGAAGAGAGGCATTTAAATGAATCTAAAATTTTGCAAGCCAGAGAAGAGGCTGAGCAAGCCAATAAAGCGAAAAGCTCTTTTTTAGCCAATATGTCCCATGAAATTAGAACACCGTTAAATGGCATCATTGGCATGTCAGAAATCTTATCAGATACACACTTAACGCCGACTCAACATGATTATTTGAGTGTCGTTGACATTTCATCGCAAACGTTGCTTATTCTAATCAATGATATTCTCGATTTGTCTAAAATTGAATCGGGTAATTTATCCATAACGACCGATCAAACTATTTTACGTGAAATTATTTATGACACCTTGTTGATTGTTATTCCAAAGTCTGTCACTAAATCATTAGATCTAAGAGTGAATATTCCTAATGAGCTGCCTTACAGTTTAATGCTCGATGAGCATCGATTACGCCAGATATTAATGAATCTTCTGTCTAATGCGGTGAAGTTTACCGATTCTGGCTCCGTGACTGTTGCACTCGACATTGAGAGTCGATTAGTGAATAAAATTGACTTAACTATCTCAGTGACTGATACCGGGATCGGGATTGATACAGAGCAACAAAAAAGTATATTTCAGCCTTTTACACAAGAAGACGGTTCAATTACTCGTCGATTCGGTGGGACAGGTTTAGGTCTGACGATTAGCGCTCAATTGGTTGAGTTAATGGGGGGCGAAATTTGTGTGGACTCACAAAAAGGTCAAGGGAGTCGATTCTATTTTACTATTGAAGTGATTGTTGATCAGCTTGAAGCTCCATTCCCTAAAGAGCTCCAGAATAAGACATTAGCGCTTGTCAGTAATCATACTGATTTTGGCAAAACGGTTATTACTGAAATGGAACAATATGGACTGACTTTTTCGGCTGCGGTTGAAGAGCCCGCTGAGCTTGAGTTAGCAGATGAGTCATCTATTATTGTGTATTGTCAGGCTAATTTAAATAAGACAAAAAAAGATATAGCAGCACTTAAAAATCGTTTTCCGGCATCACCGATAGTAGTATGTCAATCTTTGAATGCAGAGCGTTTTGATTTTGCTCAGACGATTGATGGCTCTGTTACTGTGCCGATTTTAGGTAACAGATTGATTAAATCATTAGGGAATGCGCATTTTACTCATCAAATGAATATAGACAAAGATAGCGATCATCATCATGATGCGTTAGAGAATTCCAATGAAATAGAGGATAGTCAAAAACCCTTAATTTTAGTCGTAGAAGACAATCTAGTGAACCAAAAAGTGGCTTCGATGCTGCTGGCTAAAGGTGGCTATCAATTTCATATTGCTAATAATGGACAAGAGGCTGTTGATAAAGTGATATCGGGTGAACAATATAGTGCTATTTTAATGGATTGTATGATGCCGATTAAGGATGGTTTTAGTGCGACAGAGGACATTCGAGCTTATGAGAAAGACAAAGGGTTAGATCCCGTCGCTATTATTGCATTAACAGCGAGTGTATTAGATGAAGATATCCAACATTGCTTCGATTGTGGTATGGATGATTATACCGCTAAGCCGTTTAAAAAAGAGATACTGTTGGCTAAAATAGGTAAATATGTTCAGTTAAAAAACGAACGTGATTGAAGCTGATAAGCTTGTTGTCAAAAAAGAGATGCGAGTTATTTAACCTGAACTCGGGATAATGAGTGTCAGATAGACTTAAATTACATTTAAAATTATAAGTTTAATATATTTCTTATTTTTATTTATTTAACTTTTTGCTAAATGCCGATATTTTTGTCGATATCAAGGCGGGGTTTCGTACCTAATAACCTGCTATTAGTAGAAAGTACAACACAGATAGGGGCCAAAATAGTGATATTTAGCGGCGCTGCTTAAGCCGAGTTCAGGTTATTTAGTATCCAGTCAATTCTGCATAGCCCTGACCATTAAAGCCACCCGTTGCCTGCACTCGGCCTTCCCAATAGGGGAACGTTAATTGATTACGTGAATCTTTGGTGATACTTTCAATAATAATCACTGGGCTGTCAGGTAATTCAAGTTGCCACCGACTTGGGTATTTGCGGTGATCTAACATTACCGTTTCAACGACAGACAGCTTAATAGTCTCTTTGGCAATCTCGGTGGCTTCACCGTTGGGCGCTATACGGGTACCGCTACAATAATCATAACCTTGCTCCTTCCCTCGAATGCAAAACAACATGAGGCCTTTTTTTGAAGCTTGTGAGTCGACGAGGCTAAACCAGTCCCAACCCAATTGACTATTATCGAGTAAGCTGGCGGACCATTCTCTGTCGTACCAGGCATTACCTGTGACTTGGTACTCTTTTCCGGCAAAGGTTAAGCGGCCTTTCACGTTTAAAAAGGGATAACTAAAGTAATAAGACGCATGGCCACTTTGGGTTTTCTGGCTATAGCCATTGTTGCCCTGCAATGTCATTGGACTGTCGCTTAATGTGAGTGAAACTTGATAGTTTTCATCTGCCGCCGTGAGCTTAAGCGGTAAAAAGGTATCACTGAGACTGCTTAATTGCCAATCATCAATAACGGCACTAAACGGCGAGCTCGTCACTTTGGCTTGACTCGCTCGTGAAAAACGTTCGAACGCCACATGCTCTTGTTGGTGCTGCATCGCAAAGTGAGCAAAGTAAAGATTGTTATCCCACCATCTTGATTCAACATTGCTGGGCATTAACGTGCGAAAGAGTGTCCATTGCACACCGAAGGTTTCACCCGTGTCACTTTGCAGGTTTGCGGTGAGATACCACCATTCAATACCTTGTTCAGCATGAATACCATGATCCCTTGGGAAGATGAGCTCAGTGCCTCTTTCTACCGATTTGCCACTGGTCATTTGCAAAGTTGACAGAATTGGTTTCTGCTCAGCAGGCTGACAGCCACACAACACAAATACCCATAAAGACAATAAAAAAGTGAGTAATAACCTGTTCAACATTTGATTACCGCTCCTTGGCGTCTAGGTAGGTTAATTTTCGAATGGGTAAATAGGCGCAAACAACTGACACGCCAACCAGCGTTAAGCAGGTGAATAGTAAGCTGGCTAAATCTAAACTAAAATGGATGGTCCAGCCAAACGCAATCGGCATCACAAACGTCAATAACGCAAAGCCCAGTGCAAAACCAAGCGGGATAGCAAATAAGGCGGTAAAGCACACTACACCGGCGGTTTGTAGCAGTTTCATGGCTAACAGTTGCTGCCGTGTCACCCCTAAATTGCGTAATATGATCAGTTGCTTTAATTGATTAACACTTAAACTTAATAGGCTGGTACACAGGCTTAATAATGCAATGGCGAGAATAAAGCCATTAAGCGCTTTGGTGATCACAAAGGTGTCGTCAAACAAGGCCGTGGCATATTGTTTAAAGCGTTTGTTTGGCACTATATGGGTGCTGTCTTGCTGGAATTCGTCGACCAAACGTTCGCTAAAGGCAGCAAGAGTAGTACGGTTATTGAGACGAATGGAATAGCCGAAGTGCTCCCTGTTTAACGCGGCGGCTTGTTGCCATTTTTCTAGCGTGAGCAGTAACATACTGGGGTTACCATAATCGTAAAAAAAGCCCGCTATACGACAGTTAAAGCGCGTTGTATTTTGTTCAAATTCAACCATATCCCCCAAAGACACCCCAAATTTAATCTTGCTTTGCTCATTAGCTAAGCAGCCTTTATCACTGAAGTTTTCAGGACGAATGGGAAAACCCGATGTCAGCGAAATATGCCGATAATGCTCTATGCTGTCACCAAAGCTGGCAAGGTGTGCAGGCACATTGCTAATGTAGCCATCACTGCGCATATAAATACTGAGTTGGTCGACTTCAGGCAAATGACTGAGAGTTTGCCTTAAGGGGTTATCGAGCTTAGCTGAACGCAAATAAATATCCGCACTCAATTGTTTTTCAAGGTGTGTATTTAAGCTATGACTAAAGCTTGTCACCATAATTTGCATACCCATCGCGCTCCCTAGGGCAACTAAAATGGCAATAATGGCGATATGTAAGTCTTTTAAATGAAATCGCGTATCGGCCTGTAGCCATTGAGCTAACGGATTGGTCAAGGTGATAGGCAATGCCGCCACAGCCGATAGTGCTTTAGGCACCAATAGAATAAACAATATCAACAGGGTAAAGCACAGCAGTAAGGCTTGGTATTCGCTCGTCGCGAAATGGAATAGCCAAATAAACCCTGCCGATGTACTCATCAATAAGGCGTAAAATACCCATTGACCTTGTTTGGCAACAAGCTTGGCTTGTGCCAGTAATATCACCGCTAACGCAAACATATTGAGGGCAAAACCCAATAAAACATTAGACCATTGCCAATGGATCACCAGCGCTTTATCGAGTTGATACAGAGCAACCAAAGTGCGATTAACATCAAGCACCAGCCCATTGGCAATGAAGTACCCGCCTAAGGTGCCTAACAGCGCAGTACAAATACTCACAATAACCAGCTCAACAATCAAGCTAAGTTGAATGCTGAGTGGGGTGCAGCCCAACAACTGCATTTGTGTTAACACCTTTTTTCGTGCCGTTAAGGTGAGCTTTATAGCGTTAAAACTCAAAAACGCAGCAACAATATAGCCAAGCATGGCCAGTGCCGCGAGATTAAAAAAGAACGCTTCTGACAATACATCAAACGCTTGTTGTTGAGCATCGACGAGTTGCGCTTGCCCCGCGATCAGCGGTTTTATTTGTGCTAATTGTTGCTCGGTCACATGTGACAGTTCAATAAAGCTGAGCTGGCCTTTTGCCGCTAATAAATAATCGGCATGGGCAATGTCGGTAATAGCCGATAGGCCAATATCATCTGTGAAACGAATATCGGGTTGTTGTTGTCCCTCTTGCAGCACAAAGGGCCCTTGGCTGTTATTTTTGGTGTCAATACGCTCGGAAAATTGCGGATCGATGAACAAAGTGTCAAGGGTAAAACGCGGGGACGTTTTATTGGTATTGCCGTGTTTGTCTTGATGGTTGTTTAACCACTGCAAGGTATTCACGCCTTGAATGGCTAAGGTTTGCCCTTCAGGAGTGTTTAATCGACCACGTAAAACGGGCTCCGCATTGATAAAGCCCTGTCTTCTTAAATCGATCCATACATTGCCATCAATATACTGTTTACCGGTGAGTGGCTTAATTAAATGCGTAACGGGATTATTGATGAGTGCTGAAGATTCTTGATAGCGTGTTTTGGCTTCTTGGTTAAGCCCCGCAATAGCGGTTAACAGCGCACTGCCTAAACTAAACCCTAATAAAAACAGTGCCATTAACCAAGGGTGTCGGCGATAAAACAGTAAATGTGTGGCTAGAATTAATTTAATCTCGTTATTCAAAACAGCCGTCTCTTAGCACTTTCACCTGATCAAAATAATCCGTTAACTGATGACTATGCGTCACCATCACTAGGTTGATCCCTCGCTCACGGCATAATGTTGTGAGTAGCTTAACCACTTGGTGCGAGCGTTTTTGATCTAAGTTACCTGTCGGTTCATCGGCAAAAATGATCTGAGGTTTATTCAGTAATGCTCTGGCGATGCCGACTCTTTGCTGTTCGCCACCAGACAGCTGATGAGGTAACGTATTGAGCTTGTTTTGTAGCCCTAACGCGTTGACGATAGGTTCAAATTCATTAGCGGCTTGCTTTGGAAAGTTGAGTTTGTGCTGAAATAAAATATTTTGCTTTACGGTTAAGCAATCAAGTAATTGGTAGTGCTGAAAGATCAAGCCTATTTTTCGGCGATAAAGCGCGAGTGCGGGTTCATTCAAAGAAGAGAGCGCTTGGTTATTAACACTGATCCAGCCGCTATCGGCTTGCAGAAGGCCGGCTAAAATATGCAGCAAGGTGGTTTTACCTGAGCCACTATCACCGAGCAGTGCAAGGTGTTGTGCTGCGGGTACCAACAAATTGAGCTGATTTAAAATGCGGTGTTTGTTATCGCCATCATGGCGGCTAAAACACAAATCCTTGACTTCTATCACGATAACTCCTTGTTAATGAGCAGCAGTTTATCGTGATGTACAGTATAAAGCTACCCCGTAGAAAGGTCTGTCGATTTCATTTTTTAGGCTGGTATGACACCAATCATGATCTGACCTCGCTACTTTTTTGAAGAACGCTATTCAAAATAATCAAGTCGGCTTTTTCTATGTTAAAATCACTTTTCAAATGAAGTGGCTAAATAGAGTATGGGTATGATAGCTATCCTTTTTATAGCCGCTTAAAGGGTTAAGCTAGAGTCAAGCCATAGGTGATCCTGATTGCAATGATATTGTGACGCAGTATTAGGATCGTTATGTTTGTTATTTTTTGATTGAGTGGCGTATAAAAATGGGATCAACATGAGTTATGACGCGTCGAGTATTCGCATTTTAAGTGATGACGAGGTATGTGATAAATTTGAGTGGGTGAGGGCACATGAGCTGGCAACGGAATATAAACAACCGTTGAGATGTGTAGAAAGGGCAATTGAAGCTTGTAGGGTGACGGGGACTCCGCTCGAGCATTATATTGAGCGTTATTTGAAAAACAATAAATCCATTCCGAAAGATCATACTTTTGAAAATGCTTATCTCGATATAATGAAAAGGCCGTTACGTAAATAGCCGGGAAGAGACTAAAGCGCGAGTAACTTAAAATAGGAGAGCTTGTTACTGGATTCTAGGGCCGTGCTGCTTTTTATGTTATTAAATAATAGGCAATGGAATGATGGTTTATTTCTGGGGTTAAGTGTGATTTTTATCTTGGGAGAATTTCAGGAGTCACTTAGATATTCTCTTCGCGTAGCGAATTTGAGTCTAATCGAAAAGCCTTAGCATGGGCCGTTGATTAGACTGCATAGTGGGCTTATTGGTTATCGCTACCTACATTCTATATTCATTCTTCATGATCTGAGATGAGAAAAACCTGCCCGCTTAATTAGCCGTAAGCGGGCGGGTTTTATTGCGGCGTGAATGTGTTTTATTCACGCTGTAATTTAGTTACGACGGTTAGTTTTTATTTCACGTGTTTTTCTTCCTTACAAACGGCATATTGCGTTCGATATTGCTTAGGTGATAGCCCGGAGTATTGTTTAAATGCCGTTGAAAAATGGTTGGAGTCCTTATAACCCACTGTGTAGGTGATGTCTGAAATGGATTGTTGTGTACTCATAAGCAACTGGGCCGCGGTTTCCATGCGTTGTTGTTTGAGCCAATTCAGTGGCGTTGTGCCGTAATACGTTTTAAAGGCTAAAGACAACTTGTTACGGTTGGTGGCCATTTTGCTCACCATCTTGCTTAAGCTGATGTCATTGGCCATTTCAGATAATAAGTAGTGGGCTGCCTTCTCGGCCAAGGTGAGCAGAGGATCGGTCAGTAGATCTTGTTCGAGCGTTAGACGTGTTTTCTCCTTTTGATAACAGGCCTCACAGGTTATTTTTTTTTATCGATGGTTAAGCAAGCTTGTCGTAGCCGTAATGACAATTCTTCTTCAATGATGGGGAAGTAACATAAGTCATAGAGTCCAGTTTCAAGGGCGTGCTGTCGTTTGCTGGTATTGAAGTCGGTTAAGGCAAGCACGGGTGGAAGAAAGTAGTGCTTTTGTCCTAAGTCATTAGTGAGTCTGGTGATGATATATTGTAGCTGTTTGGGATCATGTGGTGAGATATCAATGATGATCAAGTCTGGCTGATCATCCAGTTGCTGCGGTAATGTATCGCTATTAATCGTGCACACTTGATAAGTGGGGTGATGTAACACCTTTCTTATCATCATTAAATCCACTGAATTGATATCTAATACAAGAATGTTTTTTTAAAAATCATTTAAAATTCCTTTTAATATTAACCAGTAATGGTTAACCACATTATCTATCATGTTTTTTATAAAAGCTAATACAATTTGTTACATTTGTTGCCTTAAGGTTTCGGTGCGGTTTTTGTTTTTCAATGCTGTGCAGCTAAGGCTATTCGTCAATAGGCAGTGGAGGCTCTTCCTCTTCCTCTTTCTCTTTTCTTCTCCCCCCTCAATGTTACTAACGCCTATCGGTATGCCGTAGGCAGGAACTTCCCCTCAGAGATCCACGGATTTCGGTCATTTGTGCATAAATTCAAGATTGTTGTGCATTTTTCGAAGGAAGCGTCATAAGCAGATGGCTTATTATTCTCTCGAGCCTTAAAGAGAACAAAAAGTAACAGTAAGAAGTCATTGAACAGGATAACAATTCCAATGGCGGAGCCTGCCCAGCA
The DNA here is from genome assembly GCF_023284005.1 of Shewanella surugensis. Lineage (GTDB taxonomy): Bacteria > Pseudomonadota > Gammaproteobacteria > Enterobacterales > Shewanellaceae > Shewanella > Shewanella surugensis. The sequence continues at coordinate 18,325 of NZ_JAKIKS010000003.1, forward strand.
GCAAGATAGCAGCAGGAACATTATTCATATGATGACATTTCACCAAACGATGGATGAAATGGCGGAGCTTGCACCCATGTCAGACAAGGAAAAGAGTCAATTCAATTGGTATGCGCTGCAAACCAAAACCCATGCAGAAATCAGTTTGAGTCAATTGATAGAGTCGAATAAAGCGGCGGGAATTTGGGATATTGCCTGCTACTTACCCACACTGAAACAAGCTGAAAAAACGATCCCCATGTTTAATGGTTATTTATTTGTTCACCACGATGACAATGGCTTTCATCAACTCAACTATCAAACGGGGGTTAAGGGCTATGTGAGGTTTGGCGGTTTGCCAAGCACAATATCGACTAAGGATATTGAGCTGATGCAGCAGATTGAAGCGCACTTTAATGGGATCACCTATATGGAAACCTACCTTGTGAGTGGTATGCAAGTGAGGATTATAAAAGGGGCGCTGGCGGGCCGTACGGGGACGTTAATCGAAAACCCTAAAGGCAAAAAGGTGGCACTTGAGATTAAAAATATGGGCCACAGTTTATTGGTGCATGTGCCTTCATCGGACTTGTTGCTGCTAGAAAGTATCAATCATATAGCGTTATCAAACTCTTAAAGGGCACTCTCAATAAAACAGTGAATAAGTTTATTCAACAAGAGCAATCAATATCATATTTCTGATCCTACTGAAATTAAATAAAACAAGTTGAGGTTTGAAAAGGGACATAAAAGGAGGGGTTATGGCACAAGCCGCTGATCTTGTTAATCCAGAGCAAAATCAATATTTAGATCAAGCGTTAGTCAATAGATTGAGCCAACAGCTTTATGGTTTAGGACAAGCCATAAAACAAGGGGAAGATCAATCCAAGTTATCTATTTTACTGCAAGCATTTCATGACAGTATGGATACCTATATTCATTCCCCTGCTATGCAATCGTTGCAAGTGGGGTTTGAGCTGACGGAGCTGGAGTTGAAGCTTATCGGGATCGTTTTTATCACCACACTCGAGCCTGATACCCTGACCCATTTTTTAGGCTTGAGTTGGTTTGATCAAGGGCCAAGTTTGTCCTTAGAGCGGGTATTATTACTCAGCAAGAACAATCAACAGAGTAAAATAACCTGCTTAGAAGATATGTTGACTCCTATGGCAGCATTTCGATGGGGGATATTGTCAAGCCCTGAGCAGCCGCAGCCGCTTATCCATCCATTACTGCTAGCACCCGACGTCTTTACGTATCTACTCGGGGAACATGCCCGTCTTGATAAGCCGTCGACAAAGGTTCAGCTACTGGCATCACAAGAGGATGTTGCTATTAAAATATGCTTTGCCTCTTTGCTCAAACAAACATTAACACAGGTCAACATTGTCAGTGGGTTAGCCCATGACGATCGTTGTGCTTTAGTCGCACAATTTGCTTATCAAAGCCAGCGGCCTTGGTACTATGTCAGTTTTAGTGTCGCACAAGGCGATGAGCGACATGACATTATACAGGCTTTTCGGCAAATGAGATTGATGGCTAATAGGCAAACCTGCTATATCTATTGGCCTGATTTACTCAGCTATTTACTCAGGGCAGGAGAGGCCGAATGGATAGTCCCCTTGCTATTGTCCAATATGAATGGAGTGTTTTTTTGTGATCCTATCACCGAGCATACCGAGCCGATCATTCAGCAAAGCGTCAGCGTTAACAGCGAATTAAATTGGTTCGATAGTCACCGTCTTAGGCAATACCTCAATCAAAATCAACTGATCTCGTTGCGATTAATCGCACCTGAGCCGAAACAATTAACCCAAGCTTGGTTGGCGATATCCGCAGCGTTAATGAAGCAATACGGACCATTATTAAGGCCGCTATCGGCAGGGAATGCCGATTATCTTGCTAATTTGTATCCATTAACTCCCGCTGTGATGAGTCAAATTGGCATTCAAGTCGCGATGTTTTTAGACAACAATCACGACAGTCATCCTTTGCTCTCGCTATTACAGAAGGCTTGCCTGCACGCGAACAGTGCCAGTCAAGGACAACTGGCGAGCCTAAGTCAGCCGAGATACCGGCTTAGCGATATGATCTTAGATGATAACACTCAAGAGCAATTACAAGAATTGATTGACAGACTGGTGTATCGGACTGAGTTAAGCGACGCCATGCCGCATTTTGTCCCCGGTATTCAGGCGTTATTTTGGGGCAAACCTGGTACGGGTAAATCCATGGCGGCAGAGGCGATTGCAGGCCAACTTAAGCTGCCTCTCTACAAAGTCAATTTGGCCAATGTGGCCAGTAAGTGGATTGGGGAGTCTGAAAAACATTTAGCTAAGTTGTTTGATGATGCACAAAAACAAAACGCAGTACTGTTATTTGATGAGGCTGACGCCATTTTTGCTAAGCGCAGTGAGGTCGAATCCAGCCAAGATAAAAACGCCAACATGGGGGTGAGCTTTTTATTGCAGCGCATGGAAACCTATACTGGCTTGCTATTACTGAGCACCAACTTTAAAAGTAACTTAGACGATGCTTTTTTGCGGCGCTTTCATGGCGTGGTGGAGTTTGCTATGCCCGATGAGCATTTACGTTTTCAATTGTGGCAACGGGCTTGGAGCAGCAGTCTGTCTATTGCATCAGGCATTAACTTATTGGCATTAGCACAGCAATTTGAGTTTACCCCCTCTCAAATCAATAATATTGCCGAACGAGCGCTGCTTTACTCTTTTAAAGCCCAACAACAAACCATCAGTAAAGCCCTGCTAGGTAAGGCCATTACTCGTGAACTTGAGAAGCAAAATGCCGGCTTCCTCGCCGAGCAAAAACTCACCCATTGGTTAGGTTAGCTTAATCGAATAAAACCTGAGCGAATAACCGCCTATCTCAAAGGAGATCCGTTTATGGATCCGCTTATTCTCCAAAAAACGCAAAAAGCGCTGGATACTCTGATCCGAGACAAAGTGTTAAGTTTAAATACCGTGTCATCAGAGGAACTTGATTTAAGTTTTGTGGCGCCTAACAGTGAGTTTGTGGCTGAGCTGGGTAATAGCCCAGTGATTAATTGTTATCTCATCGGTATTAATGAGGACAAAAGCCGCAGACGCAGTGAACCCATGCGTTCCACCTTAGATGAAACCAAAACCCGGCGCATATTGATAAAAGAGCCTAAATATGTCGATATCAGCTATATGCTGACCGTTTGGTGTAAGGATAAACGCGGCAGTGCTGAGATTGAACACTTACTCATGGGTTATTTGATTTGCGGCTTAGGCATGTTTGACTTTATGCCAGAGGAAATATTGACCTTGCATCAGTTTGAACCCAATCCCTATGGGATCCGCTTTACTCTGTTTGGCAGTGAATACAGTGACAAAGTCAGTGGTCAAGTGTGGCAAGCCATGGGTTCAACGCCCAAACCCAGTTTGATGTTATCCCTGTCGGTGCCGATAGCCGTTCATGAGCCGACACACTTACCGGTGGCGCGTGAAATTGATCGTACCCTTAATAGAAAATAATCCTCACTATCTTTTACTGTTAACTTTAGGTTTTATCATGAAAAATAATGATATATTTGACGCGTTAAGCAAAAACTTTCAATCGGGTGACACGCCAACCGAGGCGCATTTTTCCGAATTAATCTCCGAGGCTATTACTCTGAATGTCAGCCAAAGCATTGCTGAAACCGACATATATCATGATAACATAGCGGGTGTTATTACGGAAAACGTAATGAATTTAGCTGAGCTTTCATCTTCACTGCTTAATTATGATGACGCCACTGTCGAACTGGATGATTTTTTGCTGTTAACTGCTCAGCTTCAGCCGGAAGACAATGGTATTTATCAGCTTGTAGGTCAGTTGGTGGAGGTTGAGTCGTTTATTGATATTACAGATAAAATCATTGATATCAATGTACTGACCGACGATGAAATGAGTGGCAATGGCCTCATAAACGGTGGTTATGTCAAGCTGAATCAACAAGATGAACCAACTGAAAATGGTCTTTATCAGTATGATGAAGGGGGATTGACGACAGTCAGTTACCAGCAAACCGATCAACACATTGAGGATGTGGATCACCTTCCAGTAGCCTTGATTGCAGCATTAGCCCTTAATCCAGAAGATATAGTATTGATCACCAATGAATTAGATAACGCGATCTTAGGCTTATATCACTATCAGTCCACATGGATAAAACATAATGAAGATTATCATCTTGGCTATGCCATTATTACCCATACCGAGCCATCATCCTTGTGGTTTATTTATCGCTTTGATAATACCAGCAAAGCCAGTTACTGGAATCAACGCTTAGACGTGAATGCGGCTCAATTGTTAAAGGGCACGATTAATAATGCCCGCTTGCCAGATTCGATAACAGGCAAAGCCTTTAGCGGCAGTTTTGATGGTATCTTTAATGGCAATGGAGCGAGCTTAACCGACTTAAATGCGGATAATATCATCACAGGGACATTAGATAATGATCGTTTACCTGACACCATTGAGGGTAAAAGCTTTAATGGTGATGGCGCGGGTTTAACAGACTTAAATGCCGATAATATTACGGCGGGTACCATAAGTAATGACTATTTACCTGACTCGATTGCAAATAAGTCATTTAGCGGCGATGGCGCGGGCTTAACAGACTTAAATGCGGATAATATCACTGCGGGTATTTTAAATAATGCTTATCTTCCAGGTTCGATAACGGGCAAAGCCTTTAGCGGCAGTTTTGAGGGTAGTTTTAGCGGCAATGGCGAAGACTTAACCGACTTAAATGCCAGTAATGTCACTATGGGCATGCTTCAAAATGAGTTTTTACCCACCAATATCACGGATAAAAACTTCAGTGGTAATGGCGCGGGCTTAACAGACTTAAATGCCGATAATATCACCACAGGTACAATGGATAATGCGCGTTTGCCAGCAGATATCTCGGTCACCAGTCTCTCTGGTAATGTCAGCGGTGACGGCGCAGGTTTAACTGATTTAAATGCGGATAATATCACCACAGGCACGATTGATAATGCGCGTTTGCCAGCAGCTATCTCGGTCACCAGTCTCTCTGGTAATGTCAGCGGTGACGGCGCTGAGTTAACAGACTTAAACGCCAATAATATCACCACGGGGACATTAGATAATGATCGTTTACCTGACACCATTACAGGTAAAAGCTTTAATGGTGATGGTGCGGGCTTAACTAATCTTAATATTGAAGGGGCGACAAGAGCCACTGCAACAGATTTTGGGGTGATGCGTTTTGCTACTGAACAAGAAGCACTTGAGGGCACACTGACCGATGTTGCTATCACACCCGCGACCTTAGCATTGGTAACGAAAAAAATGACTCAACCTATTAGTCCTAAAAAGTATACATTGCTTACCGATGGCAGTGTGACGGGGGCTCAGCAGGTGGGAAGTGTTGCAGCAGCGTTTCTATATAGTGATTATGTCACTACAGGTAACGGCAAGAATCTTTTTATCACTAAAGCATATTTAAACAACGTGCTACGTATTTATGAATGGAGTGGTGGATTTAGTCTTATTCAAACGTTAAATAGTAATGCTAGAAATTCTTATTTCCGCGTTATTAACTTCGGCGAACAGGCTATTCTGTATGCGGGTGATAGTGCGTATTTATTTGATGAGCAGTTAAATGAATTTGTTTTTTCTGGTGCTACCGGCGGCAATGAACATACCAAATATGGGGTCGCTTTCGATGGAAAATACCGCGTTGCTATGCTGAATAGCAAGACGGATACTCAGGTTTATGAAGTAGAAAACCCGTTAACGCCCCATGTGTTGACGCATCCAATCTCTATCCCCTTTCCTGCTGTAACTTCTGATGCAATTACTGCAGAAACGAATCTTAAAGCATTTAGTTTTGATGGTAGTGAAGAGTTCGGACTTATAGCTTATGCCCAATCTTTTTGGGACGATCCAATATTAGTGTCACGATTAGCGCCCAATGCGGCGAGTTTTACAACGGTATATTCAGCACAAAAACCCAATGGGGAAAGCCACAGTGGTAATGCTCTGGTTTATAAAGATAAGACGTTGGTATTGCACGGTAATAATAATATTTCTTCATTCGGAAGAATGGATACGGGCACTTATCAAAGCTTTCAAACTTATTCTGGCGGAATAAATGGCGCTGAGCTGCCTGTTTTTAGCTTAAAAGATAATTTTTATGGGGTACTACCCAGCTCTACCGGCTCGCTTATTTATCAAGTCTTTACTGGCACGGCGGTACTCAAAGCAACCGTGCCGGGGGCTTCAACAAGTTCACAATCAATTGGCTTAGCCATTTTTGATGGTGATATTTTTCTTATCAATGGCAATACACTCATTGTTCATAAATTAATAATAAGCTAGGAGCGCACATGCCTAACAATATGATACTTCCTTTTGATAAAAATATGCACTGTTACATTCAGCCTCCAGCGGAGTCCAATATTCTGGAGCAGGTATTGAGTCAACATTTCCCAAAAATAACGTGGTCTTTGAAAAATAACCAGGTGAGTTGGCCTGTAGGCTTTAAAAAGCCAGGGGTTAAAAAATGGAATGCACTCATTGAACAGGCTGCATTAACAGAATTACAAGCACAAGCTGAAAAAATAATTGTTCAGCTAAGCAATGAAGCAAGAGAGCAGGTTAATCCGCAGGCCTCTTTCTACAAAGTTGCCGCCTGGTCAGATAAAGCCCAGCGGGCAAGGGCGGTAATGGCCGATACCGCTACTGAAGACGAGCGAAAGCTGCTTGAGCAAGAGTGTGAATTACGCCAACAAGATGAAACGCCTTTACAACTGGCAGAAAAACAGCAGGCTAAAAACCTCGCTTATAGCCATAACATGGTGACGATAGAGGCGCGAGAAAAAATCGCTCGCATACAAATCATATCGCTTACTCATATTGATGATATTAATCACAGGCTCCATGAACTAAAAGAGGCTCTCTCAACCCCTTGACTATAAAATATTGAACGGTTATATCCAAAGGAGGTTGGCTGATCCCGGTGGTAACTCATTAGCAGCCCAAAATGGCACGGTGTTGATTTGCTGGGGAGAGCCGTTAGTTGTGTCTTAAGCCACTCATTAAAGCAATCAATTTGGCGCTGGTTATTATTCCTGCTTTATTCCTCTTTATTACCCATTTAATTTATTGAACAAAAGGACCTCTCATGAAATCCCTGCATGTGTTATTGATTATTATGGGCATTTATTGCAGCTCGCTGGCTATTAGCTGTGAGGCTAAGCCGTTGCCCAATGTGTATAGTGCCGAACTCATTAAAGTGATTGATGCCGACACCATTAAAGTCCGACTCTTGCTGTACCCCAAGTTATTTAAAGAGGTGAATGTGCGCATCGCGGGTATTGATACTCCCGAGTCTCGCCGTGGGGTGACAAATGGTCAGCGTATTCGCGATTGCGAAATCATTTTAGGCCACCAAGCCAGCGATTATGCCCGCAATTTACTGCACCATGCCCAGCAGTTGCAAGTGAGAAATATAGACCCCACTCTGACCAAATATGCCAGCCGCATCAATGGTGAGCTGTGGCTGCTTGACTCGGTCGATGGCATGAGTGAAGGCTCGGACGATGCGATGAACTATGGCGCGCATTTAATCGAGCAAGGTTTGGCAGTGCCTTACACTGGCGGCACCCGCCAGCCGTGGGAGTGCAAAGCGGTGACAGTGGGAGCAAAACAGTCTTGAACCAGAGCCCTCAGCAAGAGCCTTCAGCGAACAGCCTTGAGCCAGAGCCCTCAGCGAACAGCCTTGAGCGAACAAAGAGTAGAGTAGAGTAGAGAGTGAGCCAGTCGCATCTAGGTTATTGCAACTCTGAGTCATATTGGCAACTTTTTTAAAGAGTTTGCTTCAACAATCGAAGAATACCGCTATGAACCCATTATTTAGCTCATTAATGCAGAGCGACCAGAACAGTGCATCTGAAGCACCTGAAAATGCGCACACATCAGCAGAAAATCAGACAATAACATTACAAGTGGCGCAGCTTGAACCTATGCCACCAGCTGCAGAGCAGCACAACAGCGAACAAAACTTTGTGCCATTTGAGCAAGCGGCATTTTGGCAACAGCAGTTGGCACATTATCAGCAAGCAGGCCCTAAGCTTTGGCAACAAGGCTTAATCGGTCATGATATCAGCCATTTACCGACCATGGTGAACAGCTATTGTCAGATCCTGGTGAAATACCTGTTAGACGGTTTATATAATGGTGCCATAGATGACAGCCAACCAATATATGTATTGGAGTTGGGGGCAGGGTGTGGCCGATTTGCCATTTTAGTGCTGCAGCGCCTGGACACTTTGCTTACCGAGTACGGGTTAGACGATATTAAACTGTGTTATCTGCTCAGCGATTGCAGTGAAAAAAATCGCCAGTTTATTCAAACTCACCCTTATCTACAGCCATATTTCAAATCAGCTAAAGCCAGAGTCATCGATGCCGACAGTGCATTTTTTAATGCCAATAAGGCTTCCAGCAAAGCAAGTAGCGATATCGCTGCTGATATCATCGATTATCGGGCTTTTGAAGCGGCATTCGTTGTAAACAATGAGTCTGCAAATAATGAATCGGCAAATGATAAACCTGTAAATGATGAAGTGATAAGTGCAGAGCTTAAAACCGATGCAGCAAAAGCTCAGTCAGATAAAGCTAGGCCTGATGGAGCACAAACAAAAAACCCGCTGATCGTTATGGCAAATCACTTTTTCAGCCGTTTGCCCCAAGCGCTGTTTTACCTGCATTATGGTCAGTTATATCGATGTGAGTTGCTGGCAGCTGATCCGGACAAACCGGATGACAGCGGGGGAGAGTCAACACAGGAAAACTCAATACTGTACAACAAAAAGCAAGACTCAGTTTGCTGGCAATATCGCTGGGGAAAAATAGATGATATTAATACCTGGCTAGTAGGGCAAGTTCAAACTCTGCAGCCACTGTTAATAAAACAGTTGCAGCACCAGCTAACCAATGACTTAGCCCAGCTACCTCATCAGCCCTTGTTGCTGCCCATTGCGGCATTAGCAGCGTTAGACAAGTTACAGCAACAACACCCACAAGGGTTAATGTTACTCACGGCAGATTTCGGCCCAACGACAATCGATGAGTTAAAGCAGGTACAACTATTCTCTCCAAATAAAGTGTCTCCAAAAAAAGCACCTTCAGCATTAGTAGCAGGGTTAACGCCTTTAGCCACGGAGCATGAGTTGTTAGTTCCGCCGGATATAACACAATTAGCATTGCCTGCTACGATGGGTATGTCTATGGATAGTCTTGCGGGCAGTGAAACACACGCTTGGTCGCTAAATTGGCCGGTTAATTTCTTGAGCTTAACGGACTGGGCCGCTCATAACGCTGGCCTGAGTCGCAGCATCAAACAGCGGCGGCAAGGGACGGCATTTAATATAACGATGATTGACAGCGCACAACGCGATTTTGTGATGACTAAACTAGCCGTTGAGCAATACCTAGTCAACACTAATCCTGATGACAGCCAAATAGTCATAAAAAGCCTGCGCGGTGCGGTGAATGTGTTATCCGAGCAAGAAATATTAAGTCATCTGCGCAGCAGTGATGATGATCCCAAGTTACTCAAAGTTTTTTTACCGCGTTTACTTAAGCAAGGCGTGTTAATCAATAGCAGAATAAGCTGGTGCCAAACCTTAAGTCAGGTATGGCAACATTATATCCCGATAGGTGAATTTAACCTGCTTGACCATGAACAAGGCGGCCATGAGCAAACCGAACGCGAACAAGCGGACGAATTTGCGTTTAAGTTAGGATTGCTGGCCATCGATCTCAGTCACTGGTCACTGGCCAAAGCCTGTTTTATCAGTTGTATTCATTGGTATGGCGAAAGTACTGCGGTATTTCATAATCTGGCACTGGTGTGCCAAGCCACCAACGAACTTGAGCTGGCGTTAAACTTTGCCGAACTGGCATTGGCACTAAGTCCGGATGATACACAAGCGGCAGCCTTGCAAGGTAATATTGCCGATTATCAAAACCACTGTGCTGAGCTAAGTTGGTTCAACAGCGAAAAAGCGAGTGAGGACTTAAGCATCAGTTCAACCTTAAGTTCAAGAATAAGTGCAAGAATAGGTTTAAGAATAAGTTCAAAAATAAGTTTAACCCCTTTAGCGCCGCAGCATGTAAGCGAATTCTACCTGCAATACCGCGATCCGCAAATAGCGCCGCTAACCCGTAGCTTTGAGCTGTCATCGCCGGCACAAGTGCAAGCGGCCATTAGCCATTGGCAGCAAGATCATCAACGTGCCAGCTATGCGGTGATACATGCAGAATTAGGGTTTGTGGGCTGTACCAGTTTGGAGTTTAGGGATGCAAACCTTGATACAGCTCCAATTGTACAAGCCGAGCAAACTGAACAGGATAATCAGCAGGTGCAGAAGTCAAATACCAGTGCTTATTTTTCTTTTTGGATAGGCGCTGACTACCAAAATAGCGGCTTTGGTCAACAGGCGGCATTATTGTGTATCGAGCAGGCAAAAGCCATCGCCGAACAAGGAAAGCTGGAGCAGCTGATCACATCCGTTTGGTCATTTAATCGTTGTTCTATTCATGTATTGGAAAAAGTAGGCTTTAAGCCGCTCGCGCAATCTGAAGCACAAAACGCTGAGCCTGAAAAAGGAGAACAGCAGGAAGTGTTTTATTGTTTACCGTTATTCACCTCTGAATAAGAAGCGAGAGACAAGACGTTGAGCAAGAGTCAGGGGGATGCAATGAGACATGAAATGGAGTCATGAATGCCGACAGCAATGAAAAGTGAAGGGGAATTTGTGTTTAGTTTAGGAGATACGAAGCTTGATCCTGTGCACCAAGAAACAAGCCTTGATGACATAGGTCTTATTAAAAAGGAAATAATATGAAAAGGTTGGATGTAATTAACTCAAAAACTATTATCACGATGGCATTGTTAGGTTTTGTTCTTTTTATCATTGCGATTTCAAGTAATCCAATGGCTCAAGGTGTGCATGAAGTGAGTGAGACTAAAGACATTACAGGTTATTTATGTAATGTCATGGTGTTGTTAACTGGTGGATTAGGCAAAACGTTTGCGGCCATAACAGTAATCGTTTTAGGCATTGGATTTTTTTCAGGTAAGATTGCTTTTCCTACCATGATAGGCGTTGCATTGGGGATAGGAACAATGTTTGGCGCACCGACCATCGTTGCGGCCCTCTCAGGGGAGCTTGAATGTTCTTCAGGGCCAGAGCTTTCTTTCCTCATTAAATATGGATTCAATTTGACTTGCAAAGTACAAGATTTTCCTCTGCAGCTTATGAATGGGTGAATACTTTTTAATAAGAGATAGGTTTGGTCTATTGCAGGCATTCTGCCTTACACCCTTCGGGCCAGCAAAAGCTGTTCACCAAAAATTGGAGGATCAATTTGGAACACCACAGGTGGCCTGCGAAGCAGGTGAGCGACAGGATGTAGGGAATAAATTCATTCCAGATGAATTTGTGGGTGAAGGGCGGGGTTGAAATAGATTTAAAACAGGTGATAGAGCAGGGGTATACAGTGATTTTGGGTGGGAATTGGCGGTGTTGTTGCCGATGACCGACTTGTATTGGGTCACGGAATAACGTAAGCGCTTTTAGGCTGAATGGATGGGAAAAGCACGGTTAGTAGTAGAGCGCATTGTGTGCAGACAACTGGTATTCGGTTTTTTACTGCGTCAAGTGTTGGGGACCATATTGTTATTTTTTAAGCTTAATTTTGAACGAACACAATTAGGAATAAGGAGGGCAACATGCAATTCTTTAGTGATACAAAAACAGAAAATGAAAGACCAGAAGTGGTGCAGATACCTAATCATCTACCACGAGCAATCATACGAGGTATGAGTATCGATGACTTCTCGTTTGAAGGGGTATTCACTAAAAATCAAAAAATAAAATGCCAAAAGGATCAAAGGTCGTACGAACTTGTGACACCAAATATGGATAAACAGAAAGAGCCGGGGGTCAATGTAAATGCGATGCTGAATGACCTACACTATCAATATGTCAATGCAGTCAGCACGAAAAAACTAATGACGTTGCCTGAGTATCGAGGATCTGTGAACGCTCTAACGGCGCGTGAGGGGAATACACCTCGTATGAGGTATGAATTGAACCAAAGCAACACGAACGTGCCACTGAGTTCCGGCGAGCTATACGGAAAGGGTCTGAGTTTTCAGTCTCAATCGGCTATTGTGAAAACTATCGGCGTAACTGTAACAAATGTAACTGGGTCTATAGATTTCGGAAATGAAAAATTAAGGTATGACGACAGAGTGGAGGCGAGTGGCAGAGTTACTGTGGATTTATCATTGATAAACCCTGCCGGAACTAAAGACAACGCGGTTGAAAGGATGAAACAAGGGGTGACGATACCTGTGAATGGATCCATAGCTGCAGTGTACAATAGGAGTACAGCCGTAACCGAACGGCGACAAGATATGGCTAATGGAGGGGGCACAGAAGCCGAATATACAACTAAAAGATGGATGGAACGAAGGCCTGAGGAAAGCGGGGTGAGGACAACCGAAGATGTGAAAAGTCAGGTAGGCCTATTACGGTTACACACCTCCTACAAGCTAAAAGAAACAGAGACTCAGATACAAAATGCAACGGACAACCTAAAACTCCTCATGAAAGATGAACTCTTAGGGATGGGCGCGAAGATAAGTGCATGGTCGAATACTGAGGAAACAGCAAGCAGCATTTTTTCAACTGGGGCTGCAGTGCTGAAAACTGCTAGAGCAAGCGGAATGGGTATGCTACTAGGCATGAGCCACCACAAAATGAAATCCACAGAAAAGGAAATAAACACGATAGCAGAGCTACTACTTTCCAATGTGACTAAGATAAACTCGGGTGAGAAACTCGAAAAACAAAATGCTGCTATGCAGAAATTGGAGCGTGTTGAAACGCAAATGATGGACTGGAACACAAGGCAGAGCTGGGCAAAAAATAGACTGTCAGAGATCCAAACACTTGAGGGATTAATTAGCACTGTTGTGGGGCTCGAAAAGATGTTTGACGCACAAGGTGATATTCCCGTGAGCGTATGGGGCGGACTCGTGCAAAACATAGGAAAAACTGTGGTAGGTATAGGTAACGCGGGAAAACACCGTATGAATAAGAGGACCTTCTTGTGGTTGAGTATAACAGGGAGGGCCGCAGAGGTAGGTGGCAACATGACTGCATTAATAGGCTTGTTATTGGCGTTTCCAGATGACACTAAAAAGAACATAACGACCGGGAACTATGATGCTATATCCGGCGATTTTACTAAGATAAGCATAGCACTGAGTAGCTTGCAACGGACTTTAGAAAACGTGGGTATAATCAATACATTAAGTAAGCAGCTACCTGAAAGTGCCGAGAGTCCGGTGGTGCCACGGTAAAGTCATAGAGCAATTAACTAGCCACCCATAATAACTTCAGTGATTTTCAACAACCCATGTTCTACATAGAAGTGCACCACCTATAATTTATTTCAGTTAATTTTTAGGTGCTTTATGGGACAAAAATATTCACATCTATCTCTATTCGAAAGGCAGCTGGCTTTGGCTGAGAATACCTATATCAATCATAGTGACAAGTTACTTCGGCTTTATGAGCAAAATGCGTGTGAAACACTGATCGCTGAGTATGTTAAGCACTGGTTGGTGTGGGTTCGAAGTGGGGTGGAGATTGATTTAAAACAGGTGATAGAGCTGGGGTTGAATAGTGATTTGGGACAGGCGTTAACCCGGAAGTATCGGGTGGATGCGCTTTATTTTAGATAAAGTATTGTGAAGCAAGTGATTTGACCCCTTTTTTGCTATGTTATCAAAGGCGATGGCGTAGAGCAAGAAACCACCTATACATTGGCCTTGGACTAAAAATGGGTTAGGTAAGAGCCGCTAAACATGCATCGCTTGAAGTGAAGAATTAAATAAAAAAAGAGTAATCAATTTTGAAGCGCTTTATTAAATTTTGTATTAAGTAGGATGAACGAAGCTACTTGACCCCTTTCAAATATTATGACAACTATCCACGAGTACTGAAAGTGATATTGGCTACTAGTATAACGCAAAAACATAATACAACATAACGGTGAGAAGCTATGGATCACAAAGAACCCACAAAAACCACAAAAACAAGTAAGAACCCAGGGATGTCGGTTGAAGTTGAAACCAACATACCCTGGGGCCTGCAAAGCGCTAAATTACCTAATAACTACAAAGCGGTAGAGGAGAAGTGGGACGCTTTCGGCATGCACGCAAAGGTCGAATATGTCAGCATAATGCCCTACCGATACCCATCGCGGAATGACCAAACGGTGCACTGGAAGGCAAAGGATGACATAAAAACACAAATCAGCAGCATAACCAAAGAAATAAAAAGATGGGAAATAACATCAGATGTGATATGGGGGAATATCCCAAATAATCTACACATACCTGGTTCGGGCTACGATAATCTACCGGATAACCGGAGACCTGACATCGTGGACAACGTGAAAATGGTGCGAAGTCCAATACAGCTGATTGACGCGCTGATGAACAAAGGCGCGCAGCGCGAGCGGGCTCGAACGTTAAAATCCGTTGTCCATGTGACTGCAGAATTACCGATGGAAAAAGTATCCCAGTTGAGGGGGAATAAACAACAGGACGTATATAGCAAAAGCACGTATGAAATAGCGCTCAATGACATCTTGGGTGAATCCACGGAATCACTACGGGAGGCTATAAAAACAGACTACAACATCCCGACGACTCAGACTAATAGAATAGGCATCAGTCAACTCGCTCGCTACTTTAGAGAACAAACTATAACTCTACACGCAGTGCTAACAGGGCATAAAACCCACAGCAAAAATAACTTAGGAATGATGGTAAAGGGGATCACAGATATAGGGATAGCGAGAGCGGTAACTAAGGACTCGGACGGAAAATCGAAAATGGAAAATGTGACTAACACTCTGATGCAAATGATAGGTAAAATTGAAACAAAGATAGATACACAGTACGTCGGTGCAGATGGCAAGGCACAAGTATTAAAAATGATTGACGTCTGGAAACAGGGCAAGTGGGCACCTACCGAATGGCACGACCACAGTTTGTACGTACGAGACTATACAACACGAGTGAACGGGGACGACACAGGATCGAAAATGTCCACAGCTACTGTAGAGCTTAGAGTACCTACACTCAAAGGGAACGGACTGACTGACAAAATACTCAAATACTACGAGAAGTTACAAGACTTAAATCGTGAATAACCACGAGCGAATGTTTTCATTAGCTCTTGCTTCGTAATGGGTCTCAGGCCACATTTCAACACAGATAGAACGTACCGAAGTCATAACGACGAGTATCTGGCACAATAAAACTCTAATAGACAACCATAATTAATCACACATTTTAAACTCTCGGGCTAAGCTTTATAAAATAATCAGGACAGCCACAAGTTTTGCTTTTAAATTTACTCGCTACTCACCTTTGGCTTCATGCCACTTAAGCTAGGGGATAACCACTTTTTTTCCCTTGAGCGGTATGTTTGGGAAAAACTAACCCGTGTGACTATTAGGCGTTGTTGTTAGCCGGAATATCTGTTGAAACGCCCTGCTGCTCAGTGATGCGTTAGCGTGTTTTACCTATAAATTGTTCACCGACTTTGTTGATTTAGCCATCACAGTTTCATTGATTCATTATTTTTCAATGATTTAGTGATACTTTAGCCACTAGAATTAATCAAGCCTTTATTTTTATCAATCACAGCCTTAAGTTCACTAGTATCACTAATGACGTGTGAAGAGGATGCGCAGGCGTCAGGTTGCTACCTAGGAGCATTTTCTGACTTGGTAACAATCTCGAAAGAGCAACACGCCCTAGCAAGGATAAGCTATATCAGCTTCCCTTGGCGGGATCACGCTTGCCTGACAAACAGGAGTTAATTATGAGTTTTAACATTGCAACAGCAGTGATGCATGAGTTAGGCACCAAAAAACCTGAGGCAGATGAGAATAAGAGTGGCCAATGGATCCTTTTTGTTGGCCCTTTGCTTGAACCAACTATTAAATTAAACACAGAAAAAGGCGCGGCAATATACACCGTTAATGCCTCTTTTCTCTATGTTGGCGGTACTGCGGGGAAACCTCCTGTGTCTGTTCCTCCTGTTATGTCTGAGCTTCAGCTTACCCGAGAAAGTTCACAAAAAAATGCCGACACCCTTAAAGTCAAAGTTGCTGGGAAGTATGTGTTGATCAAAGGTGATGAGATAAAAGATGAGTATGACAATGCTATCAAAGTGACAGGTGTATCACAAAAAATGGCTACAGCTTAATTTTAATCACGCCGCGAGGCGTAGTACCGTTGATACCAATAATACTCAACCTCATCGAGTGGTAATTTTCATTAGTCCGGATAATGCCTTATTTCTTTTATTTCACACTTCTTAAACTCACTAAATACAAAATCACCTTCGCGAGCCGACTAAAAGCCATCTTTAAATAAGGGAAATAAAACAATATTGGTATTTATTTTTCAGGCCGCTGTAGCTAACAACCCTGCGGCACCAGTTCGAGTCGGCTGTCAGGCCAAAGGGGTTTCAACTCCCGACCCATCTTTGGTAGGTAATCTTTAAGTACTGGCAGCCGGCTCATTTTCATAGTGGAAATACTTCAATAAAGGTTTCCACATTTTATTTTTTCACCCCAACCTTAATAAGGAAAACACATGGCTCAATATAAAACGCCAGATGTCTATGTAAGAGAACGATCATTGCTTTCGCCTTCAGTGGCGGAAGTCCCGACTGCGATCCCCGCTTTTATCGGTTATACCGAGCTAACTACCGATAACGAAGATAATACCATTACTCAAAAGCCGTATCGGATCACCAATATGATGGAATATATGGCCATGTTTGGTGGTCCTTATAATGAAGCCGTTAGGGTAGAGTATAAACCTGAGGCTGGGGTGTTTGTTATTCCCAGAGGGGATGGCATCAACCCTACCTTATCGGCATTCTTCTTATACCAAGCGGTGGCGCACTTTTTTGCCAATGGTGGTGGCGCCTGTTATGTGGTCAGTATAGGTGGTTATGAAACGGCGCCTAGTGTGGCAACGGTTAAAGCCCAATCACATTTTACCACGGCGATTACAACGTTGAAAAAAGTGGATGAGGTGACGTTAATTTCTTGTCCGGAAAGTATTTGTCTCGAAGCCCAGGGACATTATGAGGTGCATAATGCCTCACTGCTGCATTGTGAAAGCATGCAGGACAGATTTGCCCTGATTGATTTGCAGCAAGTGGGTAATGAAGGTGATGATAATATCCGCGCTGATGCGGCGTTGATGCGAGATAAAGTCACCCAAGGGCTTAAATATGGCGCAGCGTATTATCCGCAGTTGAGAACGTCTGTGGCACGCAGTTATGATGAAGATGACGTCATGGTCAACATGGATCATAACTATTATAAATTGCATTCCAGTATTACTGAGTTCATTGCCTTTGATGATGATCTTGCCGTTGCGGCTGGTAAAACTGCTGTTGAAGATGCAATTGATGATGCGGCAGCTGAGTCCCCCGCTCGTACATTATCAGAGGTGGAGAAAAAAGCGGCTTATGATACGGGTTATAATACGGCAGTTACTCAAGTGCCTGTTGATGAATTCGGTATGGTTAGTGATGAATTTAAAGGGCCACATTTTATTAAGCTTTCGGTAGTTGAAATAATTGATGGAAAAACGACTGATCCCGCTCCGATTAAAGTCGTGAATTTTCTAGGAAGAGAAGTCATCACTGCCAACGGGCCCACTCAAGGGCAGATGGTCGATAGTACGTTATCGTTTGGTCTTTATTGTGATTATGAGGGGACAAATTATCTGAACGCTTCGGGGCAAGTCGTCATCAATACGGTAACTGATGGGCAATTAGCAGCCTCGACAAGCACTTCAGAACGCATCGCCGCCACACAAAACTTAACGGTACCTTTATCGGTACTGAATATTGCGGGCTATACGCTTGCTTCAACGGTTGCCTATAACCAAATAAAATCTTTGCTCAGTAAACATTACCTGCAATTACCCCCGAGTGCGGCGATTGCTGGGGTTATGGCCAAAACCGATGCGCAGCATGGCGTTTGGAAAGCGCCTGCGAATATTGCGCTGGCGCAAGTTATCGCCCCCAGTATTACCATCGATAATTCTGAACAGGAATATTTAAACGTTGATGATAATGCGGGTAAGTCGATTAATGCGATCCGCAGTTTTGTGGGTAAAGGCACCTTAGTTTGGGGCGCCCGTACCCTAGATGGTAACAGTAATGAATGGCGTTATGTGCCCGTGCGTCGTCTGTTTAATATGGTGGAAGAGTCCATTAAAAAGGCCAGTTATTTTGCCGTGTTTGAGCCCAATACCCCGTTTACTTGGTTAAAACTCAAAACGACGATTGAAGGTTACTTGGAAAGTTTATTCAGGCAAGGCGCTTTTTTTGGTACCAGCACCGATGAAGCCTTTTTTGTCAATGTGGGTCTTGGGCAAACCATGACTGAAGATGATATCAATAACGGTATTATGAATATTGAAATCGGTTTGGCGGCAGTGCGCCCAGCCGAATTTATAGTGCTGACCTTCTCTCATAAAAGCATCAGTGCTTAAGTTCATCCTCCCTTCTGCCTGAGCTCTGTTGTTTAAAACATGACTTTTTACAATGGCAGCTGAAGCAGTTATCACTTTAAATGCGCAAAGCATACCTTGGTGTTTTTCAGCGCAAATATTCGCAATATTTCATAAAATTTTGGAGTTTATTCTATGGCGACTACAGTAGCCGATATTGAAAATGATTACCCGATCCCTGTTTATCGCTTTCGGGTCAGTATTACCGGGGATGAAAGCAATAGCATTGCTTTTTCTGAGGTCTCAGGTCTCGACATTGGTGTCGAGACCATTACTTATAAAGATGGTTTTGGTAAAAAACATATGCCGGGGCAACCGACTGATGTCAACATTACTTTAAAGCGCGGTTTGGTGCGCACTAAAAGTATGTTTTTTGATTGGCTCAGCTCAATTCGGCTGAATAAGGTCGAAAAGCAGGATATCACCGTGGTGCTGGTGGATGACACCGATGCAGATCTTGTGATCTGGACGGTGAAAAATGCCTTTCCTAAGAAGTTGACTGCCCCGAGTTTTAACGGTGGCTCTAACGAAGCCAGTGTTGAATCCTTAGAGCTGATGGCTGATGACATTAGCATTGAGTTTAAGTAATTTTTAATCTTGATGATTCAATTTAAAACGCCGTAGTGATCCCTTTATAGGGGATCACTGCATTTTAGTCATCATTTTATAAAAAGGGTGTTGTTATGCTAATCGATCGTGGCCTGCCTCTGGTAGGTTATCGGTTCGCTGTGGTGATAATGACCACAGGTATACCGAATCCTGTCGACATTGAGTTTAAAGAAGTGAGTGGGCTAAAAATGAGTCGCTCCATTGTAAAAAATGCCGGCATGACCAGTTTAGATAATCAGCTGCCGACACAAAACCTGCTACTCAAACGTGGAGTATTTTCATCTATTAGCCCATTAACATTAGCCAATACAGTGGAGTCTTTTTTTTGGGATACGCGTTTGCTACGTAAAGACATTTTGATTTGCGTACTGGATGAAAATAATTTGCCACAAAATAGCTGGCTAGTCAGTAATGCTTATCTGGAATCTTGGGAGTGGGATGGTCTTAATGCCAGTAGTAATGAGTTGCTGATTGAATCGATGAGCTTTAAATATTCGGGGATTAAATATGTACCTATTTAGGGGCGTGATAATGAATGTTTTTGCGAAAGGAGACGATATATGGAACAGGCGAATATTAAAAATGTGACCATGAAGATCAGTGATAAAAGTAACAATAATGCGGTCAAAGCTAATTCAGACTCGGCTGAAGCTAGTGCGACCAATGAAGATGATCCCAGCGATATGAAAGCTAAAATTAAGTCATTGACAGAGCAATTGGGTGGGCTATCAAAAAAACTGAGTGATTATGCTTGCTGTCAACAGCCTTTCACTCAAGAGCTTGGTCAGTATTTATCCAATAACTTTGAAGATCATGAATTGAGAAAGAGGCCTTAATCTATGTCTATTTTCAGCGATCCGACGCGTGCTTTTGTACCTGTGATTAAAGTGACCGGCTATGAAGATAAGGGGCAAACGAAAAAGAAAAGCAGTGTGACTTTACCCTATGATAAAGAATCCTTAGACGTTAGTTTTGAAACCTGTGTTGTCAGTGAAAAGTCCAATAAGGGCGAGGGGGATAGTTATTTTAGCCAGAGCAAACCGTCTTCACTCAAGGTGACCTTCGTACTTGATGATACGACTTTTTCTAATCCGCTGGCTTATGTGATGGCCAATAATTTGATCCCTTTTAGTGTTGATAAAACCATCAATAAACTCAAAGAATTATGTCATACAGTGGATAATAAGCTGCAGCATCCACCTTATGTGTCGATTAAATCCATGGGAATGCCATTGATGGATTCTGCCAGTGGCGTTTTCCATGGTTTGTTGACTGAAATGAAAGTAAAAAATGAACTGGTTGACTCTCTAGGTAACAGAGTAAAGGCCAAAGTGGTGTGTACTTTTAAACATTCAGGCTTGTTAACAGAGGGCAATGATTCTGGGGGCGTAGGAACCCAAATGCTTGCTGCGGTTGACGGGCTGTCTTTAGTTGCGATGGCGATGGCTAATTTTGGCACTATTGCCAGCGTTGCCACACTAGCGGCAGTGAATGGCCTAAACAGTCTGCGTAAGGTTGATGCGGGGGACATTGTTGAAGTGCCTGGGAAGTTAGCAGAAGCGGCTGAAAAAGTAAAAGCGCAGGGTGAGGAATTAATTGATAAAGCGGAGGACATTGCCAAGGAAGAAAAAGATAAAGCTTTAGACGTCCTTGAAGCTGGCTATCAAAAGAGTAAGGAAGCCGCCGTGGGGGTGATTAATAATGGCTGAATATAGCGTTAAAGTTGGTGGTGAACCGATAGAAATAAACTTAGAAGACAGCAGCTTGCATTGCCATTATGGGGTTAACCAGATCCCTCAGTTGACCTTACGCATCAAGGATATGGACATAAAAAAGGGTATTGTTGCTGACGATACTGTAAATGATGGCGATAAAAAGCAGCCCTTTAAAATGGGCGCCAAAATCGAAATAACCACTGAGTTGGCAGATGATAAGGAGGTGGTTATTTTTAGCGGGTTGATCACCGAGCGGGCCATATTTAGGGACGGTGGCACGTTTTTAGAAGTGATTGCCCACGGTGATGTGATTAAGTTAACTGAAGGTCCTAGGAATTTTTTGCTGGATAAAGAGGTTAATGACTTCAAAATAATAGAGGCTATGTATAAAGCCGCTGATCTTGATACCAAGGGTATTACTAAGCCAGCGCTTGAAGCAATGATACAACCACATTATTTTGCTTACCAGCAAACGCCTTGGCGCGTCATGATGAATCGGATACTCGCCAATGGGTTGTTATTGGTACCGACCCCAAAAGGTAATAATGTGGTGGATCTGACGAAACAGGAGCCTAAAGCCGAAGAGATCCAGATAGCTCAGAGTGATATTGAAGGTTTTCGTTTACACCAGGATATTCGTTCACAGTTTGAAACTGTTACCGTAAGTGCTTGGGATGTCAAACAACAAAAAATGTCGGCACCGCAGGAAGGAAGTGGGGATGTGGTTAAGAATGAAGTGGGAGAGAAAAATAATGGTTTGCAGCTTGTACCTAAGGTGTTGCTGTTACAGCAAGGCGTGTTGGCATCCGAGAAAGAAAACAAGGCACGAGCCGATGCGGAGCTTATTTACCGTAAATTAGACCGTTATCGCGGTAAAGTGACCCTAGTCAAACATAGGTTAAAAAAGAAGGTACAACTATTGGATAGCCTCAAATTGAGTGAGTTTGGCGAGGCTTATTCGGGTACCTATCGAGTGACGGCAATTGAGCACGATTTTAACGGACAAAAATGGTCTATTACCTTTACGTTAGGCTTACATTTACATCATAGCTTGTTTTCAGATTGGTTAACGCTACCGCCAGTGCCAAATTTAATAGGTGTAGTCAGAGATTTTCCCAAAGAAAAAGAAAATCCTAAGGAACCCGGTTTGCAGCATATTCCAGTTGGAATAGCAGCAGTGGCAAAAAGTAAAATGGTTTGGGCAAGGTTACTCTCCCCTTATGCGGGAAAAGAAGTCGGGCTTTTTTTTCCACCCTCCCCTGGTGACGAGGTCATCGTTAGTTTTGTCGGTGGGGACTGTCGTTATCCGGTTATTATCGGCGCTACCCATAACCCGAAAAATAAACCTCCAGTTCCTTTTAAAGAGGGAAAATTGAAAAGGGGAGTTTATCTCAAGCATAGTGAAAAAAAGGAGAAGGAGAAAAAAGCTAAAGAAGTTTCCTATGCTTCGTTGGTTTTTGATGTGGAAAATGCGGATCTTTGTTTAAAAGTGGAGAAAGTAAAAGGAGGGCAAACTACGATGAAGATTGGTGGTGGTACTAAAGGTTTTGTCTTGGAAGCCAAAGACAAGGATAAAAAATCTCAGGCAGGTCTCAGTATAGATAAAGGTTTGATTTTACAAGGGGATGAAAAAAATAGTATTACGCTAGCTAAGGATATTGATATCAAAACCAATGGTAATGTCAACATTAAGGTAGGCAAAAAAGTGGAGATAAAATAATGAATGATAATCGTCTTATTGGTAGCGGCTGGCAGTTCCCCCCTTGTTTTCGCACCCCCAGCGTGGGGCCTGAAATGGTGTCTGGCGAGCAGACTATTGAGCAAAGCATTTATGTATTGTTGAATACTCAAGTCGGCGAGCGTTTTTTAAAGCCCAGTTTTGGTTGTGGCTTAGCGCAGTTTTTATTTCATAGTATCGATGCGACCTCACTGACAGACATTAAAGAAGAAATCGCCAAGGCTATCGCCCATCATGAAAAGAGAATTAGCTTACAAGCGATTAATTTTGATACTCAGGGGATTTATGATGGTTTACTAAGCATAGAATTAAGCTATTTAATTAAAGACAGTAATAGTTCAGCCAATATGGTGTTTCCGTTTTACCTGACTGAAGGATAAATATTCTCATTACGCATATTTCTTACTTATTAATAACGCCTCAACACACCCAGTCACACTTCAATTCATTGTTTATTATGTTTTTTTAATGTTTTATTCTTTTCACTTATTGTAAGTAAAGCGTTTACCTTTGTCTTTAGGGGGGGCTTAGTCAAATTGGTATAAGCTCACGCTTTGCATCCTGTCTTAGGATTTTGTTATGACCAGCATGAAAAATCAAGCCACAGCGGCAGTGTCAACTGAGCAGGTGGTGAATGAGACCGCGACTGCGCCAACGAAGGGGCAGAGTCAAAGTTCAAGGGGCCTTGTGCAATTGGCAACGGGTTACTTTGCAGTAGAAGAGCGCAGCTTTAGCGGCTGGCTTGACTATATGCGTCGCTTTGCCAGTGAATTACGTTTTGTCGATGGTGAGTCACAAACGATTAATGGTCGCTGGCTATCGGCGTTGCCGGATGTAGTGCAAAGTGTTGCTCTGCAAGCTCTACTTGCGGGCGAACCTGTCACCGACGATATTAACGCTCTCGCTGCACGTCCAGATATTGCCGGTTTATTGGCTTTTTTCACCATGATGCAGTATCCCTTTGAGCAGTTTAAACGTTTTACTGAACGGCATCAGCAGCATTATTACCGCGATGTATTGGGGTTTAAAACCCAACCGCCAGTGGCAGATAAAAGTCATTTGGTACTCAGTTTGCAAGATGATGTTCCGTCTATGACCTTGTTAGCCGGGACGCAATTTAGCGGCGGTGAAGATCAAGCGGGTAATCCACTTATTTACCAAACCAAGACTAATGCCTTAATTAATCATGCTCAGGTGGATAAAGTGTTGTCCTTGTCACGGCAGCGGGGATCGGGTGAGTTGCTGTTAACAACGGGCCAAGATATCGAACAGGAAATAGAAATGCCGGCTGAGGGGGTATTAACCTTTGGTGAAGCGAATTTAAACACTCCAGATATTCAGCGTTTACCTGAGCTGGGTTTTACCTTAGTTTCTCCTGAATTGTATCTTAGTGGCGGTCTACGTACATTGAGGTTGAATTTCACCGTGAAAGAAGGGGGGAGTTTAGCCGCTTTTGATATCACCCAATATTTTGATTTAAGCATTTCAGGGGCCGAAGGCATGCTGCCGCTGACATCGGCAACCCCATTTTGCCGCATCAAGGTAATGGATAGAGAAGTGGAGATTAAGTTGGAAAGATTATTTCCGCCAATAACCACTTATGTTGATGACAGTTTAACATTAGCAGAGCAGGCAGTATTGCCTCAAGAACCTTTCATTTCTTTTGTGCTTAAAAGGTCAATGTATGCCGGTAGTTATGGTGATAACGATGGTGACGATGAGGTACTACGCCAGCTTAGAAGTGGGATTTTTACCCGGATAAATCTAACCGTTATCGTCGAGGGGGTGAGCGGTATTATTGCGAGTAACAGCAATGGCCAGCTTGATACCAGTGAGCCTTTTACGCCTTTTACCCATGAGCCCCGTATTGCCTCGGTGTTTGAATTTACCCATCCTGAGTTGTTAGTCAAACAGGTGCAGCAGGCGCAGTTGAGTTTTAACTGGCTGGACCGACCGATTGATTGGAATGAACATTATTTGGCCTATAGAAAATATCGTGATGCTAAGGCGATAAATGCAGTAACGGATGCAACTTTAACTGATTGGATAGTGAGTCGTGTTGATGTATTTTACTCGGATAAACTCGATGCAGTATTAAATGCTGCAGCCTTATTTGGTCCAGATAAACCACACAATAATGTGCATCAACATGTACTGACTTTTACCGAGATTCAAGAATTTAATTATTATCAATATAGTGAGTTACCCCATGATGATAATGATCTTAGCAACTGGCCTAAACAATATAAGTTAGTATTAACAGCGAATGATTTTGGTCATGGCGATTATAGTCAGGTGGTACAATATGCTGCTTTTAAAAACTTGCCTATATACAATAATACCGCTGAAGATGGTCAGGTTTTATTAACGGTCAATCAACCCTATACCCCAACGCTAGATACTGTGCAGCTGAACTACCAAAGTCAAGCCGAATTTACCCGAGAGGGAGCCAGTGGTCGACATAAACTGCAATATATTCATCCGCTTGGTCGGCAGTTCATGGAAGGGGGCGCTAGCGATAGCATCACTTTATTGCCACAGCTGAATGCGTTGGGCTATCTTTACATTGGTTTATCTGGCGTGACAGCTCCTGGGCAGTTCAGACTCTATTTTCAGCTTGATCCTGTCGATGGCAGTAATATTAATGATAACCCAGAGGTTGACTGGCATTATTTAACCGATTCGGGTTGGGCATTTTTTGATAGCAGCAATCTCGGTAGTGCGCGTATTATTGAAGACTCAACGTATAAACTGCTAGATAGTGGGGTGGTGACGTTTGAATTACCCGAGCTAGAAATAGGCGAAAATTTTACCGGGGATAGCCGTTTTTGGATCCGTTTGTCTATCAGTGAACAAGCAGCCTCAACAGAATCTATTGCCCTTTATTCCAGAATTAGACAGGTCTATGCACAGGGGGTCGAGGTTGAATTAGTGGGGCTGGATAATGATGCGACTCATTTCATCACGCCATTAGTTGCAGAGAGCATTTCGTCTCTCGTGACATCCGAGCCTGATATTTCTGAGGTGTTGCAGCCTTATGCCTCTTTTGGCGGTAAAAGCGCTGAGCCAGCATCGATACTGGCGGTTCGCGCCAGTGAACGATTAAGGCATAAAAACAGGGCGATGACGGCCTGGGATTATGAGCATTTAGTGCTGGCACAGTTTCCTGAGTTATTTCTGGTGCGCTGTTTTGCCAATAGGTCGGTGGAAAATAGCCAAGTATCTCAGCCCTTGTCGCCAGCACTCGCTCAAGTGGCTGTAATGGTGGTGCCAGTTAATCATAATCCGGATATTTTACAGCCCAAGGTGCCGTTGTATTTAAAACGCCGGATACAGCGCTATGTGGAGCAAGTGGCGCCGCTGGGGGTGATCAGCAAGGTATACGACCCGGTTTATGAAGAAGTCGAACTGGAATTGTTTGCCAAAATATTATCTGATTATGATATTGAAAGCGTCGAAGGTCAGTTGAATCAAATGATTGTTGACTATATGACCCCCTGGAATGGAACCGATAGCAATAATCAAGACGTAGCAAAGGAAATATACCTAACCGAACTGGCCATGGTGCTGGAGCGGCATGCAGCGGTTGAAAAAATCTATGTGATGCGTGCTCAGCAGACGCTTGTTAATGATGACATTCTGCGTTACAGCGCGAAAGATGAGGACGATAACCGGATTGAACCGAGTGAGCTAGGTGCTATTTTGGTGCCTAAGCCTAACCATAAAATCAGTTTATTTAATACCGATGTCGAGCTCTTCGAAGGGATTGGGAAATATCGATTAGAACTCGACTTTATTGTCAGTTAATTAAAGTCACATCAAAATACTTCAATACTTCAATACTTCAATACTTCAATACTTCAATACTTCAATACTTCAATTCATCAATTTAAAATCCAATTTAATGACAAAATCATTATAAATCAGCTTGGTATTGGGTTTTTACGCACCTGTTTGATGAGGTTGTTACTCAGATAGGTGCCTTTTTTATGGGGTCGTTATGACACAAGACAATCTCGCGGAACTGTCAGACAGTGCGCTGATAGAAAGTGGACAAAATAGTCAATACCTAAAAGAACAAGCCTTGAGTTTGATTCAAATGGTTTGTGGTGAAACGTGGAGCGATCATAATACCGGCGATCCTGGTATCACTTTGCTGGAAGTACTGGCGTTTGTGATTTCGGATTTAAGCTTTCGGTTAGACTTTCCTATTCGTGATTTGTTGGCGCCAGATCCAGAGGAGGATGCCAGTACTCATCGAACACCCTTTTATTTGGCGCCGCAAATATTACCCTCAAATGCGGTCACATTGGCAGATTACCGCCGGGCTATTATCGATATTCCAGGCATTAAAAATGTGAGTGTTTTACCGGTTTCAAACAGTGATAACACACTTTCTGCAGCGACTAATGTCGCCAGCGGCAGTGTTGATATTAGGGTGGATCTAGACGAACACTGGCAAGAAAAAACGGATGAGGAAAAACATGTTTTATATGAACAAGTCAGGCAAAGGTTTTTAACCGAGCGAAATATTAATCAAGATATTAATGCCATCATCCCGGTAGAAAAACATCATGTGATTGTGGCTTTTTCGTTGGCTTTTGAGAACATTAGTAGCCCGATTGAAGCGATTGTTGATGTTTTTAACAAGGTTAACATTATCTTGGCTCCAGATGTAAAACGTTACAGCAGTGATATGCTAAAGGAGGCGGGTTATACCGGGGATGAGATTTATGAAGGGCCCTTACTGAGTAATGGTTTTATTCGTGAGCTTGATATTAATCGGCTTAAGATCCCGGAGACTATCTATGCCTCAGATATTTTTGAAGCTTTAGATGGCATTAGCCGTTTAACGCGTATTAAGTCATTTGCGTTTAGGCCTACGGAGGAAGATAGCCTTAATCAAGGACGAGATTATCTTAATTGGCGTTTTAAAATTTCACCTGAGCATACACCTAAATTTGATATCAGTGCCTCATTATCACTGCTTGAGTTGACCATTGATGGTCAAGATTATCGGCTCTCGGCGCAAGAAAAAGAAATCATTATTAGCCGCTTTCAAGAGAGCGAAGTACAGGCGAGTGAAGGCATCGATAGCAGTGATTTTTTCTCTGAATATGTCAGTGGCCGTTATAGAGAGCTAAACCAATACATTTCACTGCAACATGAGTTCCCCTCAATATATAAGTTAGCAGAGTCGCGCCTTGATGATGACATTGAAACGAAAGAACAAGCCCATATTATGCAGCTTAAGGGCTACCTGACCTTATTTGATCAATGTTTGGCTGATCAGTTTTCCCAGCTGGATAATTTAAGAAGGTTACTGGCTCTGCCTGAACAGGCGATTTTTTCAAGGCTGGCGAACGTATTCGATAGTATGTTGGCCAGCGAATCTCTCTGCTCTGCACAAGTTAACCAATTCTGGGATGATGTGCGGCAATTACCCATGACTCAATTAAGTCAGCCTCTTATTGATGCCAGCGGTGCGGGACATCTACTGGGGGAGTATTTTAATCAATATCAGCAGCACGGTTTTCAACCGCTACTGGAGCCAGTATTAAGCGCGGGGCAGTTAGATCGATTTAAACGCAGTTTGGAACACCTTTTAGCGCGATTTTCTGAAACGAGTTTAGATGCTAATGTGCTTAAATATGGCTTGGTTTTTAGCCATTACTTACCCCAATTTGAACCACTTCCTGTAGATATTAGCGCCGATCAACCCTTGTTAGATAAGCTGGTGATGCTTAAACAAGTGATTGATTTAGCTTCTATCATTCATCATTACCCGAGTTTGAGTCAGTATCGCACAGGTGGATTTAATTACCTTAACGATAATATTGATCACTGCCATTCTTCTGGTTTGGCTACGCGTATTATGCGTTTTATGGGCTTTTCTCATATTGGACAAATGCCGCTGGCGACCAATAATCGAGAAAGCTTTTATTTGTTGGAAGGAACATTACTGAGACATTGTGATACAGAGTCCTCAACTAATAAAGAGTCCTCTACGAATAAAGAGTCCTCTACGGCAACAGAACCTTTTTTTGCACAAGATAAGTTGTTTTTTGTGTTACCGAACTGGCCGTCACGCTTGGCTGAGTCTCATTTTACTCAGTTGCTTAATACTCAAATTGCTCAAGCTTGCCCTGTACACCTACACGCTGAAGTCATTCGATTGAATCGTCCAACAATGAGCTTATTTGAGTGCCTTTATTACGCTTGGTTAAATGCCATGTCACAAAAGCCATTGACGCTAGGAAAAGAGCTGCAATATAACTCGACTGAACGGGCTAATATTGAGCGGATTAATAGATTGTCGAGCCTATTAAGAGATTTTGTTAATACACCGGGAACATTACAAGAGCATATTTTACAGACATTTGTAGGAGATACATTCCCTGAAAACTTGAAATCAATGATCCGGCCTTGGCTGGCTGCTAAGGATGAAGACTCGCTCACTGGCAATACTGTGGCTGAGTTACAAAAGAACGTTGATGATATTTTAAGCATCGATCCTGCATATTATGCTCATATCAGCAGTGAGCAGTTATTCAATGAAATTTGCCATGTTCAGATTACCCAACTGATAAACCCTTACCCCATCAAGACGGGTAAAGTTGATCAAGGTTTTAGAGTTGGTTTTAGGCCGCTTGAATATCTGCAATTTTCGGCTCCAGTACATATTGCCAGTATTAACCCTAGTTTGAATAAAACTCCCCATTTATCTGTTGGCGTTAGTGAGCCAAATATTTTATAAGGAATTCACATGAGTGAAGAAGAAAGCTGTATTGAAGACAATGGTTCAGACCTAAGCACTGAAAAGACGACTCGCTCTCAGTTAGCGGAAAAATTTGCTGATAATCAAGTGCCGACTGGCAGTGACTTTAGTCAATTGATCCATTCTGGGATTAATCAACTCGATGATGGGATCTGTGTTGAAGCTGGGACTATCAATATTAATAAACCAGTTATATTAACCGGTGAGATCAATACGCTTAAGGTGACAGGAAATGCTATTGTTACCAGTGAGTTAAATGTTTATGATGATGTAAGCTTTAGCGGTGAGTTAGATGTCATTGGCGATACCAATCTTAGTGGTGAGTTAGATGTCACTGGAGATGCCAATTTGAGCGGTGAGTTAGATGTCATTGGTGATACTCATCTTAGTGGTCGGTTAACCGCAGGCGGGCATACTCAGCTAAATGATGCACTGGATGTCACAGGAAATGTTTGTACAGAGCAAGCGTTAACAGTACAAGGCCGAGCTGAATTTCAGCAAACTGTGAATATTGGTGGTGTTGCATCAACGACTGCTGATGCATTGTTAAACATTAAAAACAAAGTTAATGGAGCGCAAGATTTATTAAGGTTAGAGGATATTACGGCAGATCCATCTCCGATGGTTGTCAAAAGTAATGGCCTAGTGGGGATCGGCACCGCCTGTCCTGAGGCTATGCTAGAGATTAATAGTACATATCAACCTGAGTTATTGAGTATTAGAAAAGGCGATAAGACCTATGTTAGGGTGAATACATCAGATAATGCCGACGTAGCGAATATTCAATTAAATTCTCGTACTCAGGTTGATGATGCGCTCACTGTTACCGGGACTTTAACTGCAGGCTCCACGGAGATCACAGGCTCTCTTACTGTAAGTGAAGCGCTAACCGCAGGTCCAACTGTTGTTAATGGCGCATTATCGGCATCAACATCGACTATCAGTGGCCAAAGTCAGACGGATACCTTAGTGGTGGGGGATGAAGGCGAAGATGATGGTACGACGGTAGAAGGAAGGCCAAGTAGTGCGTCCGTAATTTTTAACAAAAATGTTCATGCAAAAAAACTGACATCGCTTAACAATGCGAATATTTATGGGAAATTGGATGCACAAAGTCAGTTATCGGCAAACTATGCTAATGTCAGAAATACACTCTTGGTCGGTTTGCCAGACAGTGTTGTTGCTGAAGCTGCATTGCAGGTCAATGGGCTGCTTGAGGGCAGTTCAGCATTACTGGTCAAAGATTATGAACATCATGAATTAATCCGGGCACGAAAAGGTGAAGTGATCCTAGGTGATGGCAGTCACAGTGTTAATCTACAAGTCAAAGGTCATACCGAAGCTAACAGCTTAACAGTGAACGGGTTATCAAATTTAACCGATACCAGCATTAGCAAGCACTTATCTGTGGGCGAGCCAGACCATGATATTAGCAGTGATTCCAGTGAACATGCGCGTTTTTGTTTAACCTCTGATCCCAGTATACCGAAAGCGCTCCATGTGAAGCATCAAGATGGCACTACGGTTACCCATTTAATGGCGAGTAAAGCCGATAAGTTAGGGGTTCATGTGAGTGAGCCTCAAGTGGCTTTTCATGTGGGTGCGGTGAGTTTATTTGATGAGAGTGTCAATTTTGCCACTGGGTTTGAGGTTAAAGCGGCAGGAGGCGTCGCCCCATCACTAAGTGTGAGCAGCGCACAAATCACCTTTGGCTTGAAGGCTCAGCCTGTGCCGTTTGATGTCTATGGGCGTACTTGCATTATGGGCGATTTGGCCGTACATAACTTGCTCAATGTGGATACAGACAGTTTTACCCTGACTCAACAAGTCGATGCTATCCCCTTTAAAATAGAGACAGAAAATGTTGATGAGTATATTCATGCATCGGCTGGACAGTTGGCGATTAATACCCGTCTGTCTACATATCAATTTGATTTAAAAGGCAGTACCAGACTAGCTGGGCAATTAATTGTTGGCAGTCAAGATCTTGATGTAAATATGAATGCCCTTGATGTGACTGGAGGCGGGCATATATCGGATACCTTTACTGTGGATGGACAAACGTTTTTAAATGATGCAGTTACTGTTATTGGTCCTTTGAATGTGAGTTATAGCACGCTGGCTGGAGATGATATTAACGCGCTTAATGTGACGGGTCATGGTCTTATCAGCCAGTCATTGACGGTTTCAGATATGCTTACCGTGGGCAATGGTCTTAGTGTAACCGGTAGTGGTACTTTTAATCACAGCCTGAGTGTGTCGGGCGCTGCGGATTTCAGCCAAACATTGGATGTTATTGGTAAAGTTACCGCAGAGGATGAATTGCATATTCAGGGCAATGACAGTACTGGACTGTCAATGACAGTGGATAAAAGGGCCGATTTTAACGAGAACCTTTCTATCGTAGGTGATATTGGCTTTTCAACCCTGACACCTGACGCCCGTTTGCATATTCATCAAACCGATGCCAGCAAAACAGCGTTTAAAATTGATGGCCTTGGGGAAGATGATGCTGGTTTTATTTTCAAGCAGGGGAAATTGGGCATAGGCATTGATGAGCCCAGTGACATGTTAGAAGTGGCTGGCAGTGTCAAAATTCATCAAGATCTGCATGTTAAAAGACAAGCGTATTTAGATAATTGCTTGTATGTGGATCAACTGGCCACCTTTAGCAGTAATATCAAAGTCCATGGACTTTCTGAGTTCAATGGGCAAACCGTGATTGGTGATTTACATTGCCCTGATAATGATGCAGCGAGAACCGCACAGTTATGTTTATTTCAAAATAATTATGCCAGCGCATTTAAGATTATGTTTGAAAATGACAGTCCAGTGGTGTTCTCTGATGGCAAACTGGGTGTGGGGACGGACTCACCAGAAGCAGCGTTAGATGTACGAGGTGAGGTGGAGGTTCAGGGCGGATTATTTGTTAAACAAGCTGTGGAAATTCGCGGCCCAGTGACTCAATATCAGGGAGCGGATGTATGGGGTGATGTGGTGCTCCATTCTGATCTAACCGTGAATGATAATACGGTTCTGGAAGATACTTTAGATGTGATGGGGAAAACAAGGCTCAATAATACATTAGATGTGAGCCGGGCGGGAAATTTTACTAGCACCTTGGATGTAACCGATAATGTGACTTTCAATGCTAATTTAGAGGTGAATACTCATACTCATTTACGCGGCAATTTGACCGTATCGAATGTCGATGCTGATGTCATCTTATGTCCTGCAACGCTGCTTGAAAATACTTTAACCGTGAATAAAGCCAGCCAGCTTAAAGGCAAAGTACAATTAGATGATACCTTGGCGATAGGTTTAGATAAGCAGCAGGCTCAGGCGCATGTACACCTGATGGCTGCTCCTGATCAGGCTGCATTGATTGTCGATGTGCCTTCTCAGATCAGTGCGGTTAACCAAGATGAAGCAGTCAGTAATACGATCAGGGCGCTAATTCTGGATGCCAGTGGTCGTTTAGGGCTGAATTGTTCAGCACCGACAGCCACGCTTGATGTGAAAGGCAATGCCAAGATTGCCGCCGAGCTCACCGCTGAGCATGTGATAGTCAGTCAGAGTATTGGCTTTGAAGATGCAACGGCAATATCTGGGTTTTCAAATGATGTGACCTTAGGGGGTGAGGGGAGCAGTGATTGCTTGTTACCGACACAAGCGGCGGTGAAAGCCTATGTTGATGAAAGCACCTGGGGGTTTGGCGATGACAGTCAGACTCTGATCATTAATAATCAAACTGAATTTGATGCGATTTTTAATTGTGGCGAGCAGACAGTGATTGCTGATAATACCACCATCTTATTGTTTCCTCTTATGAACTCAAGTGGGAGTCGCTCTGAGTATTTACTAAAGAATCCCGTTAGATTAGGAGCCGGGGTGAGTATTAATGGTTTTAATGAAAAGGCGACATGTATCATGAAGGCACATGCTAATTGCCGTTTTATGATATATGGGGAAAGCTTAGCCTCCTTGGTCGAAGGCATTAAGCTGACAGGTTTTACTTTTAATGGTGATCATCATGTTTATTCTGGTCCAGGGGGCGCATTTGAGCTGAGGTATGCGCAGCATTGCCAGCTTAATTGCCGCGTCATTAATCATCAGTCAGCAACTGATGGCGGTGCAATCTATGCCTATATGGAAGGGACGAATCATACCGTAAGCCATATTGAAGCGATGAATATTATTCATTGCAAAGCTGAAATGGGCTTTGGTGGAGCGGCTTATGGGCTGGCTTTTTCTCGAATACGGGCGGAATCTTGTAGAGCGAAGTCTGGCGGGGCGGTGGCTTATTGTGATGACAGTCAAGTAGAGGCGTTGAATAACACGGCGCTTGTGCGTGGTGGTGGTGCTTATCTTTGCAAAAACCTCTTGTGTCATGGCTTTTGGAAGGGCAATAGAGGCGGGGAAGGTAAACATATTTACGCTAATCATTGTCAATCAGACACACAAGATCACCTTGATGATAAGTATTATTGGCATGGGGTGTACTTAGATGGCCCTCTTCTTTGTCAAACTGATTATTGGTCAACCGAAAATATTTAGTATTTTAATCCATTGCCGAGGTGAACCTCGGCTAAGTTGAGTCATTTTTTAAGGGCTAGAACTATGTCATTAGCCATTGATAACCTGCACTTGGATATTCAATATCACCATCATAGGCCAGAAAGTGCGACCGAGCTTGAACAAGAGCTTAAGTCTTTAGTGGTGTCATCATTTGAACAATTGTCGTCAGATATATGGGGGGGGGATAATCATGATCTGAATGAAGCATTATTATTGCCTGATATTCATATTGATTTGCCACAAATTGATTTCAAGGCTTTCACGCAGGCTCCGATGGATTACTTCTATCGGATTATTTTTCCCAAAATAGAGCAAAGTGTTAGACAGTCTGCTTCCCATGGAATGAGAGAAAGGCATCATTATGCTAGTCAAGCTCAACTCGAAAACTGGTGGCAGGAAATAAAGTCTGGACTCCTGTACTCTCGCGGCATCTATTTTGATGTGAATAAACAGCAGCTTATCTCAAGGTTGTTAGCCGTGTTACTTCAATGTTTACGCTTAGATCCGGGTAATCAACAAGCATTGAAATCGTGGCTATTATTACCTAAATGCCGAAAAAACATTGCCAGCGTACTGGCAATGCAGGAGGGGTTTTCCGACGCAGCGGTATTCATACCCTTGTTGTTTCCACAACTGTGTACAGAGCAGCAGCTACACAGCTTCTTGCATCCAGTGTTATCAGTAAAAGTGAAGCAACAAATGTGGCAAGTTTATTTGGAGTATTTAAATTATTTTGCTCTGAATAAAACCCAAGGTGTTGGATATATTAAAAAAGCACTATTAATGACCTTGAAAACCTATGTGCTGGAATTAACCTCTAAGCAGAGTCAGCATCAAGCTCAGCTGCCACAAACTATGGGGCAGTTACGGCATCATTTAAAGCAAGGTGTTAATACTCGGTTATTTAAGGCGATGATAAATTGGGTCAATATTGTTGAGTACCAAGGCATTAATGAAGGAGATATTATAGGGTTGACTTGTTTATTGGATAAATCACCTTGGGTGCAGCCGTTAATCACGGGGCCTAAGCTGCATAATTTTACTGCGGTGAAAAAAGCATTAGACCTGTTATTACAGCAATTAGAGCATTTATCGAGCTTTTCTGGTACCGATCTGCAATTACAAATGACACTGGCTGCAATAAAGGAGTGGCTACAACAAGCTTGGATTTTGCCAGAGGATATTATTGAGAAAGCGAAGCAAACATTGGCATTACTTTCTGCACAGTCCAAGGAGGTGATGGTTTTTAATGGATTAGAACGCTGTTTTTCACAATTATTAAATGTGCCTTTAGCCTTAAGCAGAGAAGATATTATCTCTGCGATTAACCGAGTATTAGCATTCCCTCACTTATCTTGGGGATCATATGAACGCTTGCATAAAGTATTAGATAAGATAACGAGGAGCGCTGAGGCCTTCAGTCTACATACTGCTGAATTAGCGCTGTTTGCTGAGGTCAAAACTTGGTGTCAGTTAGCGGATAATGTGACAACACAAAAAAGCGTATTAGCCAGTGAAGGTGAACGACTATCAGCAAGTGAGATTGGTCTTTGGCAAGGGTTGGTTTCTCGTTTAAAGTCGGTTGATTTTTCTGGAGATAAGGTTTCTTTAACCATTGATGACCCAAAGCGCCTACAGCCGCTATTGTTGGCTTTGCAATTTCTCAAACAACGCTTACCCATGCCTCACTCGTTATTAGTGAGTCGCTTTTTACAAAAAAGAGATGGCATCTCTTTGCAGAAGCTAATGATGGCACTGTCTTCATTGCCTCAAGATCAGGGGCCAAGCCGTGAGATCCTTGATGAGTCAAATGAAGACGCTAGAAGTAAAGGAGCAGGCTTCAACTCTTTCTATCAGATTGAGCGTAATGTTGCTCAAAAAGTCACTGGTTTGTTAGCGCGCTTTATTCAACAACTGGGTGCGGACAGTGAATACCGTCA
This sequence comes from Shewanella surugensis, assembly GCF_023284005.1. GTDB lineage: Bacteria > Pseudomonadota > Gammaproteobacteria > Enterobacterales > Shewanellaceae > Shewanella > Shewanella surugensis. Next base: position 54,362 of record NZ_JAKIKS010000003.1, read on the forward strand.
GATGATGATGTTGTTTCACTCTGGGCTGAATCGGTTTACTGATGAACCATTGGTGAGTGGTTTTTTTGAACATTGTTTATACCGAGAATGTGTACATTTGTATGTCTTTATTGATGCTCTACGATTCATTAACTCTGATGACGTGTTATTTTTCGATAAGTTTAGCGATGCTTTACAAAAGCAAATATCTGTTCTGGAGAAACGAAAGCAGGATCTGACTGCGGGTGGAGAGAGTTGGTGGTTGCCCTTGGTTTCAGTGAGTTTAGAGCCGAATATCGCAGTCGAAGAGATGGTATTAGCGCTTAACGCCAGTAAGGAAGAGATGGAGAAAGCAACCTCGGAGAGCATGTCAGGACCATCATTGATTGAGTTTGATGGACTGGAAGCAGGTGTGCCTGTTCCAGTGATCAATACTGCTGTATTGATCCGCCAACAAGCCAACTTATTAGTCTCTGTACTGGCGTTACCTATTGTGACACTACAGAACAATCGTGCCTATTTTAGTGCCATAAAAACGTGGAGTGAGCGGAGTCTTATGGTATTAAACGCTAGGTTTAGAGAGGCCAAGCCTGAAGGCGTGGAAAGAGGGGAAATACTCATCCATTCGTTACAGCAACTGAGCATCTTTTCATGCAGTAAATTGTTAACGCAACCTAAAGAGCAGTGGTTAAGTCAATATATGTCAAGCAATGCTGTCAGTGATGAGAGTTCGAATATTGGTATTAGTGAGCGCCGTCTTTTAGGTCAATGTTTATCCGTCGATCTTCGTGCGCTAACTCGAGTGAGTCAATTGAATGTCGCTGAGATTGCACTCGCAACGGATCATGATCAAATGGCGAAGCAGCTAGCACCCTTGGCACCTTACCATCAAGATGTGAAGTTAAGTTTGAAAATGCTTGCGAGTAGTCAATCTAAATCCTTGTCTATACGTGAATCGAGCCATTTACAGGCTTTAGTCACGAACTTGAAGGTGAATATTCAAGAGGTTGATTTACTGCGGGGGGAGCAAGAGCAAGAAATAAGCAGTCTCGATGGGGGATTATTACTGTTATGGCCTTATTTACTGGCTTTTTTTAATAAATTTAGCTTACTCAGTGCCAATGAAAGTGGCGAGGTGAGTTTTGTTGATGAGCCAGCCCAACTCAAAGCACACGCGCTATTGCTTTATATGCTGGGCAAGTCGCCAATAGACAGTGTCTATGTTGTGGCAAACCTATTGTTGGGCTTAGCACCTGATACCTGGATAGAAACAGACGTCATATTGAGTCAAGAGGATATTAGGGCTGCAGATCATTTGTTGAAAGCGGTTATTTCTCATTGGCAGGCATTAAAGGCGATGCCTTTAACAAGCTTTAGAGAAATGTTTTTAGTGAGAAGAGTGAGCTGTTCACGCACTGACATGGGCTATAAATTGATCGTAGAAAACCAGGCTCAAGATGTACTCATGACCAAATTACCCTGGGGATTGGGGATCATTACCTTGCCTTGGTTAGGGAAGCGATTACTTCAAGTTGAGTGGTGATAGGGTTTCAGTAATTGAATTTAAAATGATAAAAAAGAGGATTTGATATGACAATAAGGGATCACGAGGCCTTGTGTGCCGATTGCCAAAAACCAATACCAGGATCAGAATGTAAAGAGCATGATTGGCACCATGATCATTTTGATGATCATACGGATCACCTAGAGGACGTTATGCATCGACATTACACCCATCTTGAACATTATCAAATGCTTCAAGTACAAGCGGATCAGGCGCAAACAGAAGATGAATGGAGTCAGCTGAATATTATTCATCATTACCTGAAAAAGCACATCAGGCTTTTATTGGAAAATGTACAAGAGGCGCTCTGTGAACATGGATTTCACAGCGGTATTACGGAGGAAACGGTGACACTAACACGTGATGATATTAGCACTTCATTTGTGGTGGGAGTGACTTTGCATATTGCGGATGTGCCTGTAAGAGAAGGAGAGGTGGCCAGTAAAAATATTCATTCTCATAATATCATCCGTTTTTATAGTGTCGCGCAAGGGAAAAATATTGAATGTCAGTTTAGTAATAGAAAGATGCAAAGTCGGATATTCCCGCTTCATTCTCATCATAGAGAAAGTCATCATCAAGACAGTCATCATCATGAGGATAGTCATACACAGCAGGAAATACATGAAATTATCACTGATTTTATTCGCTATATTTTGCTTTCTCGGCGTGCCGAAATGGTGATGATTAATTAAAAAAGTCAGCAAGGTTATTTTACTGTCTGCAACACCAACACCAACACCAACACCAACACCAACACCAACACCAACACCAACACCAACATTCAATATCACCTACTATTTATTTTAACTTAAGTTCCTAAGGAGTCTTTTATGGGCGGATTTTTAGCACGGCTATTTTCTGGGGAGGCGGCCGAGCCCATTGCCGCTATTGGCACAGTGTTAGATGACTTATTTACTAGCGACGAAGAGCAATTAAGTCTTGAAATGGTTAAGCAACGACTGGCGCAAAAGCCGGCGTTGGCACAGACCGAAATCAATAAGGTGCAGGCGGGGCATCGCAGTATCTTTGTGGCGGGGGCGCGGCCTTTTTTAATGTGGGTGTGTGGCTTGGGCTTCTTATTTGCCTTTGTGGTTAACCCAGTTCTGCAATGGTTATTACCCGGTATGGGCACACCCGAACTGCCGCTCGATACCATGTTAGAGCTGACTTTGGCCATGTTAGGCCTCGCCAGTTTACGTACGGTGGAAAAGCTCAAGGGGGTGAGCAAGTAACGTAAAAAGAGCAGAGGTCAAGTTCTACGAAATAGCCATTGAAACGGCACAAAATAAACCTTGTTGATAGCACTTTCAAGTTATTAAACCCTTTCATTTTCTTCTTATTGATTTCCTTTCTTGTTTTATTTCACATTGGCAGTCACATCTTTTGGTGTGTATTGTTAAAGGTGCCTTTATGTATAGAAATAACCTTTACTTTTCAATGGTGTACATGATTACCTTGGTGTGTATTATCCCGAGTGTCTTCATGGCTCCGGCTTTATCGAATGATGATAAATTAAATCGGGCGATAGCATTACCGATAATGGCGGGGCACGATGATATTTTTCGCCAAAAAAGGAGCCGAGTTTGGTACCGTAAAATTAATTATTATGTAGATTTAAGTCAAGAGGTTAGAGAGATTGAATTAAGTCGAGATACGCATAATACGGCATTAAAAGACAGTCAGTTACACGCCCAATATGATGCTACGATTTTGTCTTTGACTGCGGGAGGTAACTTACTGACGAATACATCAGTGCATTTAGATCTGGCTTATGAGCAGTTGACGATGGAAGGGGAGGTGATAGATATTAATCAGTCGGATTATCGACAGTCTGAGTTATTTACATTGAGTCGTAATAAGATGCAAACAGAGCTGTTTGTGGAGTACGATCTCGGTGGGGGTTATACCTTAGGGGGTGATGTGTATTACGGGGAGAGTCGCTATAAAGATAATGGCGATAATCAGCTTTATCGCGATCGAGAAATGGGGGCGGGACTGATGTTTTCTCGTCAATTCTATTTTGATAGTGCGGACTTAACGCTGGAGTATATTTTTAGTCATCGGCAAGTGTTGCCAGGGGATAAGGCTTTTGAGACGCAGTCGAGAAATTTTCATAATCTGCTAAATCGTTACCGATATCGTTGGGGGTTTGATTTTATATTGGATGTATTTACTCGTGTTTCCTATTACCCCGAATATGATGCTTATAATTTTTGGGATACGTCACTCCTGTATTCTTTCGGCAGCGAATTAACCTATCAATTGGGTAAAGGAATGCGAGTGTCACTGAGAGCTGAGCGAACTGAATTGGGGGAAGGGGATTATATCAATACTTTTTTCGCTAATTTTGAATATCAATTTGGCCTTAATAAGGGCAAAAGAAGGCTCCGCCGTCGAAAAACACCGCAATTACTCATTCGTTAAATTCAATAAAATAAATTAGTTACCTTATGAAAATAAAAGTCAGTTTACCCTTGTCGCTGTTTGGCGGTAGTGGGATTGGGTTACTCTTTGGGGTGATCATGGGGACCAGCGTCACGCCGACAGTAGCGACGATGTTGGGGGTCTTATCCAGTTTACTCGGGGCTATTTTAGGGCTCAATGATCGCTATTTTAATGATGCTAAAGCCGTGAGATTGGGCAGTTTTGGTTTAGCCTGTGTGATAGGGGCTTATTTAGGGGTGTTTGTCCGCAGTAATAATCTCTTGTCACCTTCTTTAATTGAACTCAAACAAGAGTATGTCTCTTTGGGATACAGTGAAAGCCAAGCCCTTGATTTTATTTATGCTAAAGAGTTTGGTGTGACATTATCTCGACATAAGGCAGGGCTGAGTACGACGGCTGAAAAAACCTTGGCTCAACGTCCGATAAGCGACAAGGCGGTGGAGGTGGTGGTAGAGGTAGAGCGCGGGGTTTATCAGCAGCACTCGAGCTTGTTATTTGCGGCGAATGTCAATGCTTCTGCTTGTGAAGAGTTGCTGCTAACAGATGCATCTTTGCCGCTTGAGGAGGTGGTGAATAATTTTGAATTAACAGGCGGTCAATGGGAAGAGTTAGCATTGAATATTTTAGAGCAGCTCCCTAGCGATCCCCAAAAAACCATGCTGTTAGCGGTGAAAGCGTTGGTGTGCGATGGCGGGGGATTTGATGGTGCAGCTTGCCCTGCGATGCAAACGATTATCATGACAGCCCCCTTAGATCAAGTGCTTGAAGAGGCTAAAATATTAACGCCTAACTGGCAACATATTGTTGAACAATTGCAGCGATATGACTTGCCTGTAGCGCTTAATGTGAAGGCGCTTGGATATGTACAAACACTCTTGTGTGAGCCATAACGATGAAACCATATTCCTTTTTTTTATTAGCGGGTTTATTGCTAAAGGGTGTGAGCGGGCATGCTGAGTTTGATCCTGATCGGTTAAGTTTGTCGACGGTGAGGGTACAAATAAAAAATGACGGCGCAGTGGTTGCTGTGGCAACGGGCTTTGTTTGGAAACAGCCATCACAGATTGTGACTTCTCTACATGTCATGCACAGTTCACCCAGTAGTCAGATCATTATTGAATTTGGTAAAAAACGCCGTAAGGCAACGATTAAGGCTCTGTTAATTGAGGCCGATTTAGTGTTACTCGAAGTGAAGCGTCCGATCGAGGAATGGGTGCCGCTGCTGGATTTTGACGGGCAAAAACCGCCTTACAAAACCTGGGTGACGGCCTTAGGTTACCATCGTGGCGCCTTGGGAATGAGTACTCGAGAGTTGGTTAAAGGTTATGCTAAACCTGAAGTGTTACTGCAATTATTGCCGAGTCAGGCGGTGGAGATCCTCCGAAAAACCAATATGCCCAGTGTCACATTACCGATTTATTATTTGGATGGCAGTTTACTGCCAGGCTATTCAGGCTCTCCGATCGTTAATCCAGAGGGCCAATTGATAGGCATTGGTGATGGTGGACTCGAAAATGGCGCGGCAAATGTGAGCTGGGTTATTCCCGCACGCTACTTAACTCAGCTAGAGCAATCACCACTATCGCAATTACCCGTGAATATGCGACAAAATACGGCGTTATTTTCATTAGACAGAATAGAGCCGAATAGGCGTGAGAGAGACCATGTTACCTCAAGTTTTTACGATTATCTCGATGCAATAAGCCTGGATCCACGGGATGTTTTTATGGCATCCGCTTATGCAGAAACCGCCACTCTTTTGCCACTGTTCGTTTTTAAGCAAGTTGACTATCAGCAATTTCGCTTTATTAAAGTGAAAACGCGCCGTTTTGCTGACATGATCGCCTCATCAGGTACGCCTAAACAGCTTACTCATGTATTGACGATATTTGAGCGCTTCTTTCCAGGGGTGAAGATTGCCTATAATGAGCAGCGTTTTGATGTGTATACCGACGCCCATTATGGCTTGAATATTGTGGTGCCAACGGGCGTTGATTTAGTGACTAATGATGCCGGTTTTCTCTTGGCTCAAGGTCAAGGTTTTTGTCGAACTTGCGCTTATGAAATTCAATATCATGCGCGTTTATTAAGTGATAAAAGCCAAGCCTTCATCGCTAAAAACCCGGATGCTTTTTTACATCGTGTGGCCGATCAACATTGGGACGAATTGAATCAAGAAGGGGATTATGATGAATATTCTGATTTACGCCAAATCGAGAAATCGGGCAGTTATCGTTATGTGTTACGAGCATTATTTTCAGATTTTGCAGAGCCTTTCAAAGATAAGTTTGAATTAAATTATTATTCAGCGGCCATTAGCCGCAATGCTTGGTTTCAGGCCCAAGGCATACTGAGTCCATTTGATACGGCCTTCATGGATCGAGTTCAAGCCCATCCGGCATTAGATTGCCGTAATGATGAGTCATTGACGGCGGAACAAATCAGCTTATGCAGTGATGTGTTGATGATCTTTAATGTGCTGACCAGCACCCATTTAACCTCTTTTTCCAATCGTATTTTTAATAACTAACCTGAACTCGGGATAAGCAGCGCCGCTTAATACCGCTATTTTTGCCCCTATCTGTGTTGTGTTTTCTACTAATAGCCAGCTATTAGATACGAAATCCCGCCTTGATATCGACAAAAGTTTCGGCATTACGCCAAATATGAAAATAAAGAATAACCAGTTTTTTTAAGTTGTTGACTTTAAATGAAATGTTGAGATTGTTTGACACTCATTATCCCGAGTTCAGGTTAACTAATCTTTTTTCTTCTTTAACCTGGACTCAGGTTCTTTCGTTTTCCTTTCATCTTTTGGGTTTATTGGAGTGTATGTCATGACACTGAGACAAGGTTATTTATGCTTGTTGTGGGCGCTTATTTTTATGATTTCAGGTTGCATTGAAGAAGGGGTGAATATCGGTAATAACGCCATTCTCCTGAATGCTTCTGTGCTTAAAGGCAAGGTGCAAAATGGCGTGGTGAAGGTGTTCGACAGCGACGGCTATTGGCTTTGGGAAGGCGAGTCTGATGATAAAGGTTGGGTCTCCATACCGATCTCGTCAGCGTTTAAGGGCGAAATTGCTATCGAAGTGACGCCCAGTATCAATACGCGTATGCGCTGTGATGCCAGTGTTTGTCTCGATATTAACACCGGACAGGTTTATCCGTTTAATGATTATCTCTATGGGAGCAGTGTCGATGAGCTTATCTTGTCTAGTTTTTTTCTTATTGATGATCTGAATACGGAACAAGCTGCCAAAATCCAAATTAACGGGCTGACGTTTCTAGCGAAACAATGGTTAGACTTTTCGGTTGCCGAGAGGATTAAAGCTGACGGTAAAGGTTATTCATTTTATGCCCAATATGGGACTCAAGTGATCACCCGAGCATTAGGTTTGCAGTTAGCTTCCGATCTCAATGTTTTCTCAATGTTTCAAATTGATCTCAATGAAAAACAAAATCTTCAAGGAGTGAGTGAAAACATTGTTTTGCTCAGTTTGATTAATGCCAGCTTTTCCCATGAGCTAAGTTTGGCCAATATGTTCTTATTAGCATTAGTCACTTTTGCTGCCGATCCTACCGATATTGAGGCGCAAAATCAGTTAGAAGCGATACAAAAAAAAATCCTCAAGGAAGTCGAAAGGATCGCAGCGCTGTCTATTTTTACGGGTATTTCAACTAACGTATTAAACCAAATTCAACAAGCGGCGAATACAGCGTTAGATTTTGCAAAAATTGCTAATGCCTTAATCATAGATAATCCCATTATGGCTAATGCCGGTATCAAGACAGTTACCGCTTCAAGTAGTCACTGGGCACCGACAAGCGGTAATGCCAGAGAGAGGAGTTGGTGGTGGAGAAGTGACAAAGAGAGTGGCAACAACGAATGGTTACAATTAGATTTTGAGATCCCCATCAATCCGCGTTATCTCAGATTGTCTTTAGATCAACGTTTTCAAGGGTATAATCTCAAGCTGCAAGGACGAGGCCGTCAAGATTTTATCTGGACAGACTTGAGTGATGATTTATCCTCCTATATTGACAATGCGGGTGTGATAGATGAAAAAAACACGGTCAGTATTGTCTATGCCCTTGCGGTTGAAAAAGAATATGGATCTTTTCGCTTGTTATCGCCACCAACGACCCTCTTTTGGTTAGAGGCGTTCTGCTTTTATCATGAGGAGCCGAGTTTAAGCGGGGATTGTGTGACAGATGAATATATTCATCCAGACCGTATTGCCGTCTCTTCGCTATATTTTTCACCCGAACATGTGATTTCAAATGACAACCTGTCCGTTTGGGTAAGCAGTATTGCCAGCGGGCAAGCTGAGTGGCTCAATATTCATTATTTCTCTGCTTTCAATGCTCAATCGGTATCACTGTCAGCCAATGCAAGCTACCTTGGTCATGCCCCTAAAATTCAAGGATTAGATGCCGCTAGCGAGTGGCAAACCCTCATCGAGCTTGACGTCAATACATTAAAAACCCGCGCCGATGCGTCTGGGTTTATTACGGTTACCTTGCCTTTAAATCATCACCAAGCCTATCAGCAGTATCGATATTACTCAGAACCAACCACTTTTATTGTGATTAACGCCCTGAACTTTTATCCATAAGGAATGAACAAATGATCGACTTTATTTTTATCGAAGCCCTAGAAGGTAACAGCAATACGGCTTATGTCCCGGATCCAGAAAATAGTCATTCGGGCGTGACCATAGGTTGCGGATTTGATTTAGGCGCACGTTCCTGCGGTGAATTGGAACAGGCCTTCGAGTCAACACTTGCCAATAAAATCATGCCTTATGCCGGTCTTAAACGGCATCAGGCCCAAGCGGCTTTACAGGTGTCTCCTTTAACGCTTTGTGAAACCGAAATGACTCAAGTTAATGAGTATGCTAAGCAACAGGCCATCACTCGGCTTGAATCTCTGTGGCAAAGCTCAAATCCATTTGTTCCCTTTGAGCATTTACCGTCGCCCTGTCAGACCGTCATTGCGTCGGTTGCTTTTCAGTATGGCAACCTGCTCTGTAGAACCCCCAATTTTTGGCGTCAGGTCTCCGCTGGCGATTGGTTTAGCGCGTTAGAGAATTTACGTGATTTTGGTGATAAATACCCGACCCGCAGGCATAAGGAAGCTAATTTATTGGAGGGGTGGCTGATTAAGGGGGCGTGAGCTGTTTTTTACAGCAATCAATGCGCTTTTATATGACATTGAACAAACTCGGTGTCGTGATCATTTAAGGATCTTGTGAGTGGTATCGATTAAATCAATGAGAATGTAAAAAGCAAACATTTAAAAACAGAGTGATATTTTTGAGGTGCTGGAGGTTGTTTTGTTTTGTTATTATATTAATTTTATCCAAAGTAGACATCGATTATGGGTTCTCTTATGGGTATTGTCTTGGGAGCTATCAGCCGCTAATTTACTTGATGTGAATATGGCGGTGAGTGACACCACACCAGGCGCCATAGCAACATATACGTTTTCGTATACAACGGTTAGCGACTTAACGGCAAGCCACGCCGTCTTCTATGTCGGTTTTCCTAGTGGTTTTTATATTGTCGATGATCCCAATGTTCAGGAGTTGAATATTTGCCAAAAATTGGCAGTTAAAATCAATAATATTGTCAAGACATGTGCGAACAGTAATGCATGGGGAGGAAATCGCTGGATCCAGATCACCGAAGAGACACCAGCTGGTTCAATTGTTGAGGTGATCCTTTATGGTGTCACCAATGCGAGTATTGCAGGCTCACGTTCTTTTGGTTGGCTAAAAACATCAACAACGGGTGGACATGACGTTGATAGCGTTAATCCTGTACCAAGGGTAACATTAATCGAGCCAAATTTTGCACCAGAGATCAAGGGGACAGCGAATGTCGTGACGATTAATGATCACCAAACAGTGATCCCCTTTAATACACTGACACTTTTCGATGCTGATGATGATAATTTATCGGTCAGTATTTCTTATTCCGCGGAAAATGGCCTTTTATCAGGAACGGGGTTAATCGGTAGCCCTGGACATTATTCTATTGCCTCAGAGACTTTGTCGAATGCACAAAATAAACTGCAATCAATTGTTTTTACTCCAACGGCCGATCAGGTTGTAGTTGGACGTTCTGTTGTCACTATATTTTCTCTTATAGCTAATGATAGTCGCTTTAGCAGTGTGACTCATAGTGCCACTGAAATAACAGCCAATTCCATTAATCTATCTCCTGTTATTTCAGGCTCACCCGCGACCACAATATTACAAAATAGCCATTTTTATTTTTCTCCCTTGGGATCGGATCCTGATCTGGGCGACAGTTTAAGTTTCAGCATCACTAATAAACCCAGTTGGGCCAGCTTTAATACACTAACGGGGGAATTATCGGGCACGCCGACCAACGCCGATGTGGGGGTGAGCAATGATATTGTTATTGCGGTTTCTGATGGCAGTTTGTCTGCGAATTTACCGGATTTTGATGTCAGCATAGTGAATATTAATGACGCGCCCGTTATTTCAGGCACGCCGTTAACGGCGGTGGCTCAAGATAGCGCTTATCATTTTACGCCAGTCTTCAATGATATTGATGGTGACAGCTTGAGCTTCAGCATCGTGAATAAACCCAGCTGGGCCAGCTTTAACACGCTAACGGGAGAGTTAACAGGCATGCCCAGTAATAGCAATGTCGGCGTGACCACTGATATTGTGATCAGTGTTTTAGATGAGAATGGCAGTACCGCGAATTTAGCCAGTTTTAATTTAACGGTGAGTAATATCAATGATGCGCCCGTTATTTCAGGCACGCCGTTAACGGCTGTGGCTCAAGGTAGTGCTTATCATTTTATGCCAGTCTCCAATGACATCGATGGCGACAGCTTGAGCTTCAATATCGTTAATAAACCCAGCTGGGCTAGCTTTAATACACTAACGGGAGAGTTAACCGGTACGCCGACCAACGCTGATGTGGGGGTGACCAATGATATTGTGATTGCGATTTCCGATGGCAGTTTGTCTGCGAATTTACCGGCTTTTGATGTCAGCGTGGTGAATGTTAATGACGCGCCAGCCATTTCAGGCACGCCGTTAACGGCTGTGACTCAAGATAGCGCTTATCATTTTACGCCAGTCTCCAATGACATCGATGGTGACAGCTTGAGCTTCAGCATCGTTAATCAACCCAGTTGGGCTAGCTTTAATACGCTAACGGGGGGGTTATCGGGCATACCCAGTAATAGCGATGTGGGTGTGACCAATAATATTGTGATCAGTGTTTCCGATGAGAATGGCAGTACCGCGAATTTACCGGCTTTTGATCTCAGCGTGGTGAATGTTAATGATGCGCCAAGCATCTTAGGAGGATCGTTTGTGCTGGTGTCGGGGAGTAAAATCAATTTTTGGCCCATGATCAATGATATTGATAATGATCATGATCAATTGACGGTATCGGTTTATCAGCAGCCCGAGTTTGGTCAATTAGTGAATGATGATAATGGGTGGACCTATGAAGCGAGTAAGGATTATTTAGGCCTAGATGTGTTTTATTTAACGGTACAGGATCTTGATTTAACGTCTGAGCCAGCATTGTTCGATGTGAACATTATTGCGGTTGACAAAATGGGATTGAATGATGTCATTTACCAAAACAAAACAGAGAATAAAGTGTATTTCCTTGATGTACTCGACAATGATCGTTTAGCGTCGGATGAAGACATAACATTGGTGGCCTCTTTTAGTATTGATGGGGATACCAGCGTAGAAGGAGACGTGATTAAAGTGGTATTACTCAACCAAGATAATCGCTTTGTGACAATCAATTATGTTATTGAAAATGAACATGATCAGTTAGCCTATGGCCAAGCTAATCTGGTGATAAATGAATGATAAGCTGGTTAGGTGATATTTAGCATATTAAGATCAATGTGGATTGGTATTAAGATAAGTCGCTTGCGTTAAATTTGAAAGCTGGTTTCATTTTATGACATGAATTTTATTAAATTGGTATTACTGGATGTTTAACTTAAAGAATGAGATATAGTTTAAAGGAAATGGTACAACCGAGTGGATCTGGACTATCGACCGCTACCGCCGCTTTTTATAAGAGTAGGTAGTGCGTTAACTGACTAACTTGGCAGTTATTTTTAACTTTAAAATGGATTTGATAATAAAGAGATGGTACAACCGAGTGGATTCGAACCACCGACCCCTACCATGTCAAGGTAGTGCTCTAACCAACTGAGCTACGGTTGTATTGTCTTTTTTACGTCCACATTCAGTTTTCTGTAAAAAGTGTAGGTAGTGCTTCTCTCTTCTTATCAACTGAGCTATGGTTGTGCTGATTATTTTCAATCAATTTTTACTGCTTTATCTCTCAAAAGAGATGGTACAACCGAGTGGATTCGAACCACCGACCCCTACCATGTCAAGGTAGTGCTCTAACCAACTGAGCTACGGTTGTATATTTTACTTGTGTCGAACTGACTACGTTATCTGTGTTCGTTAGGTTTCCCCCTTGGAATGAGCGCTATATTAAGGTTGATATAGTGCTCAAGGCAAGTGAAAAATACTTTTTTTTGGTTAAACGCTGTTTTGCTGTGCAAGTTGACGTAGAACTAAGCAAAAAGCGAAGCAAAAGCTTAAGCCAAAAGAAAAATTAGTCATGTTCCAGCATTTTAGCCATAAGGGGATTGTTTTGAATATAGCGTAAACGAAAACCAAATAACACCGCCGCTGCGGTTAAACCTGCGATAAGGCCAATCCAGAAGCCGTGAGCGCCCATCGCGGGTACGATGAGATCGGTGCGAGCGAGAATAAACCCAAGTAGCATACCAATAAGCCAGTAGGAAATGAGTGTGATATATAAGGCACTCTTGGTGTCTTTATAACCTCTCAATGCCCCCGCTGCGACCACTTGAATCGAGTCAGATAATTGATAAAGCGCGGCCAGTAACATGAGACTGCCTGCTAAGCTAACCACTTCAGGGTTTTTATTGTATAAGAGTGCGATATGGTGCCGAAATATGATGGTGGTGATTGCCGTTATCATCGCAAGAGAAAAAGAGATAATGAGGGCGATCTTTGTCACTAAAGCGGATAAGTGGGCTTTATCTTGGCCTAAGTAATAGCCAACGCGGATGGAGGCTGCAATACCGATAGATAAAGGGATCATAAAGACGATGGAGGAGAAGTTTAGCGCAATTTGATGTCCAGCAACAATATTAGCTCCCAGTGGCGCTAATAATAACGCAATTACCGCAAATAAACTGACTTCAAAAAAGAGTGCCATGGCAATAGGAAAGCCATGTTTGCTCATTTCTATAATCGTGTTGATATTTGGCTTATGAAAGGCTTTAAAGGGAGTGATTTCTTTGAATCTATTGTCTAGCAGCATATAAATCAGCATGGCAATCAACATGGCCCAAAAGACGAGTGCTGTGGCAATACCGCACCCTGCGCCGCCCATGGCTGGCATGCCTAAGTGTCCGTATATAAAGATATAGTTAGCCGGTATATTGACCGCTAGTCCCACAAAGCCAATCACCATAGTCGGAAGAGTATGAGAAATGCCTTCACTGCAGCCCCGGTAAACTTGGTAGAGGATAAACGCAGGCACGCCCCAAATGAGTCCATTAATATATTGCACGCTGACCGCGACTAACTGGGGATCTAACTGCATTTGATTAAAGACATATTCAGATGCATTCAGAAATAAAATTACCCCAACACTGCCAACGAGTGCAATATACATCGCTTGAAAGGCTAAGGGTTGTATTTTTTTGGTATTATTGGCTCCGTGTAAATGAGCAAATACAGGGGTGAAGGCCAGCAATAGCCCTTGAACAAATAATACTGCGGGTAACCATAAGCTCATACCAATAGCAACGGCGGCCATATCCAAGGCACTAACACTGCCTGCCATCACGGTATCGATAAACCCCATCATTGTTTGGGTGACTTGTGCAATAAGAACGGGAAGTGCGAGTTGTATTAAGCGTTTGGCTTGAAAGCCGGAATGTTCCATGAAGCTGCCTTAAACGAGGTTGACGCTAAAAAATTTATCGTTACAGTCACTGGAATTTTTCATCATTGTGATAATGGCCTGGTTATTATTTATTTTAATAATCAATATATAGGCTGATTCTGGAATGTTGTAGGAACGATAAAGTTGTTATATGTGATGATATTAACACCAAATTATAAAGTGTTTTGAAAGATAAGGGAAGTAAACTAATTTATTGAAATAAAAATGTTAATTATGTTTTGATTGTGTTTTGATTATGTTTTTTCATCGAAGAGTATGTCTTCGAAACTCATCCTTGTGGAGGGTGATGAAATGGTTCATTTTTTGTGTTTGGGTAATTAGGGGGTGATTAGCGTAAAATGGTTTTGAAAGTTAAACCTGAATACTGTTAATGGGGTAAGTGATGTTTACTGGAATTGTTCAAGCAAAGTGCGAAGTCATGGCGATCCACACTAAAACGGGGATGTACACGTTTGAGATTGCCATCGATGAGTCGCTTCGTGAAGGATTACAGATTGGGGCAAGTGTGGCAACCAATGGCGTATGCCTAACGGTGACTCAAGAGGTCAATGGGCATGTCTTTTTTGATGTGATGGAAGAAACCTTAAGTTTAACGAACTTAGTTCATCTGCAGGTCGGTGACTGGGTGAATATTGAGCGTTCTTTGACCTTTGGCTGCGAGATTGGTGGACATATTCTTTCTGGTCATGTGCATACTCAAGCGATTTTGAGTGAAGTGAGCAAGACCGATAGCCATTATAATCTTGAATTGACACTGGATCCACAATGGATGAATTACATTCTTTATAAAGGCTTTGTGGGTGTTAACGGTTGCAGTTTAACGGTGGGTGCGGTGACTGAAAATAGCTTTATGCTGCATTTGATCACAGAAACATTGCGTTTGACAAATTTAGAGCAATATCAACAAGGTGATACGCTCAATATTGAAATAGATAGTCAAACACAAGCGATAGTTGATACGGTTGAACGCGTGTTAGCACAACGTTTTGGGCACAACGTTTAGAGGGGCCATTTTTTGTAGCGATGAGCTTGTTGCAACGTTGACGTTATTGCACAAATGAATGTTCATTGAAATGAAACATTCATTTGTGTGTTATGCCACTTCATTGTCCATTCACTTTATTGTTAATTCACTCCTCTGAAGGATCAATAAAGTTGTTCATCATCCGATCCAATAAAGACTTCTACCTTTTTTTGGTATTCATCTAAATGTAATCGCAAATGAATGGGATTACAGCAAACGCGGCAGTCTTCATAATAATCTTGATCGCCTGCGCTGGCATCGATATCAATATATTGGTGATGCCCACAATGTGGGCAGCTGATCGTTTTAGTGTGATACAACATAATTCATACCTCAAACGTTGTGACGAGTGAATATCGCTCATTACTCGATATTTTCTGCTCCTTTAAAGCCTGTTGCGCTGCGTCCACCATCGACGGCAATGATCTGCCCTGAAATGTAGGGCGCGTTTGCGAGAAAACTCACCAGTTTGGCAATATCCTCACTCTTTCCGAGTCTGGCTAATGGAATGGCTTGGATCACATCAGATTGAGCTTGCTCATTACTGTTTTGGGGCCATAAAATAGCGCCCGGTGCAATCCCATTAACCCGAACCTTGGGGGCCATTTCTTGGGCTAACGAAAGCGTTGCCATTTCAAGCGCAGCCTTAGATATAGAGTATAGTCCATGATGCTTTAAAGGTCGCTTTCCATGGATGTCGAGTAAGTTAATGACGAGGCCTTGCGCTTGGCTTAAAAGCGGGAATAAACCTTGCGCTAATAAGTAAGGCGCAATGAGATTGGTTGTCAGTGTTTTCTGGCATTGAGTAAAGTTTGTTTGTCCAAATTCAGAGGGCGAAAAAGCAGAGGCATTATTGACGAGCAATGTTAAAGGAATATGTTTATCGTTGATGAGGTTAATCATGCTTGATATATCATTTTCGTCATCAAGGTTGGCTTGTACGCAAAAAGCAGAATCGAGGCGACGTTGGTTTAATTCACTGGCTAACCTGTGTGCGTCATCACTGGATTGGCCAAAATGGATGATAATATTATAGCCATCTTGATGCAGTTGCTGACTAATTGCCCGACCAATACGCCGCGCTGCGCCTGTGACTAATGCCCACTTTTCCATGTCGCTCTCTTTTTTAAACCTGATGAAGATCCAGTTTATCACTATCAGTGCGGATAAATAATAAGAGGGGGGATTATTTGCTCTTTTTCTGTATCGAAATAGGATGCCTGTGATGACTTTTAGGCTGACTTGCCAGTGTTTGCGTTGTTGGAATGATATCGAGTAATGTCTTTTGGCTGTCTTCTACCAACTGGGCCATTTGTTCATTTAAGGTGGTTTCGATTTCTTGTGTTAATGCTTGAGTATCAAAAATAGAGGCATTAACAACCTGAGTGTGCGGAGGGATTTCGTTTTGAACCAGTGCACCTGCGAGGATCCATGCTTTCATCATGACAAACTCCATAGGGTATGTTGATCTTTGATGGCTAAATTCTGTTCGGGATAAAATCGCGGTGTAGGGCTGTCACTTAAGCCGATAGCCTACAACCAAGAGAAAACGTATCCCTTACATCAATTGGCGTCATAATAAAGGCTGTTAATGACATTGGGGTGACATATTTAGGGCAAATGGATGCTTACGTTAATTGACTTGAGAGTATGAAACTGAGTGGATTGAATGGATCATTCTACTGACGACTAAAAGTGTGCCATTTTTGCTTTTGATCTTGCTATTACCCCCTTGTACCCCTTAGAATTACTCCCCCTTTACATCCTCACTCATCCGGCTCCTGTACTGTTTGTTTGTTTGATGATGTTGATATTAACGATTAATTTTTGATAAAACCAAGTGGTCCTACGTGGGGATCACCACTGGATAAGGAATTTTCATGCCTGTAATTACCCTTCCTGATGGCAGCAAACGTGAGTTTGACACGCCTGTTTCTACCCTTGATGTAGCCGCCGATATTGGTCCTGGTTTGGCCAAAGCGTGTATTGCTGGCCGTGTTAACGGTGAGCTAAAAGATGCTTGCGATATGATAGCAGAGGATTCTACTCTGGCGATCATTACGGCGAAAGATGAAGAGGGCGTTAAAATATTACGTCATTCTTGTGCGCATTTATTAGGTCATGCCATTAAGCAGCTTTTTCCTGAAACAAAAATGGCGATCGGTCCTGTTATCGATAATGGCTTTTATTATGATATTGATTTAGAGCATAAGCTGACTCAGGAAGATATCGATGCGCTGCAAAAACGCATGACGGAGTTGGCTAAAACCAGCTATAAAGTTGAAAAGCGTGTTGGCAGCTGGCAAGTGGCCCGTGACACGTTTGAAGCGCGCGGTGAAACTTACAAGATGGCCATCTTGGATGAAAATATCAGTCAAGATGATACACCGGCTTTATATCATCATGAAGAATATGTTGATATGTGCCGTGGTCCTCATGTGCCTAATATGAAATTTTGCCAACATTTTAAATTAATGAGTGTGGCGGGCGCATACTGGCGTGGTAATTCAGACAATAAAATGTTGCAACGGGTTTACGGTACGGCTTGGGCAGATAAGAAAGCCTTAAAAGTGCATTTAAATCGTCTTGAAGAAGCCGCGAAGCGTGATCATCGTAAAATAGGCAAGCAACTCGATTTATATCATATGCAAGAAGAGGCACCGGGTATGGTGTTTTGGCATAATGATGGTTGGAGTCTATATTTAGAACTTGAAAAATTCATTCGTCAAAAGTTAGGTCAATATACTTATCAAGAGGTGAAAGGCCCCTTGATGATGGACAGAGCGTTATGGGAGCGTAGTGGTCATTGGGATAAATATGCCGATGCCATGTTTACCACACATTCTGAACATAAAGAATATGCCATTAAACCCATGAATTGCCCTGGTCATGTACAGATTTTTAATCAAGGTTTAAAATCTTACCGTGATTTACCCCTGCGGATGGCGGAATTTGGTTGTTGTCATCGTAATGAACCTTCGGGTGGCTTACATGGTTTGATGCGGGTGCGTGGGTTTACCCAAGATGACGCTCATGTGTTTTGTACCGAAGATCAAGTGCAGCAAGAAGTCCGTGCCTGCATTCAGATGGTGTATGACACCTATGCGACCTTTGGTTTTAAAAATATTGCCGTGAAGTTATCGACGCGCCCGGAAAAACGTATTGGTGATGACGATATGTGGGACAGAGCCGAAGAAGCGCTTAAGCAAGCCTTAACAGCCAATGATATCGAATATGATATTTTAGCCGGTGAAGGGGCGTTTTATGGCCCTAAAATCGAATTCACTCTGCATGACTGCTTAGATCGTGCATGGCAGTGCGGTACCGTTCAGTTAGACTACGCGTTACCTGGCCGTTTAGGCGCCACTTATGTCGCTGAAGATAACAGCCGCCAAACACCGGTGATGATCCATCGTGCCATTTTAGGATCGCTTGAGCGTTTCTTAGGTATTCTCATCGAAGAGTACGCGGGAAAATTCCCCACGTGGTTGGCACCGCAGCAAGTTGTGGTGATGAATATTACCGATAAACAGTCGCAATATGTCGACGAAGTGGTAAATATATTCAAAGAACGTGGAATTAGAGCAACTAAAGACTTGAGAAATGAGAAGATAGGCTTTAAGATACGCGAGCATACCTTAAGGCGTGTTCCTTATTTATTGGTCGTTGGTGATCAAGAAGTTGAAAATAAGGAAGTTGCGGTGCGAACCCGAGAGGGAGTTGATTTAGGCAAAATGCAAATAGAAGAGTTTGCCGCCAAGATTAACAAGCAAATTTCGCTCCGTAGTCTCAATTTGTTGGAGGAATAGGTCATAAAGATCAAAAAAACAGCAGGGCGCCAGGCGGCCCCGAACAGAATTAACGAACTCATCACTGGTGTTTCAGAAGTCCGTTTAAACGGACTTGATGCCGAGCCATTAGGTATCATGAGTATTAGAGATGCTCAAGAAGTCGCTGATGAATCAGGTGTAGACCTCGTTGAAATTAGCCCTAATGCCGAGCCGCCTGTCTGTCGGATCATGGACTACGGAAAGTTTCTTTTTGATAAAGCGAAAGCTCAAAAAGAACAAAAGAAGAAGCAGAAACAGATACAGGTGAAGGAAATAAAATTCCGTCCCGGTACTGATGAAAATGACTATCAGGTAAAACTACGCAACCTGAAGCGTTTTCTAGATGACGGCGACAAAGCGAAAGTTACGCTGCGTTTCCGTGGTCGCGAGATGGCTCACCAAAACCTAGGTATGGATCTTTTGAACCGTATCAAAGTGGATTTGGAGATGCTAGCAGTCGTCGAGTCCTTCCCGAAAATGGAAGGTCGACAAGCTGTCATGGTGCTCGCGCCGAAAAAGAAATAGTAAGGCAACATAAAAGTAGCAGGGTCTGTTAAGGTCTCTGCTCGCCTTGCGTTTTATTAATGTCCCAATGCGGAGTTTTAGCAATGCCTAAAATGAAAACAGACAAGGGTGTACAAAAGCGTTTTAAGAAAACCGCCAATGGTTTCAAGCGCAAGCAAGCCCATTTACGTCATATTTTGACCAAGAAGAGCACTAAGCGTAAACGTCACTTACGTGCAAAATGTCAAGTCGCCAAGTCTGATGTGCCAGCAATCGCACGTCAACTACCATACGCTTAATTAAAGGAGCAATGAACAATGCCTAGAGTTAAGCGTGGTGTAACCGCTCGTGCTCGTCACAAGAAAGTACTTAAACTAGCCAAAGGTTATTACGGAGCTCGCTCACGTGTTTACCGCGTTGCAGTTCAAGCTGTAACTAAAGCTGGTCAATATGCTTACCGTGATCGTCGTCAAAAGAAACGTCAATTCCGTCAACTTTGGATTGCACGTATCAATGCGGCTTCTCGTCAAAATGGTCTGTCTTACAGCCGTTTCATTAATGGTTTGAAAAAAGCCTCTATTGAAATCGATCGTAAGATTTTGGCTGACATCGCTGTTTTCGATAAAGTGGTTTTCACCACTTTAGTTGAAAAAGCAAAAGAAGCATTAGCTAAGTAATCAGTTAATTCGACTTTAAAAAAGGAGCCTTAGGGCTCCTTTTTTTATGGTTTTTTTATAGTATCTGAGTGGTACATAATAACAATTTATTTACAATGGAGATTTAGGGGTGATACTTTATCAGCTCAAATGTCATTTATGGTGAATGTGAGCAAATATAGGGAGCGTGTTGTGATTAATAAAGGAAGTTGTTTATGTGCCCGAATTCAATATGAAATCGATGGTGAACTTGATGATGTGCTCAATTGTCACTGCAGTATGTGCCGGAAATTACATGCATCAGCTTTTAGAACCAGAGCAAAAATAAAAACGGATTCATGGAAAATAATATGTGGTGAAGAATTGATTAAATTTTATGAATCCTCTCCCGGCGAGCACAAAGGTTTTTGTTCTGAATGTGGTTCTAGTTTATTGACAAGGTTTGATCATCATCCTGATATTTTAGGGTTTCCATTAGGCACTTTGGATACGGATCCAAAGGTTACACCCACCCGCCATGTGTATGTGGCACATAAAGCGGCTTGGCATGAGATTTCCGATGCGCTGCCACAGCTGCAAGAATTTGAGAAATAAGCATAGAGCCAGAATATTCTGTTAATTTTGTTTTTTATGAGCAGTTGACCACGACTTACCTTAACCTGTGTGTTGAAGCTTTAATGAATTGCTTTAGGGATGAACATTCACCTTTTAATGAGGTGATCAATTAATGAGTTTTATAATGATAAAAAAGATATTTTGTATTTTGCTACTGCTCTTTGCAGTACTGCCCGTTTGGACTCTTGCTGCATCGAATATGCAGGGAAAGCGGATTGTGATCGAATCTTCATTGCTGGGAGAATCTCGTGAATTTCAGGTGTTGTTACCGGAAAATTATTATGCGGATCCATCCACACGTTATCCTGTTCTCTATCTTTTAGATGGTGATTACCTGTTTCATGGTGCGTCGGGCTTGTTGGATTTGTTAGCCAATAAAGGTCAGCTTATTCCCGATGTGATCCTTGTCGGCATCGCGGATAAAGGGACCGATAAATATCGACAGTATATGACACCTAAGGGATTGACTGCACCGCTAAAAGAGCAAGATAATGGTAGAGCGTCAGAGTTTTTAGCCCACATCAATTCAGAGTTAACACCCTATATTGAGAAAAACTATCGGACTGCCGATAACACAATACTATTTGGTCATTCCATTGGTGGCTTATTTGTACTAAATGCGTTACTGGAGTCGCCGGATGCATTTACTGATTATTTATCTTCGAGTCCGTCAGTGTGGTTGAATGATTATGCTTTTGTCAAACGGGCTAAAAAAGTGTTTGCAAAAAGCCAGCATGAACCCGTGTCGCTGTATTTATCATTGGGTGATGAAACGCGCATGGGGCAATATGGGTTGATTGATGTGCTCGACGATCTGCAGCCTAAGAATATCAATTGGCATTTTAAGCATTATCCGGATGAAAATCATGTGTCAGTTGCATTATTTAGTCTTCGTCATAGCTTGAAGAAAATCTTTAGTGGTTGGTTTATTGCCGAAAGAGAGTTGAATAAAATTGAATCTCCTGATGCGTTGCTCGATCATTATAAGCCATTATTAGCAGCGTTTAATATCAACCAAGCGATCCCAACGCCCAGTGTCAGGGCTGCCATTAGCTATTTTTATCGCAATAAAAAACAAGCAGACATTAATCAGTTTATGCTTAGGGTTAATAAAGAACTGCCAGCATCTGAAGCCGCGTTTGTTATGATGCTCGCCAGTTACGTTGGACATTTTGATTCGCCTCAAGCGGGAGTGGAACGATTGCTGGATAAAGAAGAGAACTTTAAACATTCAATTGAGTTTATAAAGGCCATTGCGGTGGCGTATGAAAAGGCAAAGGATAATAAATTGGCATTCGATTATTACCAAAAAGCATTAACTCTTGCCAAGGAGCAGAATGCTAACCAATGGCAAGTTAATATCATTGAAGCTAAGCTGTTGCAAACCAAAGTCATTGAAAATGAATAAAATCAATGCGCGTTAATAGCGTCATGGTTGCTTTTTTTAGCGCAACCATGACTTCCATTAAAGCTGAGTTTAATTATCTGAACCAAGTCAATTGAGTATTTCAGTTAATTAAAGTCATACCGTCACTTGTTGTCCTGATAAGCCTAGGCTCTGTTGTACTTCATAACTGAGTTCTCCTGAGATTACAAGCTTCATGATTTGCGCTTTGAGTAACTGTAATTCGTTATTGGTTTGCTGTAACTTGGTGATGGTCTGGGCTCTAGCAAGCTGATTTATTTGTGAACGAGACTCCAATTGGCTTAGTTTTGTTTCTAGCTGGCTGGCCTTGTGTTGAGCGCTATTTAGGGCAATATCCTGATCTATTTGTGATTCGAACAGATCAGCGTTAGTGGCCGCTTTTTTAAATTTAGCCTCATTATTTTTTGCATTATCGATACTGACATCAAGACCCAGTCCGCCTATGGTGCCAACAGCACTTTTACTCAACTTTATCATCGACAGCGCACTGCCTATTGCGCCGGGTACACTGGCACTAGAAGTTGTACTGCACCATAAGGTACTGACAATCAGTGTAGTGCGAAGTGCCACAGATGCAGTATTTGCCCAATATTGTGCACGCTCATCGTTCATACCCATCTTATCAAGCAGAGTATGTACGACATTTGCCAAGGCATCGGAGCCCATTTTAAGGCCATCTCCACCGCCAGCCTTATTGCGCCAATCGGCAAAGGCACAGCCGGCATCAGCGACGACAAGGGCAAAGGCAACACCTGAAGCCGCCATGACGGGGAGGCCTGCTCCGCCCGTTAATACCGTTGCCGCAATAGATAGCCCTAATCCTACTCCGCCTAACGCGACATTAAATAAGGCTTTAAAAAAGTTTTTCTTAGCAAGATCAACGCCATTTTCTTTTGCTTTTTGGTCAAGCTCCGTTGAACGTTTAATTAATTTCATTGATTCGAGTTTTTTTCTGTCAGGAGCATTTATTTCGGTTAAATCTAGCGCCGCAATTGTTCTGTCTACCGGACGTGGAACATGTACCCAATCTAAACTGATATCAGTGAGTGGGACTTGGTTACTGTCAAATTTTTTGGCGGAAACAGGTGCTTTTTCTTGAGGGGTAGCAAGATCTAACGCCAAATTACTTCTACTTATATTGAGTATATTTTGAGTCATAATCACTCTCCTTAAATGATGCGTATTATTAGCTAATTATTTCTTGGAGTAAGTTTTGTGCTAGTGCTCTTATTTCAGGTTGAACGGGCTCGATGAAGCTCTGATCAATACTGGTTTTCAAGGCTTCGATGGCTTCTGTTTGTCTGTTTATAGCGAAAAAGCACTGAGCAATTCGAAAGGTTATCCCAGCATCACAAGCATCCATCAAAGCGGCATAGCCATAAAAAGTCAGTGCGTTTTCGTACTGCTCCAGAGCATGCAAGCTAGAGGCAAAGCCAACGATGTAGTGGCGACGCCATGGATTGTTCATGATTAAGTAGGTGAAAGCGACTAATGCCGCATTCATATCTTGTTGCTGATAGTAAGAAAGTGCTTCGCTATAGGCCTGATCGAGCTCAATGTCAGTCACACCGTTATAGTCCGCTTGAGTTTGATGTTCGCTGATGGCGCGCTGTATAGCGTTGGCAATCTGCTCAAGCTCAGGAGTCAGTTGATTAGGGCTGGTCATTTTTTAACTCCATATATAGCAACGTGTTGCTATGAAAAATTCAGTTATCGAAAATATCTAAAAAAGATTAGCCCTTGTTGATTGTCTGTATCTACATTGGCAAAGGCTTCAATGTGATTGACCTAAGAAAAATAGGGCTATACATTAGTAAATGTTAAACTAATAATAAATTGATAAGTAAAGTTATAGCTATCACTTTTATAGTCAAAACGTTACAAACTCATCTTACCAGTTTTAAAGGGTGTTAAACTTAAGTCTAGCGCCCGTTGAGGCTTGGTTGTTTCTTTCTTATGCCGTGGTGTGTAGATTATTTATACTCATTAGCATTTATGAGGCGTGGTTGTTTTCGTTCAACAGCGGATTAAGCTCATCGGTGATTATAATAATTGTGGGTTGATGAGCTTAGTGAACGTGTGTTTATTGCTAACTTACTGAGGTGAGTCCACTGAATTTGACAGCTTCTCAGCGACATCGCAAAGTGTGGCTTTGGCTATTTCAATATCCCTTTCATCCGTTTGCCAGTTGCTAATGGCGGCGCGAATGATCTTTGCCCCTTGCCATTGACCAGGGCTGAGAAACAGGCGGCCATCTTGGTTTATGGCTTCAAGATATGTTTGAGTGATGTTATCGGCATCACTAAGCGTCAGCCCCACAGTGACAGGCTTAAAGAGCACCACATTGAGTTGACAAGGATGCACTAATTCATAGTGCTTTGTTGGTTGGCCATTGGATGACAACATCAAAGCGCAGTTGCGGGTATTATGTCAGCGGTGTCACACTCTTTTAGATCAACAGAGTCACTAATCGATATCAGGGGGCGACAATCGGCTAGCATGGCTATTATCAAGATGGTGTTAGGTGCTTCTTCACTGGAGGTGACATGACTTAAAAAATATTAAAGTGCTATATTGTGATAATAGCTAAGAATGAGAGTACTGAAAGGAGGATACATGATAGTGCAATCTGCGACATCTGATCAGCCTCATTTTATTGTGACTATGGCTGAACATAGTGGTTTTGCAGGGAAATTAGCGCGAGTTTTTGGCAATACTGATTTTGAAGGGATAACGCCATTAACTGAGATGTTATATCTCATTGATCATCACGATCGAGGTTGGTTTGAGCTTGATGCGAACCCCTGCGTTAATCCTCAAACGGGTTTACCTTGGCATTTATCGAATACGCCCAGTGCGTTAAAAGTAACCACTATGATGAAGTCGGTCGATTTTAATCAAGCGCATCATCTTTATTGTGGTTTATTAGCCGCGATGCATATGTGGGGTATTTATCATGGGCGATATGGTTTAAGTGAGCGTGCTTTAGTTAGTGATATTCCAAATAAATTCAAAGTATTATTTAATGAACAGTTTCGATTGTTAGCCCAAAGACAAACCCTATTAATGGCGCAGTTAAATCAACAACCAACGACGCTTTATTGGCTTCAACGTCATCTATGGCAAAATTATAAGCAATTACAATTTTTCGATACGCTTGCATTATATTTTAACGGTACTTGTGAGCAGGAGCGTCAGTCGCTGTCTTTGGTTCAAGTGCCGATAACTGCCACAGAAACAACAACCGTGACAATTAAGTCATTGAAAGGTAATCAATATTTGATGACGCCTTTTCCTTTTAATGAGCCCGTCATCACGCTGAGCTTTAAAGGGCAATATTTAATGCCAGCAAAAAGAGATCAACACGCATTACTCGAAGCGCTAGCCTTGGCCCCCGTGGCCGCACAAGTGGTGCATATTGTCAGCGAAGAGATGAGTGAATAAACGTGTTGGTCATATTCCTGCCTGCCGCTTATTAACTTTGTTTCGTCGGTGTTGATGCAGGAGTGATTAGGCCTTTATTTATCGCGATTAAGTCTTTTTCAGTGAGTGTCCCCGCTGCTTGTTTTAGGGCAAGAACAGAATCAATGTAATGGTAACGTGCTTGAGACAGTTCGCTCTTGGAGCTATATAAGGTGCTGGTGCTATTAAGCACATCAACAATGGTGCGGGTACCGACTTCAAAACCCGCTAGTGTGGCTTTTGCTGCAATGTTGGCGGAAGCAACAGATTGTTGATAGGCCTTAATGGTGCTTATTGACGCATTCACGTTATTATAATCGCTGCGCACATTTTGGATAACACCGCGATGGGTTTGCTCTAATATTTCACAGGCTTTGACGTAATCATCTTGCGCTTGGCGGACTTGAGAGTTGACCTTTCCCCCTGAATAAATAGGCACATTAAGCGTGAGGGCGACTGATGAACTGTTATAGTTATAAGGGCTTGGGTAGTCGGGGTTATTGATATCTTCATTATATTTATTGGCATTGGCACTTAAACTCAGTGTGGGTAAGTGTCCTGCTTTATAATAATTGATGGTTTCGTTTGCGATTTCTTTACCGACTTCATCAGAGAGGAGGGATAAATTTTTATTATCTGACAGCTTGACCCAGTTTTGCATACTGCTTGGGATCATCTGGCTGGTGGAGAAGTGTTGCGTGTCGAGTATGTCAATATCAGTATAATCCACACCAGTAATAGCTCTTAATGATTCATAATTATTGGTTAAGGTATTCTTAGCTGTCACGGCTTGGGCTGTGGCTAAGTCATATTGCGCTTGAGCTGACTGTACATCAGCAATGGGCGATAGGCCCACCTTAAAGCGTTCTTGCGTCTGCGCAAGTTGTCGCTTATAGGCATGTTGGGCCGCTTTTTTAAAGCGGTAGTCATCTTGTGATGTAAGTACGCTGAAGTAGGCTTTACTGACGCGAACAATTAAGTTCTGTAATGTATCTGCGTAGGTGATATCGGCTTGTGAGGCTGTTTTTTCAGAAAGAGTGAGTTTAGACCAGAGACTGCCATCATATAAGGTTTGTGATAAGGACAAGCCGGCAGAGGCCACATTACC
Organism: Shewanella surugensis; assembly: GCF_023284005.1. GTDB lineage: Bacteria > Pseudomonadota > Gammaproteobacteria > Enterobacterales > Shewanellaceae > Shewanella > Shewanella surugensis. Next base: position 81,016 of record NZ_JAKIKS010000003.1, read on the forward strand.
ATCAGCGCTGACGGTCGACGTTTGATTATCCCATGTGCGAGAGACGCTAATGTCACCGCTAATAGAGGGGAGTAATGAAGCTCTTGATTGATTGATATTTTCATAGAGTGAATCTCGCTCTGCTTTGGCTTGCAAGACCGTTGGATCATTGGTGAGTGCTTGTTTATAGATATCTAAGAGGTTGGTGGCTTCGGCGTTATTCATTGATGCGGCAAACGCAAATGCAAGGCATAGTGTACAACGTTTAAATTTCATTGTTTATCCTTATCGGAATACTCGCTAAAGGTGAAGGTATTAATATTTAGCGATTGTTTAAAATAAGTATTATTGCTATTTTATAATGGTACTTGCTGAATAGATGTTCATGGCGGCATGATGTAGTCTTTTAAACAAGATGCCGTAATGCCATTATCTTTTAAAGCAATGAATAACGCTGATGATGAAAATCCTTGGCAATTGAGTTTGGCTTTTATAGTATCAATACGTTTTCTTTCTGCGGTTTGGCTACATTGATGTTTCCAAGCAATTTCTTTGAATGAATTGAGTTCTAATAGCCAATGAATAGTCTCCATTTCTTTACAAGTGAATTTGATATTGCCGAATTGGAAACATTCATGTTTAACTTCTATATCAATGGGTTTTAATCTTGTTGGGCATTCAATGCCCTTTAAAGGCAAAGTGGGGATATTGAATTTACACCAAATAGAGCTTGAGATACTGCTGATGATGGGCTTTTTTGAATAAAGAGAGAGCAGATCTTCATCTTTTAAGCTTCTAGCGGTGGCAACGGAGAGGATATCGACAATGTTGCCATAATTCTTGGTAATATCTGTTTTATATTTAATATTGTTTTTTTTCAGCACGCATCGATGTTCTGCATCCATATGATCCCATGTTTTGATCCCCGAGCTGATCCTCTGTCCTATTTTTTTATAAAGGCCGGATGACCAGTATTCAAGCAGCCAGTGATAGTCACTGGATATAGCGTAGATGGTTTTTTTTTCTATGTTTAATTTTCCAAAGAAGGTGTGAATAATATCATCTTCTTGATTTATTAGTTGTTTTTTAAAAAAAGCACAGGCTTTTTCCATTTCTATTGAATGAATATTCATATTTCCCCCGTAAAAAAGCTTATTTTAATTATTTAGCATCCTTACCTCTTATCCAATCGTATGTTTCATTCATTGGATCTGGATTCGAGTAGCACAATGATGAAATAGTAGAGGCAGTGAAATACACCACCAGGAAATGACGTTATAACGTCAATACACGATGATTCTTTTATTTTTTATATATTTTACTCATATCGTCATATAACTCACGTTAAAGTTACTTAACGCATTAACACTAACTTAAGTATCATTAATTTTAAGGTGTTTTTAGATTGTAATATTTAAATGAAAATGCAAATTAAAAGATAATAAAGACTGATATTTTATTGTTTAAATATCAGTGTTTATTAATGTGGGTTAATGTTAGATTAAGTGTTTAGCAAACCTAGAAGACTAATGTTATTCATCTTCTATATTAATGATTATTATCATTCTCTATTATGACGGTTTAAATTGTTTTTTTTGGTGCTTTAAATCAATGTGTTATGTGTAAATGTCTATGTGCATTTAAATTTATTATTCATGTAGATGGTTTTACCTTCCACTTTATTAACACTATTAAAAGTGTCATGTATATATAAGTTAACCTCTTCGTTATTAAAGTTATTATTAATTTCCATTCAAACAATGTGGCTCTATCACATGTGTTGATCATGTTCAAGTTGTCATTTTAATAACCTGACAGTGCCTATGCTGCTGTCTAGAATGTGATTGAGCTTGAGTCAGTAAGAAGACATTAAGTAAGGATAAATGAAGACAGGGTTTTATTGACTAGCTACTTCATTATTGTGTTGGATGAGTGGGGTTGATTTAAAGGAGTATATTTCTTATTGGATCGTAGCATATAAAAAATGATATTGATTGTCTCGCTTGTCGCGGTATTCCATGAGTCATTTTATGCGTGGTAATAGATATGATGAATTGTAAGGAAAGGAGACTTAATTTATTAGGGGAATTAACATGGGGTTTTTATCTTTAACCAAGATCATTGATAAAGTGTCAATGGAATACTGGAATGACACAGCCGTTATCGATGTTGAGCAATCAATCACATATGGTGAGTTAAAAGTAATATCAGAACGCATCGCGTGTTATTTTTTAAGTCACTCTCAATATACCCAAGGTGGTTTAGTACTGGTTAATATTGAAAAGTGTGTTTACCTTCCCGCAGTGCTGTTGGGTATATTAAAAGCAGGATTGGCTTATATTCCATTGTCTACATTTCATACCTTTGAGCAAATGACATCCATTGCCCTCGATTCAAATGCATTCATTTTATTGACTGACAATAAAGAGCATAACATTGCGATTCAAGATGAGCTTGCCTTAGCCACTTGCTGTTTAGATGAAGTGTTATTGACAGACGCAAATGAAAATATAGCAGTGCAGAATATACTGCCAGATGATTTGGCCTATATTTTATATACTTCAGGTTCGACCGGAAAACCTAAAGGGGTCATGATTGAACATGGCCAGCTTGCTTATTATTCTCAGTGGTTTGCAAGTCAAGATTGGGGTGAACGGTCAGCTTGTCTTCCCTTTACATCAGCGGTGAGTTTTGCCGCAGCAGTCAGTCAAATATTTTACTCTTTGCTCCGCGGTGAACCGTTACACATATTACCTGAAGATTGTCTAAGGACGCCTAAAGTGTTATTAACGTGGTATCAGCAGCATCCTAATGCCGCGCTTTATTGTGTACCAACAATTTGGCGAGAGCTACTCGCTTTTTTCACATTAACGGAGGGCCGCAAAGCGGAGCAGGCTTTACCGAATGTGGTGTTGTTATCGGGTGAGGCCGTACCTGAAAACTTAAAAGAAGAGAGTTTTCAACGACACCCCAAGTTACGTCTATATAACTTATACGGTCCAACAGAAACCACTGCGAATGCCACGTTTTGTGAGCTTTATCCTAATGTGCCAGTGCATTTGGGGCTGGGAATTGAAGGCACTGAAATACAGCTTCTGGATGAAGAGAGAAATCCCGTGGCTGAAGGGGAAATCGGTGAGATTTATATTGCCGGAGAGGGCGTAGCGCGAGGATATCTTAACGATCTCGATCGCACGCAAGCGCGTTTCTGCTCATTACTTGATGGGGCGGGTAAATCGGTGTGGGCGCATGGAAGTGGCGATCTCGCCCAAATTAACTCAGCAGGACAGCTTAAATACCTTGGGCGAAAAGACAGCCAAATGAAGTTACATGGCATTCGTTTTGAAGCAGAGGAGATAGAGCAAGCAATAAGCTTACACGTTGCTGTAGCGTCTTGTATTATTGATATTCATCATAATGAAAACGGTATTCAGTGCTTAGTGGCTTATGTTGTTAAGGATGATAACGGAGGTCATGAAAACATCGGCGCTGAGCGTCTGCGACACTTTTTGTCTCAAAAGCTGGCCCGTTCATTGATCCCGAGTCATTTTATCTTTTTAACCGCTTTACCAAAGCTTGCAAATGGAAAAGTTGATAAATCGAGCTTACCTAAACCTAATCAGGTTGAATTAAATACGACTATTGAAGGAAGCGTAGCGCAAGGAGTCGTCCCCGTATCCGCTGAAAAGGTCATTGAACAAGCCCTTATTGACATTTGGCAACAAGTCTTAGAATGTCAGGGGATCGGTGTGCACGATAATATTATGGCACTGGGGGCTAACTCTTTACATTTGATCCGCGCCCAATCACTTATTCAAGCGAAATTAGGTTACCGCGTTCACTTTAATCAATTCTTTGAATATTCAACGCCAAGGGCATTATCGGCGCAGCTTCCTTTATTTGAGCATGTGGATCATCCGCCTATGGCGCTGTCGCAATCGACAGTGCCTTTGCTTACGTCGGAGCAGCAGTATTTTATCACCTTAGATTTATTCAGTGAAAATACCGATTACCAGATCTATTTTTATCAAGTCATAACGGGCTCGCTCGATAAAGATCGGTTAACGGCCAGTATTCATTTCGTCTTAAAGCGTCATCCGGTGTTATTGACTCGGATTAATTTGGATAAGAAGAGTTTGCTTGACGTGCCTTTTAGGTTTGATGACATCAAGATTAATGAAAACGAAGCGTCTTTGGCGCAAGTACAAGATGAGCACTGGCTCCGAGAGCGTGCGCAATCGGTTTGCAGCGATATTGAAGTCGGTCCGCTTATTCATTTACAGCTGTTAAGGATATCGCTCAATCACCATGTGTTACTTGTGACGGTGCACCATGCTGTTTTTGACAGAGAATCGATCTCATTGTGGTCTCATCAATTAATTGAACATTATAAAATGTTCAAAAATGAGGATTTCGATGGATCTAAACAACCTGTGAGTTATCAAGAGTACGCTAATTGGCAGTATGACTTCATGCAGAAAACGGGACGTCAGGATGCCTTAGATTTTTGGGGAACTCGATTACAGTGTGATTTTGATAATGAAGTCTTTATCAATGAAGGGATAAATGGCGCTTCATATTACTCTTTATTTGGCTCGTTATACGCTCAAAAGGAGCGTTTATTTAGCTTGGTAAACGAATATAAAAATGAACAATTGTATATAGGTGATTATACTCTAGGAGCCAAAGAGCCGATTGAACGTTACGCACAACAACATAAGGTGACAGTACCGCTAGTATTGTTGGCCGCTTTTTATTATAGCTTGAGAAAGATTCACGCGGGTCAACAATGTCAAGTTGGGATCCCCGTATCGAATCGTGCTAGGGGCCATTTTAAAGATACCTTGGGCTGCTTCGTTAATATTATCAATTTTTGTGTTGAGGACAAAGGAACAATGTCTTTCATTGATTTTTTACAATCAGTCCGTGAAAGCTTTTTTGAACGTTTGCGATACAGTTATATTAGTTATAGTGAGCTGGTTGATTATTATCGGCAAGAATATCAATCTGCACCCATTGCCTTTTTAGCGGGTTTTAATTATTTAAGTCAACTGCCGAGTTTACGCGCGGAGGATACTCATTTTTTAATAAAAGAGATCCAATCGAATACGTTGAGGCAAGGTATTTCGTTGACGATTGAAGAACAACAGGGAACATTGGCAGCACACTTTGTTTTAGATGTGGATCAATATAACCCCGAGGAGATAAAAAAAATGATTAATATATTTGAACAAACATTAATAGAGGCTATTTATCATTAATAACGGTCATTAAAAGTTCTCGTTAAATTTTTATATAACGTGTTGTTAAACGTTTTTCAAAAGTAAGTTCCATTGTTATTAAATTTGGGGTTGAGGCGTATTATGGCATTAAATCAGCTATTGCATTCGGTATTAAATCGATCATTTGACATGTTTTCAGATAATATCGCGATCCGAACAGATGATAGGGAGGTGACTTATGAACAATTAAATATCATGAGTGACATTATTGCTGAGGATTTAATCAATAAAGGTATCAATGTGGGTGATGTGATTGCCGTTTATTTAAATAAAAGTGCGGCAATGATTGCCTGCTTATTAGGAATAATAAAAGCTGGCGGGGTTTACTTACCATTAGATACTTCTTTTCCTGAAGAAAGATTAAAATACATGCTAGATAATGCCCATACAAAAGGCATTATTGACGATATTCAAGATAAAGCATTCCCTGTTAATCATGATCTTCTTAATATTGATTTAAACAGGATTAATTGGCACCAAGCGGTGTCTTTTGAGCCTCCAACGTTTGATGATAGCAATCCTTGTTATGTCATCTATACCTCGGGTTCAACGGGTAGGCCTAAAGGCGTACTGGTTTCGCATCGCACCGTTGTGGGTTATTTACGCTGGATGCAAGAGGCTTTTAGTCTTCAGTCAACAGATGTGGTACTGGCACAAACCACTTTTAGTTTTGATGTGTCGGTTTGGGAGATGTTCTGGCCCCTTTGTGTCGGTGCCAGCTGCGCGGTTATAGCCGATGAGAAAAAATATGATCCTCAGCAATTAGCAGCATTTATGCTAGATCATGATGTCAGTGTCGCTCAGTTTGTACCGACTGCGCTGCATACCATCGCTGACGCCGAAGTGTTTCAACGCTGCGTACTATTACGTCATCTTTTTTCTGGAGGGGAGGCGCTTGATCAAGCATTAGTGGCGCAATTATCGCAGCAAACATCCGCGACTATTCACAATTTATATGGGCCAACAGAAGCAACAATATTTTGTTTTCATTGGATTGCACAACCTAATAAGCGCAGCGGTTACGTGCCGATTGGTAAGCCCATTCCACAGGCTAAAGCCTACGTACTCGATGAGAAAGGGTTACCTGTTCCTCAAGGTCAAACGGGTGAGTTGTATTTGGCTGGGGATATACTGGCAAAAGGGTATATTAATAATCAGTCAATGACCGATGCGCGTTTTGTTGATAATCCTTTCATTGATGCTTTTTTTATCGAAAAGCGAATGTATCAAACCGGGGATAGAGTTCGCCAGCATGAAGATGGTGTAATGGAATATCTAGGGCGGATGGATCGCCAAGTTAAAATTAGAGGCCATCGAATAGAATTAAGTGAAATTGAATCCGTTATATTCAACTTGAATGAAATAAAAAATGTGGCGGTCAGTTATGAAGATAGTAATGAAAATGATAGAGGAAGTAAATTAAATAAGAAAGAGCTAAAAGCCTATTACACATTAAAAGACGGTGCTGAATTAAATGCTCAGGAGATAAAAGATTATCTTAGTCAATATTTACCCTTTTATATGTGTCCATCTCAGTTTATAGCGTTAGAAAAAATGCCCACGCTGAATAATGCGAAGACGGATTATTCTCAGCTAGCTGTTGTTAAAAAAATCATTGCTAAAATTAAGAGAGAATACATTATGCCTATCTCCAAAAATAGTATAAAAAATGATGTTGAGTCTAAAATAACCTCAATTTGGAAACAGATCCTGAATAAAGAGTCAATATCATTAAATGATAACTTTTTTGATGTAGGTGGCAATTCTTTACTCATGGCAAAAGTGCATCGACAGATTAAAACGAATATTGCTGAGCATGTTTCTATTATGGATTTACTTCAATATCCAACGATTAAAAAGATTAGTCAATATATCGACAAACGATAGTCAACTCATCCGTTTAGTTTAGCTATACAAAGAGGAATATATTATGAAGTCTACTACAGACAAGCAACATCAGGATATTGCTATCATTGGTATGTCAGCGCGATTACCTGGGGCATCAAACGTTAATGAGTTTTGGGCGAACTTAATCGATGGGGTGGAAAGTATCAGCACCTTTTCTAAAGAAGAACTGCGAGAGTCAGGTATTGATGAGGCATTGATAGCGTCTCCAAGTTATGTGCCTCGTAGAGGGATCATTGGGGATGCTAAACATTTTGATGCGCAATTTTTTGACTTTACGCCAAGAGATGCAGAAACCTTAGATCCTCAACATCGTGTTTTTCTTGAGTGCTGTTGGCATGCGTTTGAGGATGCCGGTTATGTGCCCGAACAGTATCCTGGAAAAGTGGGCGTGTTTGGGGGAACGGGCACCGCATGGCATTTGAATGAAGTCAACTCTCATCCAGATGTGCACCAATATGCAAGTGGTACATCGATTGTGACCAATAATGATAAAGATTATGTGACCACGCGTGTGTCATACAAACTGAATTTAAAAGGCCCGAGTGTTAATGTGCAGACCGCTTGCTCTACCGCTATGGTGGCAACGGTGCTGGGTATGCGTAGCCTTCAATGTGGTGATAGTGATTTGATTGTTGCGGGTGCCGTGTCTATTGATACGCCAGAAAGACGTGGCTATGAGTACATGCAAGGGGGAATGGAATCTGCTCAAGGTCGCTGTTATGCCTTTGACTCTAGAGCCGATGGTACGATTTTTAGCCGCGGCGCGGGGGTCTTAATTTTAAAACGCCTTGATGATGCGCTGCGTGATGGCGATCATATCTATTCTGTTATCAAAGGCGGGGCGATTAATAATGATGGAAATTTAAAAGCAGGCTTTACCGCTCCCAGCATTGATGGGCAAATTGCGGTGGCGAAAAGCGCTATTGATGAGTCGGGTATTGATCCGAGTCAGATTAATTTTGTCGAAGCCCACGGTACGGCAACGGCCCTTGGGGATCCTATCGAGTTCTCTTCATTATCTCAAACCTTCCAAAGTTATACCGATGATAAACAGTTTTGTTGGTTAGGCTCGGTTAAAAGCAATATTGGTCATACTGATGTGGCATCGGGCGCAGCAAGTTTAATTAAAGCATCGTTGTCATTAAAGCACCATAAATTGCCTGCTTCATTACATTATCAATCGCCTAACCCTAATATCGATTTTGAGCAGAGCCCTTTTAAAATGAATACTCAGCTGTCAGAATTTAAAGATAGCGAACAGCCTCTCAGGGCTTTAGTGAACTCTTTCGGCGTGGGCGGCACCAATGCATGTTTGATTATTGAAGAAGCCCCAGAGCAAAGAAAGAGCGACAGTCCCACAAGCAATCTTGTTTTCCCTCTATCGGCAAAAAATAGAGATGCATTAGAGGCAATGAGAGGGAATTTAAAACATTACCTTGAAGCCCATCCTGAGGCCGATCTGGCCGACGTGGCCTATACACTCCAAGTGGGGCGTGAGCGCTTTCGTTATAATAGCTTTATAGTGGCGAATGAACGTGATGAGCTGCTACAAAAAATGGCTAAATCTCAAGTGATTAAATCGACTTTTAGAGATGATCCACAACTGGTTTTCATGTTTCCTGGTCAAGGTAACCAATACATCAATATGGCCAAGCCGATTTATGAAAGCCATACGGCCTTTAAGCAAGCGTTCGATACCTGCTGTGAGATGTTAATCCCTATACTGGGACGCAATATTAAAGACATCATCTTTCAAGCGTCTGACAGTACTGAGCTTGACCGACTCAATGAGACACAATTTACGCAACCTGCACTCTTCATTGTGGAATATGCCATGGCAAAACTATTGCAGTCATGGGGTATTGAGTCCACGGTGATGATAGGCCACAGTGTGGGTGAGTATGTGGTAGCGTGTTTATCGGGGGTATTCTCATTAGACGATGCGCTTAAAGCTGTTGCATTACGGGGTCAGCTTGTTCAAGCATTGCCGGCAGGTTCGATGTTGGCAGTATTGCTTAACGAAGAGGACGTCGCGCAGCATATTGATGGCACAAAGATTGAAATTGCCGCCATGAACTACCCTGGTTTATGCGTTTTGGCGGGTGGATTAGATGAGATTGCTCATTTACAAGATAAGCTTGAAGATGAGGGTATTTTCTGTAAACACTTAGACACGTCTCACGCGTTCCACTCTTATATGATGGAGCCAGTGTTAACCGAATTCCGTCACGTTATTCAAAGTCTCACACTGAATGCCCCATATACTCCCTTTGTATCAACGGTAACAGGAGAATGGATCACCGATGAGTTAGCGACCGATCCTGAGTATTGGGTTCAACATGTGCGTCAACCGGTGAAATTTAGCCAAGCATTGATGACGTTAATGTCGCCTGAAACCAAACTGGCCTTTTTAGAAGTCGGGCCTGGGCGTTCGCTGGACTCGGCTGTTAAACAGCATATACCGGCGGGCGAGTCTTTTGTTATTCAATCTTCACTGCCTATCGCCAAAGAACAAGCTACGTCACTTGAACATTTATCGACCTCTTTAGCGAGCCTTTGGGCGAATGGTGTGACCATTCCATGGGCAAGACTGCACGAAGGTGAGGTGCGTAATCGGTTATCACTCCCCGGTTATCCATTCCAACGCAAAGAATTTAACTTGCCTAAAGCGAAAACCACAGGTACGGGGGCAGAGCTTGGCACGTTGAAAGCCTTAAAGCAGAAAAAGGCCGATATAGGTGATTGGTTCTATATCCCGTCTTGGAAACGTGTGGGCCAGTCTTACCTCAATAAACATGTTAGCACAGAGGCTTCTTGCTGGCTTATCTTCACCGAAGAACATGCCCTGTGCGAGAGTATTAAAGCTGAGCTGCTTAAAAGAGAAGAGCCTGTTATTTGGGTGAGCAAAGGTGAGCGCTTCACACAAGTTGTAGACAAGAATACATTCACGGTGTGCCCAAGCGAAAGTGATGATTATCGCGCTTTATTAAAAGCGGTGAAAGAAAAAGGCTTATCGCCTAATCGAGTGCTCCATCTTTGGAATGTTTCGGATATTGATCAAGCCGAAATATCGACAAAAAGTATTAAGCAGCAGCAAGTTGATGCATTTTATAGTCCGCTTTACTTACAACAAATGCTGATTGAAGCCAATTTGGTGGACAAGTTACAGTTGGTCTTAGTGTCAAATAATACCTTTAGTATTGCGGGTGAGCGGGTGTACTCGCCTGAAAATGCCTTGCTCATGGGCCCCGCTCGTGTGTTTTATCATGAGTATTCAGAAGCCCAATGTCATCAAGTGGATATTGATTTGTCGGGCGATGTTTCACCGATAAAGCTTGCTAAGCAGCTTATTTTCGAAGCGCTTGTTCCTACAGATGGGAATCTCATTGGCTATCGAGGCAAGCTGCGTTGGGAGGAAGAATATCAAGCGGTTTATCTCGATCAACAATCAGAGGGCGTGCCGACATCCGTTCGTGAAAATGGCGTTTATTTGATCACTGGTGGGCTCGGAGGATTGGGTTTATTGATGGCAGATTATTTATCTGTGATGTCTAACGGTACGTTGTTACTCACTTATCGCTCAGATTTACCAGAAAAAAATCAATGGCAATCATGGTTACAAACTCATGCCATTGACGATCCCGTTAGTGTGAAGCTTGCCAGTATATTACGGTTAGAGCAAAGAGGAAATACGGTTCATTTAATTCAGGCTGATAGTTGTGATTTTGAGGCAATGCAGACGGCGTTAGCCCCCTTTAAACAGATCCATGGTGTGTTCCATACTGCGGGCATTGCTGGTGGCGGGATTATTCCGCTGAAACAAGATAAAGATTGTGCTCAAGTGCTCGATCCTAAAGTCACAGGTACCTTGATTTTAGATGAATTATTGGCTGAACATTCGCTTGATTTCTTCATGTTGTTCTCTTCTATTTCGGCCATTTTAGGGGATGAGGCGAGGATCGATTACTGCTCTGGCAATGCCTTCATGGATGCTTATGCCGCTTACCGCAATCAAAGAAAGGCGGGTCACACTACCTCTATCAATTGGGGACAATGGGGCGATGTGGGCATGGCGGTTAATTGGAATAAACAAACCCAAGATATTACTAAAGGGCTGATGCCTAATTTTGTTGAAAAAGAAGGTCAGCTACTGACCCAGATCAATAAGCAACGTAGTGAGGAAGAGTATCGCGTTAATCTTGCGGTGAATCAAGATTGGGTGATAGACGATCATAAGCTTAAAGGTCAGCCAACGCTGGTGGGAACCACCATTTTGGCCATGCTCCATGAACTGGTTTCTCATTTTAAAAAAGAGGAGGTTTTGCAGGTAAGCAGTTTGATGTTGACTCAGCCAGTGGTGTATCAATCGGCTTGGCCAAAATCAATGAGCTTGTTTGTAAGCCAAAATGAGACGGGCTATAAGTACAGTTTGCGTAGCCGCGGCATTTTAGATCTCGAGTGGCAAGAGCATGCTTTTGGGATCATTAACAGCGTATCCGAAGCCTTAACGATATCAAAAGATCCCCTGGTTGATATACAGCAGCGCTGCGAAAAAAAGGTTGAAAATGTTGCACTTGATAGTAGCTTAAGCATTGATGATGGAAAAAGCTTCTTATTTTTAAGTCGCCGTTGGGATAATCATTTAGCCATTAATGAAGGACGTGATGAATGGCTTATTCATAAATCGTTAGCCGAAGTGTTTCGTGAGGATCTACAGCGATATCCTTACCATCCTGCACTGATCGATTCGACAGCGATTGCTTGCATCAATCGAATCTCACAAGATAACTTTTTACCCATTAGCTATGGCAAGATAAGTTACTTTGCGCCATTGGAAGCCGATTGCTGGGCGCATGTACAGCTCAAACGACCTTTTAGCAGCCAAGATCCCAGCATCATGATGAATATTGTGTTCTATTCCTTAACGGGGGAAGTGTTACTCATTCTTGAAAATTATACGCTTATCAAGGTGGATATGGATAACCCCGTTGCCACCGTCAGTGAAGCAATGATACAGCTTAAAGTGCCAGAGGTGGAACTTGCCGATAAAGATATTCTCTATCATGAAGGCGTGAGTGCGGTACAAAGATTGATGGAGAATATGGATTTTGAGCAAATTGTGGTGGCAACCAGTGATTTTGCTCAGCTGATCCGAGAGACTATTCCAGAAAGAACCACGACTGAGATAGAAACAGCAGAAAAAGCGGGCTCTGATGGTCATAGTCGACCCGAGCTATCGGTTGACTACCTTGAACCTTCTAGCGACATTGAACGTGAGATTGTCAAAGTGTGGCAGTCAATCTTGGGGATTTCAGGCGTTGGTGTTAATGATAATTTCACCGAACTGGGCGGAAATTCATTACTGGCCGTACAAGTGATCTCAGCGGTGTCTGAGTTATTTGAAATTGATGTGCGAGTGGATTTGTTCTATCAAGATCAAACGGTATTGGGTCTGGCTAATTTGGTTGTTTCAGAATTGGAAGTTCTGTTGGAACTCGATTAAGTCCAATGTCAGGCAAGGTCTTTTCCTTGTCTGACCATTCCGCTTCTTTTGTGAGGATCCCAATATGACGTCTACTATGAGCCAACTTAAATCGTTAAGCTTGTCTGAAATAAAAGCATTAGCGAAGAAGAGAAAGAGTCATCAGCAAACAAACAAACAATATACGATTCAAAAACACCGTGTTGAGCAAGCGTATTATCCTTTGAGCTCGGCACAAAAAAGCATTTGGTTGCTGAATAAAAAGCAGGGTAATGGTCGCGCTTATAACAATCCTTATGCGATAATTTGTCAGGTGAATTCACCTTTTTTACCCGAATTGGCTTCAAGCGCCGTCGATCATATTGTGCAGCAACACGCTATTTTTAGAACGGTTTTCACTGAAATTAACGGTGAGCCAGTGCAAAAACGGCAAACGGGTGAAACGCATCGTTTTGCCTATGATGATTTCAGTCATGGTACTGATGTTGAAAAGCGTGCGTGGCTTGAGCAAGCCGCGTTGGAGGAAGGTTTAAGACCACTCGATTTGGCTCAAGGACCTTTGGTCTTTTTTCGCCTCATTAAAGTTGAACAAAATCGATGTGCCATATTGATGATGTTTCATCATATTATTTCCGATGGGTGGACGGTTAATTTATTTTTAAAAGCGTTTTTAGAGACTTATTATCAACTCAGTAAGGGGGCCACCCTTCAATTAACCGAGTGTTTGCAATTTTTCGATTATGCCTTATATGAACAAGTTTGGTTTAAATCGGAAGCATATCAGAAAGGACTCTCCTTTTGGTGCGATAAACTCGTCGATGTCGAAGGGCAATTATCGATTCCGACCAATAGATTGAGAGCGAAGAAGAATAAACATCAGGGCAGCATGTGTTCTCGCAAAATAGAGCCGCTGTTGTGGCAGCAGCTACAAGAGAGTTGTAAAGCGCTTCAAGTGACAGAGTTCCATCTGTTTGTGGCGGCCTATCAATTGTTATTGCACTTATACAGTGGTCAAGAAGAAGTGATCATCGGCGTCCCCTTTGCGAATCGAAATGTGCCAAAGAGTCAGCAAATCATGGGCGTGTTTATGAATACGCTGCCTTTGTGCGCCACAATGACAGCCGATTTAACGATAAAAGAGGTCATTGAACGAGCAAAAAATGAAAGTAATCAGTCATTTTCTTACCAGAGCATTCCCTTTTCTCATATTGTAGAGACCTTGCCTCAAAGGCATTTTAGTCACGGTAATCCGATTTACCAAGCGATTTTGACCTATCAAATTTTTCCTTTTTACGATCCTGAAAAGATTCAATATGAACCGATAAAAGTCGATTACGGCGAGACGAAGCTCGATCTTAATTTATGGGTTGAGGCCGAAGGGGACAGTTTATTACTGAGTATGTACTACAACTCAGTGCTGTTTGCTGCCGATCACATTGAGCAGATGATGAACGACCTGAGGCGGGTGTTAACCTGGGTAGTGCAATTCCCTAATACTAAGATTGGTGATTTATCATTGCTTAACCACTCGCAAGCGGATGCATTTCAAGAGATGACCGTCTCGGTTAAAGCAGATGCCAAAACAGTATGTCAGCAATTTGATGAACAAGTGGCTCAGCAGCCACAGGCACAAGCGTTAAGTTGTGAAGGGCGCAGCATGTCCTATCAGGCACTGGATCGACAGGCGATGGCATTGGCTTGTTGGCTTAAGCAGCAAGGAGTGGAAAGCGGTGATGTGGTGGCGCTGCAATTACCCAAGAACGAACATTATGTTACGGCCATTCTCGGTATTTGGAAAGCCAATGCTTGTTATTTACCACTTGATGAGACATTGTCTGACAAGCAAATTGGGCCTTTGTTGAGTCAGACAAAAGCAGTACTATTAATCGGCGATATTCCCAGATTAGGCGCGCCGATTAAGTGTTTAAATTGGCATGATTGCCCAAAAGAAATCACTGGGTGTGAGAATTATTATTGGGGAGATAACCCCGAATTAGCCGCTTATATTTTATTCACATCTGGCAGCACAGGCACCCCCAAAGGTGTTGAAGTGACTCACAATCAGCTAGCGCATTATTGTGACGCGATCAGGCCAACATTGGCACAAAAGGCCAATGCGCGATATGGCATGTTTTCCTCCTTTAATACCGATTTGGCTCATACCATGATGTTTCCGGCATTAATGGCTGGGGGATGTCTTGAAATCATCTCTACCGCGTTGCTTAACGATCCCATTGCGCTGTGTGCTCACTTAAAATCGAACCCGCTCGATTGCGCTAAAATGACTCCTTCACACTTGAGTGCTTTGCTGCAGCTTGAAAATGCAGCAGACATTCTACCGAGTCAGCTATTAGTATTGGGGGGAGAGGCATTAACCAAGCAACTTGTCGATAAGGTGCGAGATAAAGCGCCTCAATGTCGAATGCTAAATCACTATGGCCCAACTGAAACAACAATCGGTGTGGCCTGTTATGAAGTGCCTGCTGTCCTTCCTGATGAACTGGCGACAGTGCCTATTGGCCAATCGCTGAATGATAGTCAGCTGTTTGTATTGGATCCGCAACTCAAAATACAGGCTGTCGGTATAGCGGGTGAAATTTATATTACCAGTCAGCATATGTCTAATGGCTATCTGGATCTGCCAGAGCTCACCTCGAAGGCCTTTATTATCCATCCATTACTGCCTGATTGTCGATTGTATCGCACGGGGGATCGGGGCATGAGGTTGGAAGGTGGAGCGATAGTCTTTATTGGACGGATGGACAGACAAGTTAAAATTCGCGGCTTTCGTGTGGAGCTTGCTGAGATTGAGTGTCGACTGGCGGCCATTTGTGGGCAAACGGTGGCAGTACTTTATCGCGAGGGTGATTTGGACCATGTCCAGCGAGCGCAATTAGTCGCCTATATTCCCAGTGTCAATAAGTCTGAACAAGCGCAAATTAAGCAGCGTTTGGCTCATGAGCTGCCGAGTTTTATGAAACCGGATCACATCGAGTGGCTTGAGCGCTTACCGTTAAATCACAGTGGTAAAGTGAATTATCGTCAGCTGGCGCAGGTGAAACTTCATACTCGAAAAGTGGTTAACTTGCCTCAAACGGAAATAGAGCATGCCTTGCATCAGATGTTTGCTGAGATCCTAAAAGAAGCGCTTATTGATACTAAGGTGAGCTTTTTTGAACTCGGAGGAAATTCACTCAATGCATTGAATTTAGTGATTAGCATTAATCGTAAGTTTGATAAAAATATTAATATTAATGACTTCTTTGAATATTCGAGTATTGTGCAATTGGCTCATTATCTTGAGCTGCAAACCTCTTCAACGGCAAAGACACTGATCTGTTTACAAAAAGGTGTGCCTGAGCAGCGTCCCACTTTATTGTTAGTGCATCCCGCGGGTGGCAATGTACTTTGTTATCAAAACCTCACAACAGAATTAGGGGGGGATATACCCGTATATGCTATTCAAGTGACTGACTTTTCTCAGCTGGATGAAAGAGATATTCATATTGAGTCTCTTGCCAGTAAATACATTCATGCAGCAGGCTCTGTGATTAAGTCGCAAAACCTGATCTTGGGGGGCTGGTCTCTTGGCGCGACGATAGCCTTTGAGATGGCTCAGCAACTGCATGATCAAGAAGGGAGTTTACCTCGCTTGCTGATCCTCGATCAGAGTGCACCTCAAGTGCAAGTGGATAATTCAAGTCAAATGAATGATGCACAAAGGTTGGCCCATTTTGCGGGTAAAGTCAGTCAGTTTATGGGGCAAGATTTAAGGATCACACCGGCCCAGTTACTTAACCTTGATGAGAGGCAACGCACCGGGTTATTTCTCAGTGAGTTCAAACGAGCAGGCTTGGTACCTGATCGTTTAACATTGGATGATTTTGCTCAATTTATCAAAATACTACAGACTCATATTGAAGCCAGTGAAGGTTATTCTGGGGCGGTTTATGCGGGAGATATCATCGTTGTGGAAGCCAAAGAAGTGCTGAAAGGGCGGATGAAACTTGATAGAGAAGGACTGGGATGGCAAGATTTTAGTACTCGACCCTTGTGTCACTTATCCGTGGAGGGCGATCATTTATCAATGTTGAATGCACCTAACATCAACGGCTTGGCTAAAGGATTGTTACAGGTGTTGGTATGAGCTCGGTTTTAACATCGGCGCCTATGCCTCCCCAAACTCTATCTCCTCAAACGATGCCTGAGCCTCGGACGGTGTCGGAGGTGGAATGGTGGGTCATTATAGGGGGGCTCATTGGCGGATTCATGGCTATTTTAGACATCCAGATCATGAATTCGTCGATTAAGGTGATCCAAGGGGCGTTATCCATGAGCCAAGATCAGAGCTCTTGGCTCATGACGTCCTATTTTACCGCAGAAATTGTAGCCATTCCGCTGGTGGGATGGCTAACCCAAGCCTTCGGCACAGGTCGATATGCACTGTATTGTATTGCGGGCTTTATTGGTGCGTCGTTTTTATGCGCTAATGCTTGGAATTTAGATTCAATGTTGGTTTTTCGCTCCTTGCAAGGATTTTGCGGTGGTGCGCTCATCCCTATTTCTTTTCGGCTTATCATTGAATTACTGCCAGGTGAAAAGCGTCCGTTAGGCATGACAATGTTCAGTGTTGTGTCGACTTTTGCCCCAGCGATTGGACCCACATTAGGAGGTTGGCTGACCAGTCACTTCTCTTGGAATATGATTTTTTATATCAATGTATTGCCAGGCCTTGTGTCGGCAGTGCTGATTTTTCAAGGCGTCTTATTTAAAAAAGTGCGTTGGGAAGTGGTTAGAGCAGGTGATTTCATCGGGGTGATATCGGTGATGTTGTTTTTGGGATCATTGGAAGTGATTTTAGAGAAGGGAGGGCAAGACAACTGGTTTGATAGTACGTTGATCTGCTATTTGACGGTGATTGCCAGTCTCTCTTTTGTGGTGTTTATTTATGATCAGCTCAATTGTGATTATCCTTTGATTAATGTGCGTATGTTTAAGGATTTTAATTTTTCTTACGCCATGATGGTGTTCGCTATGCTGGGTATGGCGATTTATGGCACCTTGTTTCTCGTACCTTATTACCTGTCTATGGTGCATGACTACAATGCGTCTCAAATTGGCTCTGTGGTGATTTGGATGGGGTTACCTCAACTGTTAGTGTTACCTTTTATTCCAAAGCTAGTAAAAATATTAAACCTTAAGTACATGATCGCGATTGGTTTTGCTATTTTAGCTTTGAGTGCTTTCATGGACAGTCAAATGAGCATTAATTTTATGGGGGAACAGATGACCTTCTCCTTGTTTATTAGAGCGTTAGGTCAACCTTTTATCATGGTGCCGTTGGCGCTTCTGGCAACGGCCAATGTCACTCTCAAAGACAGTGCATCTTCAGCCATCATTATTAATGTTTTTCGTAGTATTGGCGGCTCATTTGGGACCGCTGTACTGACGACCTTTTTTATCTCTCAAGTTCATGTACACAGTAGCAATATTCAAACCAGTATCGCAGTCGGAAGCCAAGGTTATGACCATTTTATTAGCCAAGTAAAAGCCCTTGTGATGAGCAGTGCCCATGGCGCGATCAATGGCAGCGTCAGTCAAATCGCCACCTCTATTTTGGGTGATCGGATTAAACAGCAGGCTGAAATCATGGCATTCAATGACTTATTTCTCATCATGGGCTGGCTCATGTTGGGGACCGCCGTTTGGGTTTTTCTATCCAACCGAGATTTTAAATTGTTTCGTCATATAGAGGATAAGACGTTATGAATGAATCAAATCAAAGCCACCTTTTACGCTATCTCACGAGTCGAAATGCACTGGAAACCATTCTTTTTCCTATCGTGATCTATAGCTTACTTTTTTGGAGCTTAGGGGCGGGATGGGCCGTCATCGGTACCGCAGCTTATGGTGTGTGTGTTGCACTCATACGCGAGGAAAACAGTTCGATTTCGGTGGTATTACTTTTACTCTTTTCCGGCGGATTCCATTACGCCTTTTCGAAAGGCTTCACGCCTTTAGGGATCAGCGAAGAGAGTGTTTTCCTATCGGTGACCAGTGCGCTGACGACGATCGTCGTATTCAGTGTCTATTCGATAATAAATCGTCCTATTATCAGGGTATTAGCAGAATCTGGTATGCCTCAGTTAAAAAGCTTGCCCATACACGGTACGCGTTTATACAACCGAGTTTGGCATGAAGTGTCTTTGGTGTGGATTATCGCGACGATATTTAAATTATTAGCCGTGTTGGTTTGTTATAAGGAAGGGCTTAATAGTATGGATTTTCTTGTGTTTTTGTTTAGCTGGCCTTACACCTTAGCACTCATTGCCTTTAGTGTTAAATGGCCTAAGAAGCGTTGGCAGCATGATGTATAACATGCGGTTTTATGTGTTATTTGACTCTTTTAATTATCATTAATAGGTGGAAGATTATGGAACAGACAATCAATCAATCCGTTGTATTGGCGCAGCACCCTAAAGGTTCAGTGATACTGGCCGATTTTCGCATCGAGAAGCAAGTACTTCCAGCACTTAACGAGGGGGAAATACTAATCGAGAATCACTGGTTGTCTATCGATCCTTATGTGCGTCCTAGACTCAATAAAGACATGTCAATGGTGAACCCCATTCCTTTAGGCGGGGTGATCCAGGGGGAAGCAATTGGTTTTATCATTGAGTCTAAAAATCCACAGGTTGCCGCAGGGCAATGGGTCTTTCTACTGTCTACTTGGCAGCGTTATTTTGTGACTAATGGGAAGAATACGATTATTTTACCTTTGCCAGACAGCCCGTTACCTAAATCTGTTTTCTTAGGGCCGGTAGGCACGGCGGGTCGCGCCGCTTATTTTGGCATGGATCGGATTGCTAGACCTAAAGCCGGTGAGACGGTGGTGATTTCAGCGGCGTCAGGTGCGGTGGGGTCGATTGCGGGGCAGATTGCTAAGATGGCCGGAGCGCATGTGGTGGGGATTGCGGGGGGAGACAAAAAGTGCCGCTATGTGGTTGATACATTAGGCTTTGATGCCTGTGTGGATTATAAGACTAAGGATTTTAAAGTGCAGTTACGTCAAGCCTGTCAAGAAGGAGTCGATGTGTACTTTGAAAATGTGGGGGGTAAGATCGCCACGTTTGTGGCTCAGCTGCTTAACGAAGGTGCACGGGTGCCAGTTTGTGGCAATATTTCAGAATACAATAAGGGCGGGGACATGAAAACATCTGGACCTGAGCAATTCTTCCAGTCCTTACCATCAGCGCCCCATGCCCAGTTCTTTTTAGTGACCCAGTGGCTCAAAGATTATCCAGAGTCCGATGCATGGTTGTTGCATGCGGTTGAGTCTGGGCAGATTAAATATCGTGAAACCATGCATGCTGGGCTTGAACAAGCTCCACAGGCGTTTATTGATTTGTTTGACGGGCTCAATATGGGAAAACAGTTGGTCAAAATTTAGGGGGATTTGCTGGCAGTGAGCGCTGCCAGTAGGAATCACAGAAATGTTTGATGGCTTGAAGTTGGAAATATCATGAAAAAATACATTAAACAAATATCGCTGCTGTTGATATTAGGGGTTTTGGTAACTGGTTTTGGTTATTGGTTTAGTTATGGCCGTCATTTTCAAACAACGGATAATGCGTATGTGACGAATGACATCACCAAGTTGAGTGCGAGGACCACTGGGGTGGTAGTCGAGTCATATATTCATGATAATCAACCGGTAAAAAAAGGGCAGCTATTGGTCGTATTAGATAATAGAGATCAGCTGGTGACGTTACAAAAAATGCAGGCGAATGTTGCTCAAGTGTCTTCAGAGATCGACAATGCTAAAGCAGAATCTCAAATGCAAATCAGTAAGGTGGCAGAATTTCAATCCCAAACTAAGTTAGATCTCGCTAATAAAGGTTATACGAAGCAGCAATATCAACGGTATTTAAAATTACTCAAAAAGAACTTTGTTGCTCAAGGTGATGTGGATAATGAAAAATTGAAATATACCCAAGCAGATATTCAATATAAAAAAGACAGTGAAAGCTTGAAAACCCAGCAAGATCAATTAACAGTATTAGCAAGTAAGGTAAAGCAATCACAAGCCAGTTTGGCTGAAGTGCAAGCTAATTTAGAACAAGCTAAGTTAGATTTAAGTTATACCCGTATTGTTTCGCCCATCGACGGGATTATAAGTGATCGAAGTGAACAAGTGGGGACGATGGTGCAATCAGGGCAAACTATCGCCAGCATTGTGTCGGCAAGGCCCGTTTGGATTGTGGCAAACTTTAAAGAAACCCAGCGCTCACAGATGAAGATAGGTCAACCGGTTGATATCCACCTTGATGCTTATTCAGACCGTGATTTTCAAGGTAAGGTGAGCAGTGTTTCACCCGCAACAGGTTCAACCTTTGCGCTGTTACCGCTTGATAACGCGACGGGTAATTTCACTAAGGTGGTTCAACGTCTGCCTGTGCGTATTGCATTTGATCAGCCTGAGCATTTAGCCAGTGGCTTGTCCGCAACGGTAACTGTGGATACTCGCCATTAGTGTTAAGTCGATAAATGAGGAGCTTATACCCAAATTACAGCCTATCTTCGAATCTATGAGCATTTGATTAGGGGACTGGATAGGGTTCAAAGGACTTTACAAGTCCGACAATACTTGGGGGCATGAGCATCAGCATGAATGGTTTTATTTTTTTCTTATTCCTTCGTACGCGAAGATTGAGCATTTCGACAGCTGTGCGTTATCGTTGATGTAAGTCTTTAAACATAGCCCACTGGCTTATTGAGGATAGTCTACAATAAGCCGGTGGTTTGTTGACTCACTTGAACTTGGAATAATGGCGTTAGATGGATGACTCATTTGTTACAGTTCGCTCAGATTTTATCATCGAAAACCCGATACACATGGCAATTCCATAGCTAAGAGGTATTAAGAATAACATGATATGAAATTCTTTTAGATCAGGATAAAGACTCGACATATCAAACCATTTAAATAAACCCGCAATAAAAAGCAGGGCAAGTGCGCCGCCCAAGTTTGAACAGACGCTATTGATGCTCAGCGCAAAAGATTGTTTCTCTGCTGGGGCGAGATCGGCAGTAATGGACACGGATGTGACAATAAATCCACTCACAACGCCTAAAAAACACAACAATAATAAGGTTGTGACATTGTTGGTTGGCGAATAAATGACCAGTGCACTAATGAATAATCCAAGTCCACTCACATAGGTTAATAATATTGAGCGTGTCTGGTAAAAGGTTGTCGTGAGCCAGCCAGCAAAAGGAGAGCCAATAATGTAACCGACAAAAACGGCCGCTGTCGATGATTTGGCATAGATATTACTGGCCCCGAGTTTATCAGACATAAAGGGCAGTAACCAAGATGAGTAAAACGACACCATAGGCAGACCATGAAACAGGACATAGGCATAGGATTTCGCTAAATTGGGATGATTTGTTGCATGAGAGTGCGTTGATTGCTCGGTTAATCCAATATGATCAATTGGGTGAGTAATGGGCTCACCGTGCCGGATCTGAAAGAACAGTAAAATGAGCATCGTGATGGCAAGGATACTCGGAATCACAGTGAATAACTGTAATGCGTAGCTGGGGCCATAAGTCTTAGAAAGTGGCATAAAGAGTAAGCTGGCTAAAATAGCGGCCACTCCACCGAGACCAAAAATAAGGCCAGAAGCTAAGGGATACAAGGTTTGCTTAAACAATTTTTTAGCGACAAATAAACTAAAGACTAAAGCAAAACTGGAGGCAATGCCCATGAGTAATAATGCCAAGGACATGACATAAAAGTCTCTTGAGCTTGCTAATAATAAAATGGCGATAATGTGCAGTAATAATACTACCAATAAGGTCAATAGATAAGATAATCGATTAATGATGAGTCCCGCGACGGGTTGAAAACAAACAAAGGCAATCCAAAAAATAAATAGTACCACATTAAATTGCACAGAGGATAGATGGGCTGAGCCGCTATCATTCATTGCAGGCACGGCAATACTGGGGATGATGCGGAACATATATTGATGAAAATAAAAACCTAAAGACAGTAACCAAACAAGCATTAATGACGATATTCTAAACCGAGGAACATTTTTATAAGCGATGACATCGGTGTTATTGACCATAGGCATAACCTTTCTCTTTGTTGTCGGCTATTGACTGAAATGCTAGGCGGCATCACCTACGCCGCGATTAAAACGTGTTTATTTCGAACACCGTTTAACCACGAAAGATCAACCGTCTCTAACATCATAGGATATTTTTTTGAATATATACCTGCGATCCTGCATCTTCAATGAGTTTGGGTATAGAACAAATAGAGAGGAGGTTGAGCGTCATCATACTCATACCTGCTTATTAAACAAGCCCTGAGAATAGGATTCTTCAGGGCTATTTTTTGACTCGATTGAAGAGGACGGTGGTATTAGTTTGTTTGATTTTTAAAGACGAAACTCGATAAAGCACTATTGACAATCTGCTGGGCGATAATACTGTGTGTTTTAGTACTTGGATGTGTCACGCCCCAAAATAAATAACTGTCGGAGCCGTTGACAGTACACTCTGAGCGTAAGGCATGGGTCTGTAAATAATCACTAGAGGCACTGCGGTTAATGTCTAAGCAAGAGTCGGTGACATTACTCAGTCCATAACTTTGTGGAGAATCAATCACCTCTTCGAATAGATTATAGGTATCATATAAAACAAAGTTATAACCTTGAGCTTGATAATTGGCGACTTGGTTCTTGATAAAAGCATTATATTCAGATATTTTATTTTTCACCTCAATCGCTTCTGCTGCACTGGTATATTTAAACTGAGGAGCATGACTGGCATCGGGTAAGTTCAACACCACCATATTGGTGATGCCACTGTCAATGAGCTTTTCGATAATCTCGGTAAAATCGCCACTGACTTCAGCCACGCTGCGGTTATAGTTAACAAAGTCATTCAGTCCAAATTCTAATGTGACTAAGCTGTCTTTAGGATCGTAATTTTCAGCCAGCTGCATGTATTGAACATATGAGTCAACTTGCTCGGTGACACCGGGTAAAATGACATATTGATCTTCACCTGCTGCGCCGCTAATCGCCCAGTTATATTGGGGGAGTCCCATTTTTTGAGCTAAATATTCTGTCCAGACATAGCCATTAGAAAAGTGACCTAAAAACCAAGAGTTATCATTAGGGAATAACCATTGCGATGCATTATACAAATTACCTGTATCTGAAATACTGTCGCCAAAGCTTACTATTTTGTTCACCAAGCTTTTATCATCATTATCACTGCTAATGTCATTGGTCCAAATGGTTTGGTTATAGGAAAAGCGAGTATCGGCGGCAAAAAATGTGATGTCGGCTGCTGTGTAATCGGTATCTAATGTTTTTTCACAACGTTCACGTAAGGTTTCTTGGCTGGTTTGGGTATAGAACATATTTTTCCAAGAGAGACTCGAATACCAATAACCTTTGACTTTGTAATAGCTTCCATTATCGTTTAATCCCCACTCCCAATCGGTGGCAACGTCATCATGACTATCGGCAGGTCGATACCAGCAGCGTAAATAGGTGGTGGTTTCTTTTGTTTGTAATTGATTGATCTGCGAATTCGATAAGGTACTGTTAGCCGCAAAACTATAAAACGGAAATAAGCATAATGTGAGGTATAGGGAGGTTTTTAGATTCATATTGAGGGTCTCTCCAGGTGAAGTGCAGGCCAATAATCTTGTTAATGTTGAGCCTGAATGATTATTTGTGGGTGTTATTTATCATCTTGGGAACTTATTTTATTTTTTAATTTATTAGTATTGTCTAATGCAATTGATAACAAGTTAAAGCGAAGAGCGCCAAGTTTTTTTCGAGCTTTAGCTCTAAATTAGGGTAAGTGTGGTGTTATATGTCTTTTTTGATGTATTTACTTTGTTGTTTGGTGATTATTTTGTTTTAGATTGTTTGTTTTACGTTTTTATTATGGGTGTGATTGAATGTGATTGAATGTGATTGAATGTGATTGCGGGTTGATGCGCCTTGAATTGAACCATTTGGCGTGCTATGAAATGAGTGTTTCAATCGATTTACGTCAATTAGTAGGGGTGTTAAGCGGAGATCTGAATGCGATCTGTTTGGTTTTTTTACGCTTGGAGAGCAACAGAGCATTGAAATAACAGAAAGGAGCACCATCTCTATATTCTTGGGAATAAGCCCAATTTTATTTTTTAGACGTTGATGGACAGGTGGTAGTTTGAATTTTAGTCATATTCGCTGGCTCGATGAAAAAGGCCATATAAAACCGCCGATTTATCTTTACGGCATGTTAATTTTTATTGCGCGAGGTTGGTGTATTTGGATTGCATCATTAACTCAAGCCAGCGATAGGGCTGGATTAGTGACATTGATTTATCCCCAAAAAGCTGATTTTATTATGTCTTTGATCGCTGGTTTAGGCGCCGTACTCATCTATTTTTTAGTGATAGCAGAGCGAAAACGTAAGCCTGAATGGCTACGGGGTCTTTTTTGTCAGATTAAAGTGCTGCTGCTGGGGCTATTAATATTAGATGGTGGCTTATTGATTGCTCGAGTGATGAGCGCTCATTATTTATACAGCTGGAGTATTGGACTCGATGGTTTATTCTTGTTTTGGAGTGGCTTGTATCTATTCAAATCAAAGCGATTATCGCATTACTTGTCTGATTGGAAAGTCTCTTAAAAGCAGAGGCTAGTCATTTGTCGACTCCTAGAATCCTACCTCTGGGCTCGACAAATGACTTAGGTTATGGTCACTATTTTCTTACCCACTTTCCTTGCTTATTTTTAACGAATTGGCCTTTCTTTGTGGCAGAAATGGCTTTTTTTGCGGCTAAATTGGCCACTTCATTGAGTGTGATAGCATTCTTTTTGGCAATTTTTTGATAAGAACTACGGCGTTCAGCATTGACTCTGTTTATCAATTTATTGGCTTCGGGACTGGCTTTGACGACCCCTAGATAGCCATTTTGTTGTTCGCCCACCATGCCTTGATTTTTGGCATCTTGTAAAGAAATGGCGAAGGCATTAATACTCAATAGTAATGCGGTAAAAAAGACGAGGACTTGAGTTTTCATGAAAAGCTCCATTTTGTTTGGTTAATATTAAAATAATTCATCATTAGTGAGTAGCTGATCGAGCTCTTTATCGACTTTGATTTTTATTTCGTGTTCAATTTTGACATTAAGATTGATCACTATCGGTTTATCGGGTGGTGCCAGTTTAATTGTTGGTGTACAAGCGCTTATGGTCAGTAAGACCATAAAGCCGATGAGTTTTTTGTGTGTGAACACCATTCTGTTCATTAAGTTTCCTTACATCATATAGTGAATGTTTTTATCGATAGTGTAGAGTAAATTTAAATATATTTACTTATTTATTAAAATGTTATAAGAATATTTCATTCTAGTCTATTGATTTGATCGGCGCTAAATTGAGAGTGAGTAACAAATGGGCAGTTTTATTAGGCACTGTCTGACAAGAAGGAAAGCAATCGTTTAGATAAACTATGTTGTGAAACATTATTTGGCCATAATGCATATAAGGGAATAGGATCGACTTTCCATTGAGGAAGCAATTCAACAAGGTTTCCCTCTAAAAGTGCAGATTCAATTAAGTCGCTAGGCGGAGTCGAAACGCCTAAACCTAACAATGTAAATTGTGTCATGGCGGCGACATTATCAACATCAATATTATTTTTAAATTTAATAAGATAATTTATTTTATTAAATTTAACTTGCCGGCTATTGGGTAGCATATTCAGTTTAATCCATTGCCAAGTCGATAGCTCCTCCGGATGAGTTGGAATACTTTTGGATTTTAGATAATGAGGTGAACAAACTAGTTTTCGCTGAATACTTCCGATACGTTTACTTTTAAGGCTGCTATCTTGCAAATTTCCTGCTCTAATCACCATATCAATACTATCTTGGATCAGATCTTGCTGAATATCATTATAGGAAATGCTTAGGCGGATTTTTGGGTATTGTAGACTGAATTGTGCGATCCGTTCATTTAATAAGGAATATGTTAATGCTGACGGTAATGAAAGGGTTAATTTTCCACTGGGATCGTCATTGGTATGTGTGACACCATCTAAGCCAGTTTGTGCCGATTGAAGCATTTGTTGTACATGTAGATAAAGATCTTCGCCATCATGAGTAAGGGATATTTTTCGAGTGCTTCTATAGGTCAGTGTGGTGCCAATACGTTTTTCTAATTGTGTAATATGATAACTCACGACTGAGGGTGATAAATTCAGTGTTCGTGCCGCGCCTCTAAATGATCCTTTTTTGACCACTTCAGCAAAAATAGCCATCGCTCTTAATTCATTTATCAGCATTTAATTCCATCAATCATTCGAACAATAAAACCTAATTGAAGCATCTAATCATATAGAACGCAATGTAATAAGCTTATCCATTAGTGTGTACCTTAAGTTCATATCTAAGCAACTTGGTATATAAAATTTATTTGAAATTGGAGGTATTATGTCTACGTTATTAATGATTTGTGTGTTTTCTTTTGTTATGTCCATCTCACCTGGCCCTGTGAATATGATTACATTATCAACAGGCATGAATCATGGTGAGAAACAAGCGATGCCTTTTGTTTTGGGCGCGACGCTAGGTTTTAGCTTACTTTTATTGGTAATAGGATTGGGCCTTGGGACATTCATTGAACAATTTTCATTTCTTTTGGATACGCTTTGTATTCTTGGAAGTTTGTTTATTATTTATCTTGGATTTAAACTCATGACCAGCTCTGGTCAGCTGACGTTTGAAAAAGTTGCTCGCCCGAGTTTCAATGAAGGTTTTTTATTACAGTGGCTTAATCCAAAAGCTTGGATTGCTTGTTTAGCGGGTGTGTCAGTTTTTAAGCTGTCACCGAACGATCCACTTTTATATGTGTTTATCTTACTTTATTTTTGTATTTGTTATTTATCGATTATGAGTTGGGCGGTAGCGGGGAGTAGACTTAGCTTTTATGTAAAGAGTCATAAGTTAATCAACATTTTCAATCAGATCTTAGGGGGAGGGTTAATGTTGGTCGCTGTATATTTAGCCTATAGCCAAATGATTTAGAGAGAACATCCTGCTTCACTATGAGGGTTTTTGAGTTGATGACGTGCTTAATAACAGAGAATAGACATTTTTATCTCAAAAATTGACAAGATCATTCAAACAACTCATGTAGGGGAAAACCCCTTTTCAAACGTCTCTTGACATTTAACGATAATCATTTGAATTATAATACTCAAATTGTACGTTTGAGAAGCGCTTGCTCCAGTGTCTGCAATTAACTTGGGTATATAGCTCACTCATTTTTTGGGTGATTGCATCGCTTGTTCTATTTGAGTTTGAAGCTTGCCACTGATTTGTAAGCTTCTTAATAGTTGTAACAGGTTTTCTTCTTGGGTGTAATTAAAGTGGATCGGGCGCTCGATGCCCTCACTTTGACCTTTTACTTGAGCCTTAAGGATGGCATCGCCATTAGGATCCATATCAAAATGGCTACTTAATTCACTGTATTCAAGATGTTGCAATGCCGAAAAAGCAAAATCTAAATAGGGTTGAGACAGTTTCATCTGCTCGACACTGGGGTTGCCATTGATGGCAATAAGTCCACCTGGCGGGCGGGCAATCAGTTCACCTCCGCTGATCCTCAGTTTACCTTGGTTATAGATCACGGGTAATACGGCGTCAAAAATACCATCGGCATAAACGCCTGTCACAGGGTGAAGTGTCAGTAATTGCTTGAGGCTTACGCCTTGTAAGAGTATATCGGCCTCAGTATCTCCTTTAGTGTTAAGGATGAATTTTGGGATCTGTAATTGTCCCTCTAAGGTATCGCCTTTAAGGCTTAATTGAAGTTGAGTATGATTTAATCCGAGTTGCTTCCAGAGTGCTTGCCAAGCACTCTGGTGATTTTCGGGTGAGATGATTGGGCTCGATAGAGAAGGTTGACTGAGCGGTGCGAGTTTGGCTTGAATGTTAAGTTCGGTGATCATGATGCCAGGGTTAAACGCTGCCATGGATAAATTCAATGTTGAGCAATCAAGGGGCGAGCGGTTTTCATCATTGATATTATATTTTGCTTGCTCATAAGGAAGTGCATAATGGCATGTCGCATGCAGTGTACCGCCTTCAAAGGGTAATTGATTGAACTGGCCCGCGATGTCATTTAGATTGGCCGCTAATGTAAATGTCCATTTATCTGATAAGGTCTTTTGTTGATTCTGTTGATTCTGTTGATAGTTTAGCTGAAAGTGACTCATGCCAGTGACATCAACATCCAGAGGTGTGGTGCTGGTCTCTTTAAGCAGCAGGACGAGTTCATTTAAGGGTTGAGTAAAACGCCATTTCCCTGTCAATAAAGTGGGAGACGTTGTGGGATCTAAATGAAGTTGATGTTCACTGGACAGTGCGAGTGCATTCAATTGCCACGCCTCTTGGGTAGAAATTAGCTTTTTTTCCACATGGATCGATTGAGTTAATTTGGCTTGTTTTAATCGTATGATTTCTTGTACTTTATTTTTACCTTTCTGCTGAACGAGTGTGTTGATTTTAGGATGGATGCTCGATTGATGGGCGACCTTATTCACCAACAGTTGATCCACTATAACGGTAAGCTGCTCGTTCATGGGGGTGGCTAATGAGGCCAATAAGTGATTGAGAGCAGGCGCCTTCAAATAACCAGCATTGATTGTTTTTTTATCGACTATTTCTTTGTCTATTTTTTCTGAGCTGTCAGTTGCTTGTGTATCATGTTGTGTCACCAGCGGTTGCAGTGAATGGGTTAAGATCACTGGTTTCGAAAGGCCAAGATGCAAGTGAGCCGCGCTGCCTTGATAATCCATTATATTGACTTCATCGCTTGGCTCTGCTGGTGTGGCATGAGTGGCGGTGAGTGATGAAGGCTTCTTTGTGACGGTCCGTGTTTGTAGCAGGGTGCTTGCTTGCGCTATATCGACATGGGCTGGACTCAATGTCAGCTC
Source organism: Shewanella surugensis (assembly GCF_023284005.1). Lineage (GTDB taxonomy): Bacteria > Pseudomonadota > Gammaproteobacteria > Enterobacterales > Shewanellaceae > Shewanella > Shewanella surugensis. The sequence goes on from NZ_JAKIKS010000003.1 coordinate 110,695, forward strand.
GATTTGTTTGTTGGGCTGATAAAGGAGCGTTGAGCCTGCTGCTATCGTGAATTGACTCTTAGCGGCATCAAACTGTATGAAATGAGCCTGCTTTGTGTGTGCGCTATCTTTAGCGTTTGTGGCTAAAACTACAGTGGGGGTTTCATCGAGGGTGATTTGTCCCGTGTTCATGGTGATGGGCGAGTCGAACTGGATCAGATATTGAATTAGGTTGTCATTTTTTTGCTGTGTAAATGCTCCTCGGCTGCTTAATTTATAGCGATCAATAGACAGATCATAACTACTCATATTGGAACGAGCTTGGGCTGTCACTGATGGCGCTCTGAATGTTTGAGTATTGAGCGTCATTGGATATTTTTGATCAACGGCGATTACCCATTTAGCCGTGATAGGAGGAAGTACTGATATATCCGTTATTGAAGATGTTGTTATAGAAGGCGTCGAGGTGATTTTATGCTCTTTTTTGGGGGTTATCACTAGATCTGACACATGAACAACAGCCTTTAGTCGCGCTAAATCAATTTCAGCTCGGGTTTGTGGCAAGCTTAATTGTTTCGATGCCAAATTCAGTGTCAAAGGGCGTTCAATAGTTAGGCTTAATAGAGGGCTAGCCTCCCCGTGAGATAAGCTTTCTTGATGATCGTTGTTATTAAAAAGTGATAATAGGCTCAGTAATTCAGGAGGGAGTTCAAAGCGAGAAACAAGTGCAGCAATCTGTGCGTCATTAGGACTGAGAGTGAGTGACGCTGGTTGTATTGACAAGTTTAGGTTCTGTATTGGCCCAGAGACGCTAAAGTCCAAATCAGGTGTTTGGCATTGCCCTTGTTTGTGCTTTTGCTCTTCTTGAGGTTTGGTGTCCGCTAAGGATGCAATGAGTAGCGGGATGTCATCTGCTTGGGTTAAATTGACCGTATTCAATGAAGAGCTTATTTCTTTTAACATGCTGGGGGGGAAATTAAAATTGGCATCACACAGTTGATGTACGGATTGTAAGTTTATACGGGTGTGATATAGATTGGAGTGAGTGGTACTTGAGTCGGTGGTCTTTGTATTAGCAGCTTTCGTATTCGCTGCGTTGATATTAGCGACGCTTGTGTTAACAACGTTTATGTCAGTTGCATTTGGAAATTGCAAAGTGAGTTGACTGTACAGGCTTCCTGAGTGAGGAAAAGCAGATGCGTTAAGGCTTGAGTACCATTGAGAAAAGACATCTTTTTTTGATGGATCTGAGTGCGATGAAAGCGATGTCATCATGGTTTTTAATGTACTCAAGACACGGTCTAATTGCGTCAAGGACAACGTGCTAGATACTTGCCATTGCTTGGGCATGAGTGTGGCATTGATTGACAAAAGTGACTTGTTTTTTATCGATAATTCAGCTGTTAGCTTACCCTGATTTAAGTGTAGATAGTCCAAGTTAAACTGGGGAATATCTACATTTGAACCGTCAGAAGCTTGGCTACTTTCCCAAGTTTCAATACCAGTGTTTTTGTCAGAGTATTTGATATTGTCTGCAGGCGTGGCTTGATGGAGGTGAAAACGGGTTTTGCCGATATTAAGCTGAGGCAATTGGGTTAACCATAATGCTAAGCTGGCATCTAATTTATTAAAGCTAAAGACAGGATTGGCGGGAGCAGTGTTTGGCTCGGTGAAGAGCCACTGCGTGAGCCGTTGCTTGAATGCGGTTGTCTCTATTTCGATGTCGGCTTGATGAATATCGATTTGACTCAGATCGGCTGCCGATAACTGAAAAAGAGAGGTGTCTGTTTTAAAATGTATGTCAATATTTTTAAGCTGGACTCTATTTTGGTTTATTTTTAAACTTAATGTCGGAATAGACCATTGGGTTAAGCTTCTCGGAGACACTTCAACTTGAGTTACTTGTGTATCAAAAGGCGCGAGATAGTGATTAATGGTGCTTTTCATTAATCGCTCAACATTAAAGCTGGCCACAATAAATAAGCCGATGATGAAGGCGAATACAGTAAAAAAAGAAAAAACAAAACGCCGTTTCAATGACAACTCCCTGTGTTGAGCCAAATTTATTTCAGGCACTCAGCTGATTTTAGCGATGTTGTGCTATTTTTTCTTGATCTTTCTTATTTGTTGTTTAGTAAAGTGGCAATTAAAGTAGGATTTACTAAACGATTGATTATTTTTTCCATTGAATAGTGGTGCTTAATGTATGAGTTTCATTGGGGGCGAGTGTGACCTTATCATCGAGGACATTGGCCGCTTCTAAACACACCATAGAGCGGTAATCATCATTATTGAAGCGTGATAAGCGCTTGGATTTAGCATGCCAAGGATTCCATAATATGGCGGATTGACTGTTCTCGCGGGTGATTTGGATGATCCCATCGGGAGTATGTAGTAATTGCTGAGGACCTAATGGGTGATAGATTCTGTCGGTTTCTTGGGTAAATTGAACTCTGTCTTGCGTTTGTTCGAAAGGGCCTTTATCAAATTCAATATAGTGCGATTGACTAAAACCACTGGCTTGGAGCTGATGAATATCTCCAATGGGAAAATAAGAGTGTAAAGCTTGAGTCAACGTTATCGTTTGGCTATCAAGATTGGTATTGATTAAACTGACTGTTAATCGATCACTTAAGCGAAAGCGCGCACTGAGTTGAGTATGGTAAGGCCAGTAGGTTTGGCTATTTTTATCGATCGTTAGCGTAAAGAGTAAATCAACTTCGGTATCATTGATGTTGACCTCACTGAGCTGCCACATCTGGATGCGGGCAAAACCATGTTGAGGCCAGCTGGCATTCTCATGCAGTCCAAACCAAGGCCAGCAAATGGGGATCCCGCCTCTGATAGCGGTACCGACTTGATAATCATTATTGCTTGAACTCCAGAGTAGCGGTTTTTGGCCTTGAGGCTGAAAAAAATCAATTTGGGCACCTTGTTTAAAAATACGGGCTTGGCAATGGTGAGTGTTAATGTCGACGTATTCTAAGCCATTTGTGTGTGTTTTGGTGATCACCGAGCCCATAGTGCTTCCTTCTAATTGATTGATCTGACGTAAGCTTACCGTATCTTAGGACTAAGTGAAACGTGCCTGTTAAAAACCAAGTTGAATAAAATGCTGTGTTTATATTTGCGTTTTTAGGACGAAAATGAGAATAATACTGAGTTTTTACTCAAATGAATCTAGGGTCTACAGAAATAACCAATAAGGATCAACAGATCCTAACGTAACGACAGCGTTAAAATAACAAGAAAGGGAAGACAAAATGCCAGTTTATCAAGCACCACTGCGTGATTATCAATTTGTATTAAATGAATTGCTCAATGTATATCAACAAGATGGACTTAAGGGGTTCGATGAAATAGATACTGATTTAGTCAGTGCTATATTACAAGGTATGGCGGACTTCAGTACTAATATTTTGTTGCCCTTAAATCCGGTGGGGGATCTTGAAGGTTGTCGTTTGGAAGGTGGGCAGGTGAAAACGCCGACAGGATTTAAAGGGGCTTATGAGCAATTTGTTGAAAACGGTTGGGCCACGTTAACCAGTGATTCAGAGTATGGAGGCCAAGGTTTACCGAGTGTCGTAGGCTTGTTTATTCTAGAAATAACAGCAGCAACGAATATGTCATTTGGCATGTACCCAGGTCTTACCCATGGGGCTTATTTTGCTATCCATACCCATGGAAGTGATGAACTCAAACAGAAATATCTTGAAAAACTTGGCTGTGGAGAGTGGACGGGTACCATGAATTTGACAGAATCTCATGCAGGTACAGATTTAGCCTTGTTGAGAGCAAAAGCCTTACCGGTGGGGGAGGGACAATATGCCATTACGGGTGAGAAAATTTTTATTTCATCAGGCGATCATGATATGACCGATAACATCGTGCATCTTGTGTTAGCAAGGTTGCCTGATGCGCCAGCAGGTGTGAAAGGCATTTCACTGTTTGCGGTGCCGAAATATCTTATTAATGATGACGGTAGTCTTGGTGAGGCCAATCAGCTCAGCGCCACAGGACTCGAGCATAAAATGGGACTACGTGGGAACTCGACCTGTGTCATGCTGTTTGATGGTGCAATCGGTGAGCTGGTGGGTCAGCCTCATGAAGGGTTACGTGCCATGTTTACCATGATGAATCACTCTCGTCTCGGTGTGGGGATTCAAGGCTTAGGCGTGTCTGATATTGCTTATCAAAATGCGCTGATTTATGCCAAAGATCGTATTCAGGGGCGGGCATTAAGTGGTCCTAAAGACAGTGATAAAGCAGCCGATCCTATTTTGGTACATGGTGATGTTCGCCGTATGTTACTGGCTCAAAAAACGTTTAATGAAGGTACTCGTGGATTAATGGGCCAGCAATCATTATGGCTAGATACATCAAAGCGACATAGCAATCCCGGAAAAGCCAAAGAAGCGGCGGCCCTTGCGGCATTCTTTACCCCCGTTGTAAAAGGCTTTGTGACTGATCAAGCGTTTAAAGCTTGTGTGGATGCGCAACAAGTTTATGGTGGTCATGGTTATATCCATGAATGGGGCATGGAGCAATTTGTACGAGACTTGCGGATATCGATGATTTATGAAGGCACTAATGGTGTTCAAGCACTTGATTTAGTTGGTAGAAAACTCCTGTCAGATAAAGGGGCCGCACTTAACTTATGGTCTGGTATGGTGAAGCAGCTTATAGGTGACAACCAGAGTAATACAGCAATGCAACCTTATTTGAGCGGCTTAATACACGCGGCTGGGGATTTGGAAAAAGCGACACATTTTATTGCGGGCGCGGCAGACAAATCGCCTGATATGATCGGCGCCGCGTCGATGCCTTATTTACAACTTACTGGGATCACGGCGCTTGCGTGGATCTGGGTTCGAGCGGCATCAACGGCATTACAAGCATTAGAAGCAGGCACACAAGAGACGGTATTTTACCAGTCTAAGTTAAAATCAGCACAATTTTATATGGATTATTGGGCCGTTCAAACGAGCAGTTTACGTTTACAGATCGAAGCGAGTAGTCAAGATATTGTAGATTTTGACGAGGAATTATTTTAAGCCTGTTTAACACTTCTATCTTTAAGCCACATAAAATATGCTTTTTATGTGGCTTTACCGCTATGGCCATCAAATGGCCATTTTTTCGAAATGAAGCAATAAATTATTAGCAGGCATGTTTTCTTTTATCTTTTATCTTTTATCTTTAACTTTAACTTTAACTTTAACTTTAACTTTAACTTTAATCCTTGCTGATTAGCCAATCGCTCGATCCATTCGAGCGCTTTAATGCCACTGCTTGGGTTGTTATTTTTAAGATGCACATCGAATTAACGATTACTGTCACTGGAGTAGTGTCCTTGTTGATTAAAAGGGCCATAAATACACCGGTTGCCTTGTATTGCTAAATGTTGACCGACGCCATGAAAAAAGCCTCTACCATCGCTTTACTCATAATATGCAATGTATTTGCGGTAAATATACCATCGACGGGCTGTGTTAATGGCCACGGTTGAAGTACATCAAGGCATAAAGGTGCACGTAAATTGGCTTGTGGGTATTGCTTAAGCCATCGCTGGATCCCTTCATGATATTGAGCTTGATCGCTGGTTTGCCAAATCAGCTGAGGGAGATGCTCAGCAAAATAAACGCATGTTGCCCTGTGCCACTGCCTATTTCGAGTACATCTTGGCTATGAGATAAAATAGATTGCAGATGTGCTAGGATGTGTGTCTTATTATTTTCACAAAAAGTGATTATAAGTGCTTAACTAAAAGTTATCGTATATTTTGATGGATAGTTGTCCATGATATTTTTTACACTCTCTTTGAGTGCATCAAAAGTGATAAAGTCATGGCAAGATAACCATTCATACTTTATCTTTTTCCACAGTATTTCAATGATATTGAGTTCAGGAGAGTAAGCGGGTAAGTACATCACAACTAAGCCTTTTAACAGCCAT
>NZ_JAKIKS010000004.1 GCF_023284005.1 Shewanella surugensis
TAGGTTGCTCTCCTGTCTTTTGGTCGAGACTTGAGCCTACCTATACCGCGGTATAGGTGAAACCTATGCGAGTCACCCCGGCAGAGCCGGGGGTTTACCGTTTGTTAATTAGTCAAATCTTGCATCAACCGCCACGTTTTTACAGCATAGAAAGCCACGACAATAATAATGAAAAGAACATAAAACAGAGGAAAGTGATTACCATTAGAAATAGCTTCAAGTGCTATAATGGCGAAAGGAAGGTTTCCTAACATAACCATTACTATTAGGTATTCAAATAAACACCATTTTTTATCCAATAATTGCTCTGACACTCCAAAGCTTGGCCCCCTCAAGAGCTTCGCTTTATCAATCGGTAGCGCTAACGTTTTATCTCGCTTGCGTAAAAAAGCCCACATAACAAAAATCATGACATAAGGCCCAGATAGCAGCACTATGATAGGCAGCATATTCACCGTAAAAGCGGGCATAGCTAACATCCTTGTTGCCATTTATTGAAGAAGCATTAAGTATAGATGACTTAATACTTCACTCTGCGCTGTTTAATATGAAATTGGTATTAGCGCTTACTCAACACGCGATCAATATCAGCTACGCTGTGACGATTTTCTAAACGCTCTGAGTCCTCACCCCAAGTACGATTGACAATACGGCCTCGTTGCACGCCCTTTCGCTCAGAGACGGCTTTAGCCCAACGTTGCACATGTCGATAACTATTCACCTCTAAAAACTCAGCGGCACCATAGGTTTTGCCCAAAACAAGATTACCGTACCAAGGCCATATGGCCATATCGGCAATACTGTATTCATCGCCTGCAATATATGCATTACTTGCCAGCTGCTTATCGAGTACGTCTAGCTGACGCTTTACTTCCATGGTAAAACGGTTGATGGGGTATTCAAACTTTTCGGGGGCATAAGCATAAAAATGCCCAAAACCGCCACCAAGATAAGGCGCTGAGCCTTGCAGCCAAAAAAGCCAATTCATGACTTGAGTGCGAGTATGTATATCCTGCAGTAAAAAATGACCAAATTTTTCGGCCAAATAAAGTAAAATGGCACCCGATTCAAACACCTTAATAGGCTTATCACCTGAATAGTCCACCAACGCAGGAATTTTTGAATTTGGGTTGATGTCAACAAAGCCAGATGAAAACTGCTCACCATCACCGATATTAATCAAATGCGCATCATATTCAGCACCTAACACATCCAATGCCAATAACTCTTCAAGCATAATCGTGATCTTTTGGCCATTAGGCGTACCCATAGAATAAAGCTGTAATGCATGTACACCTGTCGGCAACGCCTGCTTGTATCGTTCACCAGAATCAGGTCGATTGATACTCGCCCATTGACCACCATTTTCATCATTCATCGCCCATCTTTTGGGCGGGACATATTCATTTTCCATCGTAGTTCCTTAGTTTTTTCTTCGCGGTCTCAAGTCACTCAAATTCATGTTCAAAGTGCACTATCTCAACATCTACTTTATTATCCCTTTAAAAGTGTTACCTCTCTGTATCACTTACTTACACTAAATCATTTAATTTCCACAAAAAATTCTATCGCCAAAAACACTTGACACATATGTACCCATTGGTACATTATTATTGTATACCAAGTAGTACATAATAAGCAAACGCCGATAAACCATGGATCGGTGAACACCCAAGCCAAGCACATTAAATAATAAAGGAATAGAGTATGAGCGTATCAATTAAAGATAAAGTCGCGTTAGTCACAGGTGCTAATAGGGGGATAGGTAAAGCCATTGTCGAGGCCTTTATCGAGCAGGGAGCAAAGAAAGTTTATTTAGCAGTACGTGATCCCGAAACGACCACAGAGCTTGAATTTAAGCATGCTGATAAAGTACAAACCTTACAGGTCGATATGGCTAATGCCAACTCAATTGCTGCACTTGCTGATAAAGTTAGCGATCTTGACATTATCGTCAATAATGCAGGCGTACTTGAACTCACTAATTTATTGGAAGATCAAAGTGAAGCCGCGCTCGATAAACAGCTCTCCGTTAACCTTTATGGTTTGCTTCGTATTAGCAATGCACTTGTACCTGTTATAGAGAAAAATGGTGGCGGCGCCTTAGTGCAACTAAACTCAGTCGCATCCATTAAAAACTTCTCTGGCGTTGATTTTTACTCCGCCTCTAAAGCGGCAGCCTATTCAATCACCCAAGGCTTAAAGGAAAAATTAAAAGATAAAAATATTACCGTATTAAGCGTTCACCCTGGCCCCATTGATACCGATATGGCGGCGCAAGTGGGGTTTCCTGATGGCGCTTCACCTGCAAGCGTTGCACAAGCCATTGTCAGTTCGCTAAATGCTGGCGACTTCCACTTATTCCCCGATCCGGTTTCAAAAGACTTTGAAAGTGCTTACCAAAGCTATTCCGATGCGCTGATCACGGCAGAATAAAGTGAGGACTAATCTTCAATTATCCATCTTTGCTCCAATCACACATTAGCTTTAAATTTTACTTAAGCCATAAAGTAACACCTTTCCTTCTAAAGGGAGGGTGTATTCTTTCCGAATGTGTTCCTTTATACCTGCTAAGAACACTTTTTCAAATTTCACATCATGTGTCACAGCGCCGAAATTAGGATCAAAATACATCACCTCATCTCCTTGTTTAACAAGATCCATAGAATGCTCCTGCGTTCTAAAAACAAATCAATAAAGCACAAAATAAAAAGTCCTGTTTATTTGATTCAGTCATTTCAATAGCAGAACACTTAATGATGGACTAATTTTTAATCACCTTCTTTATTTAGGTGTTGATATGGGCATCCTACACTCTCTTTTTAAAGCATCGCCACTTATAGCCCTATTAATCACCCTCACCTTAGGCTACTTGGTGGGTAAACTCACCATCGGCCGTTTTGTATTAGGGGGGCTGGCGGGTACGTTAATTATGCGTGTCCTTGTGGACCCAATAGGCGTCGATATTGACAGCAGTATTCGAAATATTTTCTTTGCGCTTTTTATCTATGCGGTCGGATTTCAGGGCGGCCCTCGCTTTTTCAGTGCACTCAATATATTACTTTCTGCCGTTGTCATGACGGTCACCGGACTCGTTTGTGTACTCGCAGCAGATTGGGCGTTTAAACCGCGATCGAGGTACAGCAGCAGGCTAGCGGCCGGGGAATTAACGCCATCATCCATTATCGACACCGAAGGTGATGCCATATCTCAATTGAGCGGTGTGTCTGATCAAGCCAAAAAATCATGTTCTCCTCACATTTAAGATATACAAGGCCAGTAATATGTTAATCGCAGCATTCGAACTCAATCAGTTAATCAACGCGCACTCAAGCGTTGAAAATAATGCGTTACCACTGCATATCTTTGACTGCCGTTATGCTTTACCTACACCGACAACAGCAGACAAGCCCTCTTATGGCAAAGCCAGTTTTGATAAAGGGCATATTCCCCAAGCCCAATTTGTAGACATCGATACGATGTTAACGGGCACGATCACCGCCACGTCAGGTCGCCACCCTTTACCCACGCATACCGATTTTAATGTACAACTCCAAGCATGGGGATTATATCCCAACAGCAAGGTGATCATTTATGCCGATAAAGGGAATTTATTTGCGGCTCGTTTATGGTGGATGTTACATCGCTGGACTAATATCCCCGATGTTTCTTTGTTAGATGGTGGCTTTACAGCTTGGCAGGATGCAAAGTTACCTCTCAGCTACGCATTACCGACCATAACGGCTTCCACACATGATTTTCATTTCGATGATAGCGCATATGTTGATATGCAAACGGTACAAAATGAAATCGCAAAGAAACGGACAAACTTCATCACTGATGCCAGATCCACATCTCGATTTAACGGCGAGCCCAACGCGATTGATACTGTGCAGGGGCATATTCCGGGTGCTGTGAACTATCCTTGCCAACAAAATATCGATGAAGCGGGCTATTTTCGGCCAAAAGATCAATTAATTGCTCATTTTTCATCACTGGTTCAACACAATGCCCCTAAACCGATATTACACAGTTGTGGCTCTGGGTTAACCGCATGCCATAATGCCTTTTCAATGGAACTAGCAGGATTTGATGACTATAAAATTTATATCGGTTCATGGAGCCAATGGACGAAATTTACTGACAATCCGATTGAACAATAAGCGGTGTAATTCGACATATCTGCTTAGAACCTAGTTCTTTGTTCAACGCCTTGTCTAAAAGGCTTTTAATTTCAGTGGGATCCTGTATCTTGATGTATCACGGGTATAAACAAGAGAAGAGCCCACCCGATGAAGATCTTCTCTTTCGAACCATATCACCCTCTTGGGGCAAACATAATAATCGCCATTCCAGCAAGGGCCACCGACGCCCCTAAGAAATCCCAACCACTAGGCTTTACACCTTCCACGCCCCATAGCCATAATATAGCCACAAAAATATAGACTCCACCATAAGCTGCATACACTCTTCCCGCAGCTGAAGGATGTAGAGATAATAGCCAAGCAAATAACGCTAAGCTTAATGCTGCAGGGACTAATAGCCAAGCACTCTTATCTTCTTTTAACCACAAATAAGGCAAATAACAGCCAATAATTTCAGCAATTGCAGTAATAACAAAAAGGGCTAAGGTTTTAATTTCAAACATACGATTAGAAACTCGTTCAATTAAGTAAATTCATTACCCGCATTCATCAGTTTTTCTATCCTCATAGCCTAAAGCACTTGAGCACTTGAGCACTTGAGCACTTGAGCACTTGAGCACTTGAGCACTTGAGCACTGATTAGCGAATAATAATAACAAAGGCTTTGCAACAACATAAACTGTCGCCATTCATGATCCAAATTCAGCCCCTCCTAAAAAACAAAAAAGCGATAATAATTTAGATGATAGAGAAAAATACCATATACCAAGATTCAATATAATAAGCAGCTTAAAACTACCCTTTAGCCTACTAATCTAAAGTATTAACCCTTTAGTATAGAAATATTAAACCTTACTTTCATAGCGTTATAAAAACTTTATTACTTAAAAATCATGAGATTATCTATTTCTGCAATATAAACAGCATCATCTTTGCTTAATTTTACAATCAACTGAAATATTAACTAACAACAACAGATACAACTAACACCATATCACCCACTAAAAATAAACACAGTTAAAACCATTAATCAACATTGACAACTTTATATTCAAATTTTAGTCTATGATAAGAAAACAGTAAGTTGAGCAATTGCCGCTTATTATTAATGTCATAAAAATAACAGCAGGGATGAATCAATAATTGATAAATATAGAGGGGGGGTATCTATAAAAATATAGGTATATTATATACTTGAGATAGATTAAAAACAAAATAATAAAAAATACTTTAATCGATACGTGTAATGAACAATGGAAAGGATGTTTCAATGAAATTATTTACATCATTTACAAAGTGGATTTTACTCGCTCTTCTCGCTCTTCTCATTTTATTTACCGCTTATCACTCTTACTTAAGAGTCAGACCTAATGCTGTCAATTTACCCGAACACCACGGTAAAGTGCATTCTGAACTTAATTTGAGTCAAGGCAATCAACAACCACTAATTGTTTATTTAGGTGGAGAGGAAACTCATCATCATTGGAACAGTGACGCCTCAATGGGTCCCAAGAAACGCCAAGCCATTACCAATCAAGGTTATGCGCTACTGACATTAGACTATTTTGGCAAAGATGGAACGCCTAAACTTTTAGATAGAATTGATTTAGCTGGCGTACACGAAGCCATTATTGATGCAGCAAATCATCCTCAAATAAATCAAAACTGTATTGCTATTATCGGTGTATCTAAAGGAGCTGAGCTGGCCTTAAGTTTAGGCAGCCACTACTCTGACATTAAGGCAGTAGCAGGGATCGTTCCAAGCAATGTGGTATTTGCAGGTCTCACTAATACGATGGCAACCTCTTCATTTTCTATCAATGGACAACAGATCCCCTTCGTTCCCGTTTCAGCCCACTCTGTTTTAACCTATTTTACTCACGACTTAAAATCCAGTATCGAAATCATGTTAGAAGATGAAGAAGCCGTGGAAAATGCAGCCATAAGAGTCGAAAATATTAATGGGCCTGTTTTATTTATATCGGCGATTAATGATATGCACTGGCCTTCCACTGAAATGTCAGAGAAAATGATGGAAAGACTCAGAGATAATGATTTTCCCTATCATTTTGAACATATTACCTCCGCAGGTGAGCACGGGGCTTGGATGAGTCAAGATGATAAGATTTATGATTTCTTTGAAGAACATTTGATCACTAAAAACCCCTCGAATTGTTCAAGAAATGCAAAAATTGCAATGCATTGATCATTGTTATTTTCATCACTGAATCCGCTAAAACCACTTCACTATAAAACTAAAGCCTCTTAAGCCTAAAAACCTGAGTCGCTTTAGTGCTCAGCCCCCATTACTTCTTTCTGCCTAAGCATCCAGAAATTTAAGTTTATTGACTCAATGTTATACAGGCGTATCGAGTTAACCCTATTAAAGTGATCAACAAGGAAAAGACAATCAAATTTTTATGAAACCACTGTCATCAAACGGATCTCAAGACTATGCTCATTATGTATACTCAACAAGAGAACACGATGAAGCATCACATATTAACACTTGCAAGCCTATTTTTATTATTAAGCGTTAACGCCTTTGCTTTACAAAATGATCTGCAACAAGAAGTCATCATCTCGGCAAAAAATCAACAAGCTGATATTAAGAATAATCAAATGATCTTTAATGGCCCAGTGAAAGTGACTCAAGGTTCCATTACCATCACCGCTGAAACACTGCGCGCATTTTCAAAAGCTGGCGGGGATCATAAAGTCCTCATCGCCATAGGCAACCCCGCCACCTATTCACAAACAATGGATAATGGGTTACTCGCCTCCGCCAGCGCAAAAGAGATCCGTTATGATCTCAGCACACGTGTATTACAACTCTCTGGTGATGCAGTGCTAGAACAAAGTGGCAGTAAAGTAAAAAGCAGCTCAATTACATACAATATGTTAGAACAAAAATTAACAGCACAAAGTGGGGGCAAAGGTAGGGATAGAGTCACAACGGTGATAAAAGCCGAAAACTATCAAGACAACGGCAAGCAAGGCAATCCCAAGAAGAAAAACCAGAAAAACCTATCAGTGCATAAAAGTGACAATAACAAGCAAAAAACGGCGGTGTCTAAAAACGTGCCTCAACCCAAAATCAACAATACTAATAGAACAACTGCACAAATAACAAATCCTGCCATTACTCAAGCTCCACCAAAAAAAACCACTCCCATTCAAGCCAGCGCTAGCGCCGTCACCAAAGAAAAACCAACAAAAATAATAGGCATCACACCCGCCAATAAAAATAACTGGTACATTCAAGTCGGTGTGTTCGCGCAAACTCATTCCCAAGATAGCCTCATCAAAAAAATAAAGAAAAGCGGTTTTTCATACAGAACCTATCCAACACGTTTAAAAGGCCGCGATATGTCTCGACTATTAATCGGCCCTTATAAAAACTTACCAGCAGCAAAGAAAGAGATAAACAGAGTCAGACTTGAAATAGAGAAAAGTGCCTACTTTTATCAACTAAAATAGGCATTTATTTATGTGATAATTACATTCCAGTCGTTGCAGCTTGTTTACGTAAAAAAGGGATAAGTAATAATCCCACAACCCCAGCCGACACCGTTAATACAGTAAAGAAGCCTGTCCAGCTATACAGCTCTATAATGCGTGCTAAAGGATAGCCAGCAAGTGCCGCTCCCATATAGGCAAACAGTCCCACAAACCCTGTCGCAGCGCCTGCCGCATCTTTATGTGAACACTCCGCCGCCGCCACACCAATGAGCATTTGAGGTCCAAACACAAAAAAACCAATCGCGAAAAAACAAGCAGCCTGCACAAAGTATCCCTGTGAAGGAAAAAACCAAAGTGCAGAAACAGCAATCAAAATCCCAATAGAAAACAGCCAATTCATTGGCCCACGATTACCTTTAAAGAGAATATCGGATCCCCAGCCCGCGACTAACGAGCCAATAAACCCGCCAATCTCAAATAACGATATGGCGCCATTAGCCGTCATTAAATCGTAACCTTGCTCTTCGGTTAAATACAGGTTTCCCCAATCATTAATCCCCGTCCGCACGATATAAACCAGCACATAACTTAACGCTAATAGCCAAATATATTTATTGCTGAGTACATATTTGAACAATATCTCTTTAGTACTCAACCCTTCATCTGAATGCTCATAAGCCTGTTCAAGCTTATCTTGGCGCCATTCACCAATACTCGGTAAACCTAATGTTTGAGGCTTATCCCGCAAACGCCAACATAAGAACACCCCCACCGCAATAGCACAAAAACCCGGTACGATCATGCCCATACGCCAGCTGTAATGCAGGGTTAAAAAACCCACTAAAAGGGGAATTATTGCCCCACCCACATTATGAGAGGTATTCCAAATCGACCACCAGAACCCTCGCTCTGAGCGAGAATACCAAGTGGTGAGTAATTTAGAGCAAGGCGGCCAACCCCAGCCTTGAAAGAACGCATTTAACATCCATAGAGACGCTAACACAAGAATGGATGACGACAAACCAAATAAAATATTAATAACGCCCGTCGCAATCAGACCTAACCCCATAAAATAACGAGGGTTAGCTCTATCACTCACGATCCCTGAAACAAATTTAGAACAACCATAGGTGAGATAAAATAACGTGCCAATCACACCGATATCTGACTTATCCAGTCCTAAATCAGCAACCATCGCTGGCATAACAAAATTAAAGCTTTTACGGGTAAAATAAAAAACAGCGTAACCGATATACATAGTAAACATCAGGTGTAAACGCCAAAATTTATAATCCGTATCCACTTTCTCAGAAGAAGTCATGGTTGGCTTTATCGGGGCTGCTTTTAAAAAATTAAACATAATAATCTAAACCTGTTTTTAAGATCTCGTCGTATCAATAATCAAATCCGAGATCAGTAATCATGCCGGCTTAATAATGTTTTATGATCAGCAAAATCAAGGATTAATAATGATCCTCAATGGAGTATTCGGCAATCAGGCTTTCCATTATTTTTATGCGAGCAAAACAAGCCAACATGCTATAACAAGTCGGATTTATTCTCAAAGTTCCTGTTTTTTAAAACTTTTAATTTGTCATTTTATTAACTCAAAAAAGGCCTTAAAAACAAAAAACAATATCAGCCATATAAAACAAACGTACAATTATCCATATTAATCATAATGATATGAATTATTAGTAAAAGACATAATACGAGCCTACGACTTAACGCTAAACTCTATTTATTATTAAAAAATGAAAAGTATTAACCGTAAAATAATCACAAAAAGAATCATAATTACAACAATGCACAATTTAAATAAATGTTAATAACAAATAATACAGATTTAACCTTCCCTAATATACTCAACCACTCTCTATGATCTTTGTTATCAATTCGCCATTGTTCACTATAACAACTAACCTTATGGTTATTCCTTCACATTGACACGTTAATTTTCATTGCAAATATAAAAATGAGCCAAGCGATCCTGCAACTAGCTGACATCACCAAGCATTATTCTGATGTGAGAGCATTAAACCAAGCCTCTCTATCTTTATATGCCGGTCAAGCTATGGCACTACTAGGCGAAAATGGGGCGGGTAAATCGATGCTCATGGCTGTGCTTTCTGGTGTCATTAAACCGGATGCTGGAAAAATAATTTTTCAGGGGAAAGAACAACATTTTCATCACCCCAAAGCCGCCCAAGATAAAGGGATCTGTATTATCCATCAGGAGCTAAATCTCATCCCAGAACTCTCCATCGCCGACAATATTTTTTAGGGAGAGAACCGACTCGATATGGGCATATTTTAAAAAAGAAACTGCATGCGGATACCCATGCGCTACTCAAACAACTCAACATCACCCACAGCCCAGAAACAAAAGTCAGTCAACTGAGACTCGGTGAGCAACAAATGGTTGAGATTGCCAAAGCGCTGATCATTATCATGGATGAGCCCACTGATGCGCTAACGCATACCGAAACCCTAAGCTTATTCAACGTGATTACACAACTTAAACAGCAAAATTGCGCCATCGTTTATATTTCTCATCGGCTCCCTGAAATCTTTCAAATCTGCGATCAAGTCACCATTTTAAGAGATGGGCAAACCATCACTCAACAAGCCATCACCGCGCTGACTAAAAACAGCATGATTGAATTAATGGTCGATCGTCCACTCGATCAACAATACCCTAAAATTAACGCCCCCCAAGGAAATGCTCGACAGTAAGTTGAGCATCTCAGTGGTGTCACCGACAATGGTATTAACATCACCAATCTAAGCTTTCATGTTAACGCGGGTGAAATGCAGGGCTTTCAGGGTTAATAGGAGCTGGGCGTACTGAGCTGATGAAACTCATCTATGGCGCACTCCCTTTTAGGGAAGGGAAAATAACCATTGATGACATCCCCGTTAATCTCACCTCCCCCAATAAAAGTTTACAAGCGGGCTTAGTCTATATATCAGAAGACCGAAAGGGTGATGGTCTCATTTTATCTTTATCGGTCAGAGATAATATGAGTCTTTCGGCCTTAAAAATGCTCAGTCATTTTAGCGGACATATTCACCTCTCCGTAGAGCATGATTTAATCCGCTATTATATCGATACCTTTAATATTAAAACGCCTAGCTTACAGCAAGATGTGGGCCATTTATCAGGGGGGTAACCAACAGAAAGTCGCTATTGCCAAAGGGCTCATGGCACAGCGGCTGGAATAGCGGCGGTAAAACGAGGACAGCTCACCGCAACAGTTGCCCAGCAGCCCAAATTAATTGGTCAAACGGGAGTTGAAACTGCGGTGAGTCTATTACACAATAATCACGTCCCCCCCATCATTGCTGTCCCCTTAAAACTAATTCAACAGGTACCTAAAACAGAATGAAAAATAATTTAATCTCGAGTGGCTATCTCTTAGGTAACCAGAGTTTCACTCTAAGTCCACCATGAGGCCTATTGTGCATACTCAATAACCCATTATGAGCTTCTATAATCTCTCGGCATAAGGGCAATCCTATCCCAGTGCCCGATTGCTTAGTCGAATAAAAAGGCAATAATGCTTGTTTCAATACTTCACTGGACATGCCATCCCCCTTATCCTGAATAATCATCTCTATTCCCGCTTGGCCCTCTATTG
Source organism: Shewanella surugensis (assembly GCF_023284005.1). Taxonomy (GTDB): domain Bacteria; phylum Pseudomonadota; class Gammaproteobacteria; order Enterobacterales; family Shewanellaceae; genus Shewanella; species Shewanella surugensis. The sequence continues at coordinate 11,249 of NZ_JAKIKS010000004.1, forward strand.
ATAAACCTGTATTAATCAGCAATTGAATCGCATCAGGCTTTGATCCTGATTCATGAGCATTTTTTAATAAATTGATTAACACTTGCTCCATTTGGATTACATCAAAAAAATCGGTTGTTTTAGGTAACGCTGAAGCTAATTCATAATAATAATGCTGCGTTAATTGAGCGGTAAAGCTATCCCAATCGACGGCTTCCTTTTGCGGTAATGATAACTTGGCAAAGCGGGAGTAATCGGCGATAAATTGACTTAAATGCTGACTGCGATCGGCAATGGTATCAAAAATCAAATTCAAGCGACTATTGTTCATCTCTTTGGTGATCATCTTGCCAGAATGGACCATAGAGGTGATCGGCGCCACCGAATTATTTAGCTCATGACTGATAATACGGATCACCTTTTTCCACACAAGCACTTCTTGGCGATCCAATTCTCGAGTCATTTGTTTAAGCAATAATAAATGATGATTTTGCCCGTTTAATAAAAAACGTCCTCTGGAAACATGCCAAGTTTCCATTGTTTCGATATCATTCTTATGAGCCTTATCACTCTGCCAAGAAAACAGTCCCTCCTGCATATCGTTAATGGCCTCACAGAGCACCCTCGGCATACGGTCTAATAACAAGGATAAACTGAGGCCGATAATAGGGCGGCCTCGATAAAATAAATGCCTCGCGGCATCATTGGCGTAAATTATTTTATGGTTATCATCAAATAACAACATCACATTGGGTGAACTTTGGATCACTTTATCTAATAATAATTCCCGTTGATAAATAAACTGCCGTTCCTGACGTAAACTGTCCGATGCATGATTAAAGAGCTTGGATAAGGTTTGAAATGGCTCTTCTTTCCCCACTGGTAAGCTGACACTAAAATCATTATCTTTAAAATTAAGCAGCCCGACTTCTAACGCTTTCAATGATTGAGACAAGTGTCGAGTCACATAAACACTCGCAACAAATGTGATCAGAGCCGACAATAAAAAGCTCCAAAGTAAAGAACTCGATCCAAAGTAGCGCATGAATAACAGCGCAGCCCCAAGGCTCAGTAGACTGATCCATACTGACATCAACACTAACTTAGTGCGGATAGAACATGAAATACTCACCTTTATTTCTCGATACCGTATTTTTCCATCCGTCTATATAAAGATTGACGGCTTAACCCTAAAGATTTTGCTACTCGCGCAATCACCCAGTTATGCTCTCCTAAAGATTCTTCGATACGGGTTTTGCTCACGATAGGAAGAGCGGGGGTAGAAAGAGAAGTAATGGAAACAGCAGGTATACTCGTTTTTGACAATGCGCTATGTTGTTCCGGCAAAAAAAAGTGACTCTCTGCGCGATCAACTTTAGAGGAAGTAAATTCAAACTTAACAATACCTTGAGTAGATGGCGCTTGAATTGTTATGCCAAAATCATTCGTCGTTAACATGGCACTTTGCGCTAAGATCGCCGCACGCTTACAAGCATTTTCAAGCTCTCTAACATTACCTGGCCATGAATAATGATAAAGACTGTGCTTGGCCTGCTTATCCAGATGAAAATCCGCGCCTATAAAATGCCACACTAAAGGTAAAATATCATCTTGGCGCTGACTTAAGGGCGCTAACGCCAGCTCTATCACATTTAAGCGATAAAATAGATCTTCACGAAAGACCCCCGCTTGTATCGCCGCGCTTAAGTCTGCATTCGTCGCGCTGATCACCCGTACCTTTACTTTACGCGTGACATGACTGCCTAAACGTTCAAATTCGCCAGTTTGTAATACTCGCAGCAACTTGATTTGACCCGATAAGGGTAAATTACCAATTTCATCTAAAAATAAACTGCCGCCATCAGCCGCCTCAAAGCGACCAATACGGGCTTTGGTTGCGCCCGTAAAGGCGCCCGCCTCCGCACCAAACAATTCTGCTTCTAATAAATCCACCGGCAAAGCGCCCACATTCACTTTAATAAAAGGTTTATCTCGTAAAAACGAATTAGCATGAATAATATCGGCCAATTTATCTTTACCCGCACCGTTTGGGCCGGTGATTAATACTGACACATCGGAGGTTGCCACTTGCAGTGCTAAATCGACACAGCGCTGCATCACCCCACTGGCAAACACTAAACCACATAAATTAGCAGAATCAATTCCTTGCATACGCTGTTGGTTGACACGTTCAAGTTGAAATTTCTCTTTTGTCATATGCTGTAAGGCCATCAGATTATTAATACTCGTCAGCAGCTTATTATCATCCCAAGGTTTACCCATATAATCGGCGGCACCATGCTTGACTAATTCCACCGCCAATTCAAGCTGAGTCCATGCTGTCAGTAAGATAATGGGCAGCAGTGGCTGTTTTGCGCGTAAGGCATAAAACAAGGCCTTGCCTTCCTCACCCGAGGTTGTATCTTGAGTGAAGTTCATGTCTTGTAACACTAAGGCAATATCATACTGGTCAATAAACGCCAATGCAGCCTTTGGTGATAAGCAACTTAAGGTAGTATAGCCTTGTAACTGCAGCATCAAGGACAAAGCATCGCATATTGCCTGACTATCATCGACAATCAAGATAAGCGCCCCCCTAACCGAGGTCTGGGTGATCACAGTATTCTCTGTTACGCTCATTGGCGAAGGATTTTTAGGCATGGGTTTACTCTATTATTCAAGTATTGAACACTTTATGTTATACACTATGTTAAACGCTGCGAGTAGCCGTCGCAGGCGAAATCATGGCGGCTTTTTGCGCCGGAACAATGACCGCAATGGTCGTCAAAACGATCAACCCCAAAAAGGTCAGCAAAGGGTAAATCGGAGCCAATATGGGCAAACTATAAAGCTGCATTAATTGTTCCCCAAGCTGCAGAGCCAGTATAGCGCCAAGGCTGCCACCGATAATACAAATAATATAATTTTCAACGAGAAAGAAGCGAACAATATCACCTTTGGTGGCCCCAAGCGCGCGGCGAGTACCTATTTGTTTAGTGCGACGGCCAACATTAAACATCACCAAGCCCGCTAAGCCTAGAGAGGTGATGAGTAATAGCAATATCACCATCATGCCCAGCACTGTGGCCATCAACTCATGGGCACGATAAGCACTTTGCCTGTATTCAGCGATCGTCTTAAAGCCTTTTATCACTCGATTGGGCTCATCTTGATGTAATAAAGCAGGAATGATCTCTTTTAAACTGGCAATATTATCCAGATCGCTCCGCACCACATACTTATGAAACGCGCCGTTCATTGGGACATTAAAAATAAGGCTATTATCATTCATCTCTCGATCAACCCAAGCCCCTTGTAAGGTCTCAATCACCCCGATCACTTTGACCGGATAATCTCCCCACTCGCCCATATAAATGATCTGACCGAGTGGTGACTCATCACCCCATGTCTTTTGGGCAAACACTTGAGTCACCAACACTAAAGTTGGGGCTTCCCCACCGCTTGTGATCACTTCATCAGCATAAAAATTACGCCCTTCAATCAATTTAACCCCTAAGGTATTCACTAAATGCTCATCACTATAGAATATGGGCGCTTCGGGGGCATATTGTGACGTCTCTTGACTTTCTCCCACGGTAAACGTCGATGATGATCCGCCGCCGCCTAAAGGCGACATATTAATAGTGCTGGCATCTATCACCTCAGGTAAGCGTCTAATTGCGGCTAAATCACGCTGCCTTTGTTTATCCAAATCAATATCAGTATCAGTATCGAAAGCATAAAGGTTAAAGGTAAACACTTGTGTCTCTTCCACCCCAGAATCACGCTGCATTAAGCTTAACCGTTCAATAATAATAAAGCTGGCGTTTGCCACAATGGCCACCGAGAGCATGATTTGTACTAACAGCAATAATGGCCCGGTTTTATTGCGCATCAAGCTGCTTAAAATGGGTTTTACATGTAACATCATAAAATGTCCTTAATCATTATAAAACCAGATAATAGTGAGGTCAGGATGTTATTACGCATCAAGGTGCTTAAAATAGGTCTAATATGTAACATCATAAAATCCTTTTACTGGCTTTTGAGATAAATGCTAGGCTGAGTACGGCAAATTCGCCAAGCAGGATACATGCCCGCCAATAAAGTCGACACAATGGCAATCATTGGCGCAAAAATCCACATACTCAGATCTAGCTGGGTTAACGCTTCCCCTAATTTAAAACGTGATGTTAACAGCGATAATGCCATCCAAGCCCAGAGCAAACCAAACACCCCACCTGCGGCACCTATCATGGCCACCTCTATCATATATTGGGCAAAAATTTGCAATCGACTCGCCCCAATGGCGCGGCGTACACCGACCTCAGGCGCACGTTTTAAAAATTTAGCCAGCAATAACCCCAACATATTCACCAAACACACCACTAAAAACAACACACTGAGTCCCACTAGGATTTTATTATCTTCAGGGACCACTTTATTGAAATCGAGCCAAGCTTGGACATCAGACACCTCACCTCTGGCATCATCGCGCTCAAAGCGCCCTAATCCTTGTTGCTGCTTTACATAAGCCTGCAGCCAAGCTTGATAATCTTGAACCTGCTGCTCACTTTCAAGCTCCACCCAGTATTGCAACCAATGGGTTTCTGAATGCAATCCTTCTTGGTAATTACGAATATTTTCAGTGTTCCAGCTTTGATTGTTTCCCCAAGATTCAAATTCTTCAATCGGCGCTAAGGATAAAGGCACATAAATCGATTCTGGATCGCTAAAGGGACCGTTATTCAAGTCGTAATACTTAGGGCTTTGATGCCAATCGGCTATCACTCCCACCACCTGATAGGGCATTTGATTTAAATACAGCTCACGGCCGACACTGTTTTCGCCTTTAAACAGGCGTTGATTCAAATCCGCATCGATCACCACTTGATAAGCGGCATCGACATCGATGCTTTTATCCCAAGGTGCGCCGTAGATGAAAGGCACTGAAAATAAATCAAAAAAATCACTGTCTGTTGCCCGAATGTTTTCCAACATAGGTTGAAAATTAGCATCGCCTGTCTGCACCGCCGCGCCTGTTTTATACATGGCTATTTGTCTTGTCGGAATAGTGCTCTGCCTTAGATTCATGGCATCTTGATAGGTAATTTGCGCATTAATGTCAGGCCAAGTATCTTTCCCTTGACTCATTAACTGCACAGCAAACAACTGAGTTGAACGCTCACCCGCTGGATTGGTATTCATTTGTTGATACACATTGAAAGTGGTAATGGTGATCCCTATGCCAATCGAAATGGCCAGCACCATGAGTAATGACAGGTATGGCGTTTTTTTGATACTGCGCCAACCCAAGTCCATATAATAAAAAAACATCTCTGATCTCCCTCGATCGTCACTTAGCGACTGCTGAACTGCTCCTATATAAACAGATCCTAGCAAACTCGATAGCAATACCCTGAATACTGTTCAGCTAAACAGCCACGGGCTTATTTGCAATATTAACTTGTTGATGAGCTTCTTTAGTCGCACTCAGGTCTTGACCTTGGTACAGACTAAAGTCACATACTTGACCATCGACTATTTGAATATTGCGTTGCGCACGCCTCGCTAAATCCCCATCATGGGTCACCATAATAATCGTGGTGCCCGCTTGATTAATATTTTCGAGTAACGCCATCACTTGCCTTGCCATTAAACTGTCTAAGTTCCCTGTGGGCTCATCGGCCAATAAAAATCGCGGCTTACCGGCGAGTGCTCTGGCAATTGCCACTCTTTGCTGTTGCCCACCCGATAATTGTGAGGGCAAGTGCTTCATGCGCGCCGCCAAACCCACTTGCTCTAACGCTTCAATCACTCGGCGCTGACGCTCTTTAGCATTGAAACCACGATATCTCAGTGGTACTTCAACATTCTCAGCCAAATTTAAATCAGAAATTAAATTAAACCCCTGAAATATAAAACCTATTTTCTCATTACGAATGGCGGCACTTTTATTATCACTGACATTAGAGATATTCACCCCATCGAGAAAGTAATCCCCTTGGGTAAACCCCTCTAACAGCCCCGCAATATTCAAGAAGGTGGTTTTACCCGAACCGGAAGGCCCTGTGACAGCAACAAACTCACCTTCATTGACTTCTAAATTGAAATCTCGCAAAGCATGGGTTTCGACTAAGTCTGTTTTAAAAATCTTGCTCACATTTTTCATCGCTAACATTTTCTATTTCCTTATTTTTAAACCTGTTGCATTCCATCAATGGGATTGCCATTCACGGCACTGTGTTCAAACAAGCTGACTTCTAATTGAAAAGACAGCTCCAATAATGAGAAATGAACAAAGAACGTCTTGCTTATCATGTTATTTTCAAGCTGTAATAGGAGAACAATAAACAGCAACAGAGTCACTAAGTTCGATTTATTCATTAAGACCTTTTTATTTTTAAATTCAATCATTAACGCAGTTGAACTTCATGAGCTTTTTTAAAAGGATCAAGACTGGATATCACCCACCTATCGCCAACAAGTCCACCACTGAGCACCTCGACATGACTCATACTGCGCGCCCCTAAGGTAATAGGAATAGACTTGGCAATATTATCTTGCACGACATAGACCCGCTGCCCCCCCCCACTGCGCACAAAAGCACCTTGTTTGACCATGAGGACATTGGGTTTATTTTCAAGTAGTACCCGAGCCGATAACCGCTGATTCTGCCTTAGGTGTAAACTGTCATCTTGGGTAAAACGGACTCTGGCACTGACTTCACGATTAATGACCTCTGGTGAAATGGATGATAAGGTTCCAGCCACCGTGACGGCACCAAAATTAAGCACCACAGTCATTCCCAAACCTAATTCATCGGCGTAGGTTTCAGGTACGGCCAGCTCTGCCTCAAATGCACTTAAATCCACGACAGTGAATAATGCTTGTCCTTGAGATACCCGCGCGTTTTGCTCAACCAGCCAATTACCAATAATACCTGAGACTGGTGCGATGAGCTCAAGCGCAGCCACTTGTCTGGTTAACTCTGTCACCACTAAACTTTGACGTTTGACATCAGAGGCCTTATCTTTAATTTCAAAGCTAAGCGTGTCTTTCATCAAGGCCACTTCTTTTTCCGAGTGGGCATAAAGTAGCTCGGCTTTTTGTAACGTATCCTTACCCGCTTCAAAATCAATTTCGCTGATTAAATGTGACTTAATCAATAAGTCCCCCCGACGACTCTCTCGCTCAGCCGCGACTAAATCCACCCGTGCCATATCCAAAATTCTCTCTGTGGTTAATTGCTGACGACGCGCGTCAAGCTTGGCACGCTCCAGCGCACTCTTCATCCCTTCCAATACCGAACCTTGTTGTTTAAATTGACTCAACAAGGCATGGCTCTCAATTCGGGCTATCACCTCTCCTTTTTTAACGTGATCTCCAGGCATCAGGGCAAGTGTCACTGACCCCATTTCAGGGCTATAAAGTACGGGGGCATTCGCTGCGACTATGATGCCTGTGGTACTGATATCTCGCACTAATGTGCCTTTCTCTAATGTGGCAAATCGAAGTGCTTCAGCATTTATAGAGAAGCTGGCTTGAGGCGACGATATACTAAGCCATACCAGTCCAGTTACCAGTAATCCCCCCCCAATAACCAGCAACGGCCTGACGAATTTTCGGGTTTTATTTGGAGAACAAAGCTTATCTTGTCCACTGGTATCTTTAATCATGCTCATGTCTCTACTATTCATCCCTAATATCACTTACGCACTGTTAAGTACTCATCTTATGTACTGGCCTTACGTACTGTCACCACGCCAATCTTGAGCGGCCACTTATTGACTCTCGATAATGCGATAAGTATGCCAAATTTTATTTTTCAATTAAAAACAAATAATTACATTAATTTAGATTCAAAAAGTGTCCGGCGGACAGTTATAATAGGTGTCCGAACAGAGGTATTCATCACACTCACCTGTCCGGCGAGCAGATTAAGTGTCCGCTGATCATTAATCAAATGAGGAATACAGTGAATTTGTAATAAGAAGATCCATTAACCATAGCCAAATGGCTTAATGTCTTAATGTCTTAATGTCTTAATGTCTTAAAAGTGACGGTCCAAGAATAAATAGCCATCAATAAGTTCAATATAAAATTATACCCATAGTTTTTGTAATGTTTTTATTTTGTGTAAATTTGATCTAATTGTTTGAAACTTGTTTGATATTAAGTTATTTTAATCGGTTTTCGTGTAAAGAAAGCTAATTTTCAAGCTAGATACAGCGCCAGCGTTTTTAAAATTAAGGGGCTTATCTTTGATTTATTTTATCTGTATTAGGCGGTTAGATGAAAGAATTTAAACAGACTCGTCGGGAATTTATAAAAACCGTCGTCATTGCTGGAGTGAGTGTCTACTTTGCACCACTGGCTAGCGCCATGACTCGAGAACAAGAATATTTATATAAACCCAATAAAGGTTGGGCGAGTAATGGTGAAGCTAAGTATCGTGTCGATGCCATGCAAAAAGTCACCGGACAAAAAGTGTTCGCCCGTGATTTTAGAGCGCAAGACTTTGCCGATTGGCCCAATAATCAATGGCATGGTTATATCGTCTGTGCAACAAAAGCAGATCAAACATTCGAAAATATCGACTTGTCATTTTTAGAAAAGCAACCCACAAAAGTCATTTTAGCTGAAGATTTAGCCGACCATGATATTGAACTACCTCGATTTCATGGTAAAGAGATGCTGTTAGAAAAAGGTAACGTGGCTCACTTTTTGGGTCATCCCGTCGCCATTTTACTGTTTGATCGCTTTGATGATTTTAATACCGCAAAATCTCGTCTCGATTTTAATCAAGACATCGTTAAATACGGTGTAAAAGTCCCCGTCTATGAGCGTAATCCCTATGCGGCATGGCGAGTCGTACGCGTCGCGGAAAACCGTACTGAAGGTATCGATGTTTTCTCTCCCTTCCAAGACGGATTATTTTTTCCCGCTTACCAACTCAGACAACCTAAGTGGCCAACTGAGCGCAATATTCAGGGTGATTTAGGACAAAGAGGCATGTTTTATGCTGATCGCATTCATCAAAGCATGTCTGATGACAAATTTCATGTGGTCGATAAACAGTTTCAAACACAAATCATTGAACCCATGATGCTTGAACCTGAGGCGGCTAACATCTGGTTTGATACAAAAACAGCCACGATGCATGGCACTGTCACCTGCCAAGATCCAACCGACTTTACCGAAATGGCTGTGCATATGTTAAAAGCCTCAAAACCCGGTAAAGATATAGAGAATGTAAAACTCTACTCCGGTTTTGTGGGCGGCGCGTTTGGCGCGAAAGATCATTCTATCTTTCCCTTTTACACACTAGCGGCTAGTTTGTTTTCAGATGGCAACCCTATTCGTATTGCAAACGATCGTTATCAGCAATTTCAATCGGGTTTAAAGCGCCATCCGTTCAAAATTCAAAATCGTTTAGCCATTAATAAAAAAACCCTCAAAATTGAAGCATTGACCTCTAAATCAGATGTCGATGGCGGTGGACGTGAAAACTTCTCAGCCAGTGTTGCTTCTGCGGGTATGTCTGCCATGCAAGGGGTCTTTTATATTCCTCAGAGCGATCTACAAGCCACTGCATACTATTCTCGCAATGTCACCTCAGGTTCAATGCGAGGTTATGGCTCGGCTCAATGTATGCCTGTGATTGATTTGATGATAGGGCAAGCTGCGGCCGAACTGGATGTTGATCCCTTTGAATTGCGCCGCAGAAACTTAATGCAAACGGCTGACTTAAATACCCAAGGCGCCGAAATCGACGGTGAAATTCGTTACCGTGAAATTTTAGATAAAGCTGAGCAACATCCGATTTGGCAACAACGAGTCGCCAACAAAAAAACCTTTGAAGCCAATAATCCCAACAAACACTTTGGTGTCGGTTACTCTTTACTGGCTAAAAACTATGGTACCGGTAATGTTGGACCCAATGCTGCGGTTAATTTATCCCCTAACGGCGATATTTTACTGGAAATAGAGTACATGGAAATGGGCTCAGGCGCACAAACCAGCCAAGGCTTATTGACCCATGAGTTCTTTGGCTCTGCTGCCGATGAAGTGCATATCGCCGTGACCGAAACATGGAAAGCACTGCAGCTGTATGAAACGGATAATCCGTATATTATAAGCCAAGAAAAACAAGATAAAATGTCCAAAGATCCCTTATGGACGCCGGTTAAATTAATGGCCAGTAGTGCCTCTGATTCGGCAACCTTCCAAACAGAAGCCACCAAAGGGGCTTGTAACGTTGTCTATCAATACGGTATTTTGCCTGCAGCACGTATTCTGTGGTCTCTGGCTAAAAACAGTGATTTATCTGCCGCTAAATGGGACAAAAATAAACTCGTCCTTGAGGGAAAACCCGCCTTAGATCTTAAGCTACTGGCTAAAACCGCTCACGAACTCGGCTTTGTCACCGGCAGTGTTTCCCATACCCTAAACCGTTGGGCGTGGACTGAAGCGGAATTTACCGTTGAAGGTGATACCCAAGTGCACTCTTTAGATGCGATGGCCGTACGATATGGCGATGGCGCCAGTCAAACTAAAAAGCAAAAAATGGATAGTGCGGGTTACCATTTAATCAAGCGTAACTGGGTAAAGTATCCAAGCACTCAGTTTAATAATGCCATGGTGACTTACTACGCACCTTGTGATTGCTTAATTGAGTTAGCCGTTGATAAGTATACTGGAAAGGTCGATATTCTTCGCTCTCACAGTGTATTAGATGCGGGCCCCGTTATTTCTCAACCTATTGTTGATGGCCAAATTCAAGGCGGTTTAGCCATGGGTGTGGGTCATGTATTACATGAATACTTACCGCCATTTGAAGAAGGTGCGGGCAACGGTACATGGAACCTCAACCGTTACCATGTCCCTATGGCCTCTGATTTAAATGTCTGGAATATGACATCAGAAACCTTGCCAACAAGTGATAAGGCTGCAAGACCAAAAGGGATTGCCGAAGTCGTTATGCTGCCGGTTATTTCAGCCGTTCAAGATGCCCTTTTTAATGCCATAGGTGAGCGCTTTGAGCAAACCCCTATCACGGCCGAACAAATCAAAGCGAGATTAAACGCATGAATACCATCACTGTAGAATTTATCCTTAACGGGAAGCAAGTTGGCCCACTTCAAGTGCCACAAAACACCATGATGATCCAGTTCTTACATGAGTACTTAAATCTCACGGGAACAAAGTTTGGTTGTGGCGCAGGCATATGTCATGCCTGCGTTATCATAGAGCAGACAAAAATAGAACCCATTACCCATAGAACCTGTATCAATGGTGTAGGCGCGTTTAATGGCATGAATTTAGTGACCGTTGAAGGTCATGCCAGTATCGATGTAAAAACAGAAGAAGTGGTATTGCATCCCGTTCAGCAAGCCTTTATTGAAAACTTCTCATTCCAATGTGGTTGGTGTACCTCCGGCTTTGTCAATGAAGCCGTATGCTTTTATGAGTCACTGAAACAAAAACCTGTCGCAAAATCTGAATTACGAGCTGCACTCGAAGCCAACTTAGGTGAGCATGTTTGTCGTTGTACTGGTTATGTGAAGTATTACGAAGCAATGGAAAATCTCATTTTATCTCAGCCAGAACTCGTGCAATAGGATCACCATGAAAAATATCTTTATGATTGGCGTCTTAGCGGGAATTTTTGCCCTTACCTTTGTCTATTTAGGCAGTGGCAAAGATGCTAAAATTCCGCCTCTAGCAAGCCAATGGATTGTCAATGATACTGTGATTGAACGTGGCCGTCAGGTCGCCATTGAAGGGGATTGTGTGGCTTGTCATACCGCCCCTAACGGTGCACCCTTTGCAGGGGGGGTTCATTTCGCCTCACCATTTGGCGACATTTATTCAACAAACATTACCCCCGATCTCACTCATGGCATTGGTGGCTATACCCGTGAAGATTTTTATCGGGCCGTCAAATACGGTTATTCAAAAAATGTGGGGAATCTTTACCCCGCCATGCCTTATACCTCATATCGTAAGTTAAATGATGAGGATATGAATGCATTATGGGCTTATTTTCAATCAGTCACCCCCATTGCAGAGCCCAACATTAGCAATGATCTCATCTTCCCTGCCAATATTCGATTTGGTTTAGGTGGCTGGAATCAACTCTTCTTTGATGACAGTAACTTTAGCGCCGATCCTCATAAAAGTGAGCAGTGGAACCAAGGTAAATATTTTGTTGAAGCCGCAGGTCATTGTGGCGAATGTCACACGCCAAGAAACTTCGCCTTTGCCATGAAACCCGATCAAGCATTAGAAGGGGCGCTGTTAGAAGGCTGGAATGCCATGAATATCACCTCAGGAGAGCTGAAAAATCAAGGTTGGACGGCCCAAGAGCTTAATCAGTTTTTAAAACAGGGCGAGTCAAAATTGGGGATCACTTTTGACAGTATGTTCATGGTGGTTAACCATAGCCTCAGTCATATGACCCAAGATGATTTCAATGCAATATCGGCTTACTTACTGGATCTTGATAACGTTAATACACCGGTTATGGCGGATCAAACTGCCACAACGACCGCTGCCAACAAGCAACGTCACTATCTCACCGATAGCGAAAAGTCACTTGCAGGCTACAAAACCTATGTGAATTACTGCGCCGGTTGTCACGGTGTCGACGGATTGGGTAAACCGAATGCCGTGGTTGCACTGGATCTAAACAGTACTTTTAGTGCCAATTCGCCTTACAACTCGATTGCCGTGATATTACGTGGCTTACCGAGTAAGCGTCAAAGTGTCACTAAAGGCTCTGTTGCCATGTCGAGCTTCAACAACCAAGTCTCTGACAAACAAGTTGCTGAACTGGTGAACTTCGCCAGAGCCGCTTGGGGCAACCAGCCAGAATCGACTGTTGATGCTAAAATGGTGACAGATATTCGCCAGACACTCGAGAACGAAGGCTATTTAGGCCATATGCAACAACAAGCGAGTCATTAATGGTTTGTTAAACTTATCTTTTTAACTGACTACAATGCGTGGTTCACTCCTATATCAATCTTAGTAAGGCCTACTTTTTACAATAGGCCTTATACCAATTGCACGATATCAATGAGCCATTGATATTATTTTTTTGAAACGGAAATATTTGCAACTCATTTTTTTAAACTGGAATAGGCTCATTAAAATGCTACGCTTTAACATTAAGTTAGGGAGAAAGGACGCACACTTTGCTTAAAATCAACGACCCCACGCCAAGGCTTTTCGCTTAGGCTCAAATTCGCTACGCGAAGAGGGGTATCTAAATGACTCCAAAGTCTAAATACTTCTACGCCGCAAGCAGCGAGGAATTAAACCCTACTGAGATTCAAAAAAGACTCGCTATACCAGCATAAAGGTTTTTTAATACGTCATATGACTTATAACAGTCAAAATGAATAAAAATGTCATTCCATATTTATTTTATAAAAATAAAGTCCACAACATTTAAATTAGCCAAGCCTTATTTAAATGAAATAACTCAATCTATTTAAATAACAATTATGGCTTTTACGGCTTTGTTTAAAACAGCGCAGATAAATTCACACCTTCTAAATCAGCTAACTAGTACTAAGGTACCGCTGATCCATGTTGCGTGTTTAAAATGTTATCGATAAGTTATTCCCATCTGGCACAACTTGATACAAGTTGCACCAGGTGGCATTTAGCAGTGAGATACCAACTAAAAGGATTTTCATCGTATTCCCGCAGACTGCATATTGACATTTATCCGTATCTCTCTTGTTGAATAAAGCTAACGTTGGGGGAAATCTGGCTGCTATTAATAAAATCAATATTATCGATGATAAAAAAGTAGACGCTTTGTTAGCGTGCTGATTTTAAATAATCACCTAGATGACTCAATCCCTAATGAGCATGCTTCAACTATTGGATAAGGATAATTCTCTGACATTGAAATCAAAATAACATGAGACACGCCAATGAAGATATTCAACACGCTGTTACTGCTCAGTCTGATTGCTATCTGCTCCTCGAGCTATGCCGATAAAGGGCTGGCTTTTGTTCATGGAACGGGTAAGCAAACCAATGCACTTGACGATTACTGGACGGCTGAATTTGTCGACTCCGTTCGACAAGGTCTAAGCAATCCCAACAAATACACTGTCATCAATTGTGACTTTGATCAATACATGTGGGATGACGCTGCGGCAGGTTGTTTAGCCAGTCAACTCAACAACTTTATCACCAATGATAATATCGATGATTTGATCATGATCACACATTCAAACGGTGGCAATATTGCTCGTTGGATCCTATCGAATCCCACTTGGGATGCTAGCTACGCCTCTATTATCAATGTCACCAGTAATGTTATCGCACTAGCACCTTCCAGTGGCGGCACTCCCTTAGCCGATGCGGCCATTGAAGGCAATGTGTTCGAACAAGCCGTCGGCTGGCTACTGGGTTACCAAAGTGATGCAGTAAAACAACAACAAGTCAGCTGGATGGATTTCTATAATGAGACTTGGCTCTATGGCACACAAAATCGCCCTGCAACCCTAAAGCCTTTTGAGGTCGTTGTTGGCTCAGATGTCAGCTCCGCCGTTTGGGACCATGATAGCTATTGTGGCGGCTATGCCAGTCAAGTGGCATTGGAAACCACGCAAAATTGGTTAGATAATTGCTCCGATGGTTTCTTAGACTGCAAATCACAAAATGCAGCGGGTTCAGTGTGGTTTCTCGATACCAGCAAAACCAATGATAGAGAGCCTTTAAGCCATCAGCAGAGTCGCCGGACTTGCTTTAACTTAGATACTTTACTTCGCCAACATATTTAGGAACGCTACCATGTCATCAATGATTAAATTTGCCAGTGCCTTACTATTTATGAGTAGTCCTTTGGCTGTATTGCACCTCGCTCACGCCAATGACAACACAGCAGAAAATACAGCCATAAGTCCTGTTAAAATAGAGCTATTAAGCAGCCAATCACTCGTATTGTCTTCACCTAAGGTGAGTGACTTACATGCTTCTGAAATCAGTAGTGTCTCTCTTTCTGCCATAAATACTCGTCGCCAATATGTCAGCTACGTCTCTAAAATGTCGAGTCATGATCTCTATACGCCTTCAATGACACAAACCAGTCAAAGCGATCAATATTGGAAAACAGTCACTGGCGCGCAATTAAATAAAGGCCTGCCATTCGCTGTGAGTCAAACCCATAGCGTTATTCGTCTCGCGCCACGATTTGATACGCTCACCAGCCTCAATATCAATGATACGATTTCGCCAGATGATATTATCGTCACCCCCTACACTGCCAATCCAGACTTTGCCATAAAAGGGGATCCTATCAATGAAAACGCTATCTCACTTATTTATTCAAAAGTGGATGCGGATGCCTTAGCAACGGCAGGGCTGAGTGATCACTCCAGCGCTTTGGCATTATCCAGTGAAGCTAAACCTGGATTATATTGGCTTAAAGTCAATAAATCGCTTCCGAGTGATGGCCGTTATTTACTGAATGTTAAAGAAAAACACTCTCCTTTTCAGTTAAGCTTAAATGCACCCATCGCTGTTGCCGAGAATACTGACGCGATTCGTTTTAATCTAGCGTTAACCAACAGTCAAGCGCCATTCACTCCCAAGGCGTTCCTCAAAAATAATCAAGGCCAGCAAACGCCCCTTAAAGTGATCAAGTATGCTGATCATTGGCAAGCACTATTGCCACAAGGTGAGTCCTTATCCACTCACAATGCAGGATTAAGTGAAATTGTTGTCAATGTCGATACACAAATCGATGGCCTGCCAGTGATAAGAAGCGTCAAAACAGCCTTTAAAGCCTTCGTTAACTCGGCTAAAATTAGCAAAAAAGTCAGTGTAATGAGACAAGATAAACAACTTCAATCTATCTTACTCAATATCGATGTGGCCAATGAAGGACGATATGAAGTCAGCGCTGTATTCACTGGCACCAATAAACAAGGTCAAAGTGAAGTCATTTTAAAAACCCAAGCAGCCAATTGGATCACACGCGATAGCCCTCAACTAAAGCTCATGCTAGATGCGAAGCTTATCCAAGCATCTGGGTTAAAAGCCCCTTTTGCTTTGACTCAACTTGAACTAAAAGATCAAAGTCAAATGGCAAGATTAAGTTACCAAGCACACGCGCTCACTTTTAAGTAAGCAGAACTTAACAGTGGACAGCCGAAAGACAACAATGGACCCCTGTATTTGTCACTTGATAGACAGGGATCCACTTTTATTAATATAATTCAAACTCTCAGCGAGCCTTCACTAACGAGCATTGGTCATAGCAACAAACTCAGGATATGCAGAGACACCACAATCTGACACATCCAGACCATCATATTCTTGCTCTTCACTGACTCGGATCACCATCGTTTTGTTCAAAATAGTCCAAGTCACTAAACCCATACCAAATACCCAAGAAAAAATAACAAAGGCACCATACATTTGCCCGAGTAAACTGGCTTCACTATTCGACAAGGGAACCAATAATAGTCCTAACAATCCCCCTACACCATGGACAGAAATAGCCCCTACAGGATCATCAATTTGACAGCGATCGAAACCGATAATGGCAAAAATTACCACGCCCCCCGCCAACAAGCCAATAAGGCCTGCCGCCATCAATGATGGTGATAAAGGATCGGCTGTAATGGCGACTAAACCTGCGAGTGCACCGTTGAGGATCATGGTTAAGTCGACTTTTTTCCACACTAGCTTACACACTAACATGGCTGAAATGGCTCCAAAAGCCGCCGCTGAATTGGTATTAACAAATATTTTGGCCACAGCAGAGGCGTTAGCCGTATCTGAAATCATCAGTTGCGAGCCCCCATTAAATCCAAACCAGCCCATCCATAGAATGAACATACCTAATGTCGCCATGGGTAAATTTGAACCGGGAATAGGGTTCACCTTACCTTTCGCATCATACTTGCCTTTTCTGGCTCCCAGTAATAATACACCTGAAAGTGCGGCCGCTGCGCCCGCAAGATGCACTATGCCACTGCCAGCAAAATCAACAAAACCCGCTTCGGCTAAAAATCCTCCGCCCCAAGACCAATACCCTTCAACAGGATAAATGAAGCCCGTCATCACCACAGCGAAAAGAAGGAAAGCCCATAATTTCATGCGTTCAGCAACAGCCCCTGAAACAATTGACATCGCAGTAGCAACAAAAACAACTTGAAAAAAGAAATCGGCACTCAATGCATGGCTCGCATCACTCGCTTGCTCTCCGATCAGCATTGCCATTGAAGGTAACCAGCCCCCTTGCGTATTATCAACGTACATGATGTTATAACCCACAATCAAAAACATAACGCAGGCGATTGAATACAAGCACACATTCTTGGTTAATATTTCAGTGGTATTTTTAGAACGAACCAAGCCTGCTTCTAACATAGCGAACCCAGCCGCCATCCACATTACCAGTACCCCTGACATTAAAAAATAAAAAGTATCTAATGCAAATCGTAACTCAGCCACTGTCAGGCCTATTGTTTTTATGTCTTCCATTTTGACTCCTGACTTAAAGTGCTTCGTTGTCGACTTCACCAGTACGAATACGAACAATTTGTTCTAGATCTGAGACAAATATTTTTCCATCACCAATTTTTCCCGTTCTTGCTGCACAGATGATGGCCTCAATTAAGATATCGACATTATCGGCTCGAGTGGCAATGTCTAGTCTGACCTTAGGAAGAAAATCCACGCGGTATTCAGCACCTCGATAGAGCTCTGTGTGGCCTTTTTGACGACCAAAGCCTTTCACTTCTGTGATGGTGACACCTTCAATCCCCAGTTCGGCAACCGCTTCTCTTACATCATCTAATTTAAAAGGTTTAATAATGGCACTGACTAATTTCATGGCGACCCTCCTAACAGGACATTTTTATCGTTATTTTGCGCCATTCATGCGGCACTCTACACTCAAACAAGGACAAAACGTAGGATCTCATTGTCTGAGTCCATTGATGCTTTCAAACATCAGGCCATTAATTAAAAGCTATTTTAATTATATAGATAACATATATTAAGTGGATTACATTGACTAAAACGCACTCTTTCAGTGCAAGAATAAGGTGAAGCGCACACTATTAGCGCAGAGGAAAGGATAGAAAAGTAAGGGGAAAGTAAAAAACAAAAAGCAGCTAAAACTGCTTTATCTATTGATGACGTTCTACTGAAATAGAAGCTGAGGCACACTGTTTATCCGCAAACAACTTAGGCATATTCTTTTAGGAATAAGTTAATGCTTTTCATCAATAAAACGACGCCAACTTAACAAGACTTCATAGAAATCTTCTAATCCACAAAAGGCTTCAGACTCCGAAGTGTACAAAGACAGACCCATATCATGTTCAATCTCTTGATCCATGTCTATCTCATTGGCAAACACGCGAACTTGTTCATTATCTAACTCTACAGATAAGCTTTTACCCACAAACACTTTATTGGTAATTTGATTTGCTTGTAACTGAACAATCGTTTGCCCAATTTCAACATAAAAGGCTTTATCATCTGCCAATACCTCAGAAAACCATAATCCCATAATCGCATGCTCCATACTAAAGCGTGCTAAAAAGGTTCCCGTCATACTATTGCGTAAAAATTCATATTCCATAAAGCAAACTCAAATCAAAAATCAGTTTCAACTTTGATTTTAACTCATATCCACAACTCTTGCTTGCTATATGCTATTTATTCTGAGCACTAATCCATCGGACTCGCGACTATAAAGCAATTAAAAACAAAAAAGCCATTTACGATGTAAATGGCTTTTAATCAATAACAGAAATATAAACAGATCCAATTGACCCTGTCACATTTTTCCTATTATGCGATTTGCTTACTTCTTAGCAGCATCTGCTTTAGGCGCTTCTTTTGCATCGGCGGCAGGATTGTCAATTGACAATAGCTCAACGTCAAACACAAGTGTAGAGTTCGCAGGGATACTGCCCATATCACGATCGCCATACGCTAAATCTGCAGGGATAACAAACTTATACTTAGAGCCAACAGTCATTAACTGTAGACCTTCAGTCCAACCCGGAATAACGCGATTAAGCGCAAATGTTGCAGGCTTACCACGAGCAACTGAACTATCAAACTCAGTACCATCTGTTAAGGTACCCACATAATTCACCGTCACTGTATCTTCAGCTGATGGTTTCTTACCCGTACCTTCTTTAAGTACTTCGTACTGTAAACCAGAAGCGGTTGTCTCAACCCCTTTTTTGGCTTTATTTTCAGCTAAGAAGGCTTCACTTTCTTTCTCATTCTTCTCTGAAATTTCAGCCGCTTGAGTTTGACGCTTTTGATCTAGCTTCTCATATAAGCCTTGCAAGATTTTTTGCATATCTTCTTCAGATAATTGCAGATTACTGTTAAGTCCATCTTTAAAGCCTGTGATGATTAGCTCTCTATCTGCTGGAATACCAAGCTCTTCTTGTTCCTTGATATGACCAACCATGTAAGTACCGATAGATGCGCCAACGCTATAGGCTTCCTTTTGTGCTTCTGTAGTCAGTTGAACAGGCGCTGCAGTACTTGCAGTCGACTCTGCTGCTTTTTCTTGATTACAAGCGCTTAAACCAACAACAGCTAACGCAACTAGCGAAAATTTATAAATAGATTTCATTGAAAAGCTTCCTCAGCATCTATAATTGATGATAATTAACTTGATTCTTACAGTTAGGTATAACAGCTTATACTAGTTAAATACGTTATACCAATTAGATTAAATAAATGCACCATCACGGTCAAAAAAACATCCTATTATCATTATAAAACATAGAATAACCGTTATTTTTATACATTTATTTTTCAATATCTACGTTACAGAACATTAATTCAATTCCATGTTTAAACGCAGATAAGTAACACATTAAGACAGCCTTATACCACAGGAATATTAGCAGTGAGACACAAGAATGATTAAGAAGTTCAAATATCCAACGACTTCTAGTCTATTTGACTTTTTTTTAAGCTTTTGTACTCAAACATTCAATATAATAGTCAATATAAAAACAAATATAAGCTAACACAAGGCAACAATGATAAAACAATCAAAAAAGTATTCCTCCTAAACAAACCTAGCTAAAACTTAAGATTTACCAAACAATGTTCCCCAAAAAGGCTTGAGGATAGTATACTCTGCGCATACGAATATTATCTATATCCAAATGACTTAAACAGACAAATTTCAGAGCCTCTTAGCTCAGAGTCATTTAATACTATATTGAACAAGCGCTCCATTTTTAACGGCCTTGCATTTCATCGTTAGGCTGGGAGTTATCCATTTAGAGGCCAGTATGGAAAATATGCTACAACGCATTGAAGAACTTGAAATGAAACAATCCTTTCAAGATATTACAATTGATGAGTTAAACCAACAAGTCATTAAACTCAATGATATTATTGCTATGCAGCAAGAGCAATTTAAGCTATTAGTGACAAAAATACAAACCATTGAGCCCAGTAATATGGCCAGTCAAGCTGATGAAACACCGCCACCCCATTATTAATCTATACTTTGCTTGTTAACGCTTTCATTATTGATAATAATCAGCGTATAAAATGGAGTCATATATTCACATGTTGTCTATTGCACAAGTCGGAGAAACGGTTCTCACTCAAAAAGCAAAAGCCGTGGTATTAATTGATGCCTACATTCATGCCCTTGCCGATACGATGCTCGACTCGCTTAAAGAGGCAAAAGGTGTTGGGCTTGCCGCACCACAAGTTCATCAAAGTATTGCTTTATTTATTATGGCATCTCATCCCAATGAACGTTATCCTGATGCGCCTCTTATCGCCCCAACGGTGGTGATAAACCCCTCTATATTAGCGGGCTCTGACATAATGGAAACTGGGGAAGAAGGCTGTTTATCCATTAAAAATAAACGGTTTTCAATTTTAAGGCACCAATGGGTCGATGTCAGGTACCAAACAATAGCAGGTCAATGGATAGAAGATAGATTAACGGGTTTCGTCGCGCGGATTTTTCAACATGAGTATGATCACCTTCAGGGGATCACAATAGACAAAAGAGCACAATCACAATCCTCTGTTTCACCAGAGGCTAAGCCATGAAAAAAGGGCTCATACTGCCACTGCTATTAGTCACTTTATCTGGATGTGCTATTAACAGTGCTTTTATTAATTACCCTTCACAACTTGCCCCCGTCAAAGCAGAACTCAACAGCAATACCCCCTTAGAAGGTTTAGACTCTCTCACGTCTAAAATTTCTGGCAATGACGGATTACTTTACGCTCAAGAAGCCGGACGAGTCGCTCAGATCGGTGGCGACTTTAAAGCCAGTAAAGCCTTTTACCAACAAGCTGTCAGCGATTATATTGACTTTGACGATAAAGCCACCATCAGCCTAAGTGACACTGGCGCCACCGCCAGTAGTCTATTGATTAATGACAATGTGATCCCTTATAGAGGACCGGGTTACGAGAGGATCATGTTGCATCAATATCAAGCGCTCAATTATATTTTTAGCCAGGATTATGAAGGTGCTTTAGTTGAAGTCAGGCGCAGTAACGAATTGCAAAGCACAGAGCAAGCGAGATACGAAGAGTCGAATAAATCCGTTCAAGCCATGGATAATGGCACTATCAATACGGAAATGAGCAAACTCAGTCAAGCGGCGGGTAGTACGACCAGTGCTTTTTTAAATGCCTACAGTTATTATACGACAGGTGTGTTACATGAAGTGCTTGGCGAGCCTAATGATGCCTTTATTGATTACCGTAAGGCTGCCCAAATCTCGCCTAACAACCGTTATTTACAACAAGATCTCGTCCGCTTAGCAAAGCAACTTGCCATGCCTCAATATGATGAATTCAAACGTCGTTGGGGAGAAGCGGTTTTTCCGACAAAAAATCAAGGGCAAGTCATTTTTTTAATCGAACGTGGATTTGTTCCGGCTAAGCAAAGTTTTACCGTGCCTTTTCCCATTAGTGGCAAATGGCAAAGCATCTCTTTAGCCACCTATCCGTCAAGAGATCCTCTGGTTAGGCCTGCAAGGATCCAAGGCGTCGGTCCTTTACTCCAAGCGGCACCGATTGCTGAAATTAGTGCCTTAGCCATCACCGCGTTAAAAGAAGATTTACCCGCCGCGCTTGCGAGGCAAGTGGCTAGAGTCTATGCTAAATCATTACTTGCCAAAAACACCAGTGATTGGGGTTCAGTGGCCATTCAAATTTTCAATCTTATTACTGAACAAGCCGATAGACGTAGCTGGCTAACCTTACCTCAACAAGCACAAATCGCTCGTAAATACATCAACCCAGGCCAATATAATATTCAATTGGACAATAGTTCACCGACTCAGATTAATGTAGAATCGGGTAGAACAACCTTGATTTGGGCAATAGATACAGGTAATTATACTCGTTTTTATTCAACCATTATTTAGCAACCACTTGTATGGAATTCACTATGAAAAATTTTAAATCCATTTTTATCATCGCAGCATTAATCGCTTTAGCAGGTTGTCAGTCAAAAGTGCAATATGGGGATGCCACCGAAGTCGAAACCGTCAATGCCAATTTTGGCTCTACAGATCTCCAAGCTATTACCACCAAAATGGTCAATAGCATGCTGACTTTCCCGCCCATAATCGCCATCACTGCCAATGAGCGTCCTATCATTTTTGTTGATCGCATTAAAAATAAAACCTCAGAGCATATCGATACCGAATCGGTGACGGATTCGATTAGTAACCAACTACTACGCTCTGGAAAATTCCGTTTTATCGATATGACTAAAGTGGATGCAGTCCGTAAGCAATTAGACTACCAAAATAACTCCGGCATGGTGGATCCTTCTACCGCGATTAACTTCGGTCGTCAAATTGGTGCTCAGTATATGCTATACGGCAACTTATCAAGCATTGTCAAACAAGCAGGTAGCACGAAAGATGTTTATTATAAAATGACCATGCGTTTAATGGATCTTCAAACCGGTTTAATTGAATGGTCTGATGAAAAAGAAATTCGTAAAGTTAAATCGAGCTCTTTCTTAGGCTTGTAAACACAAGCTCTGCCATATTGTTGGAATTAAGCTTATAACTAATTACCTTAATTCCAACAATAACTTAACGGTTAAGATCACAATAGCTCACGCACAAGCGTAATAAATATGTTGCATTATTGTCATTTCCGCTCATTATCCTAGCTTTTATCCCACCCAATGGAAGCTAAAATACATGACGTTTTTTGCATTAAAAAACCTACCTCACTTGTGCGTTATCGCTTGTCTAACACTAATAACCGCCTGTAATGATGAGGCCAGTTCAATTCCCACAGAGACTACCGCTAATAATGAGGCTGATGTTCAACCTACTGAGAAAATATTGGCACACGTAGGTCCTAGACCTTTGTTTCTCGTCAGAGATATGCAAAATAGCGAGTTAAAAACAGCATTATCACAATGCGCTAACCAACCTTTCTATCGTAGTGATTTTTCCATCGGTCACCGTGGTGCGTCCATGCAGTTTCCTGAGCATACAAAAGAGTCTTACCAAGCCGCGATGGACTCAGGTGCTGGTATTGTTGAATGCGATGTCACTTTCACCTCAGATAAACAGCTTGTTTGCCGTCATTCTCAATGCGACTTAGCCAGCACAACCAATATCTTAGCGATCCCTGAACTGGCTAGCCAATGCAGTCAACCTTTTACACCAGCGGATCCTGATAACGGCATTGAAGCCAGTGCCACTTGCTGCGCCAGCGACATCACTGTCAATCAATTTAAGTCATTGTGTGGCAAAATGGATGCCTTCAATCCTATGGGGACAACGCCTGAAGAATATATGGCGGGTACCGCTAGCTGGCGCACCGATCTCTATTCCAGTTGTGGCACCGTCATGACACATGCCGAGAGTATTGCATTATTTAAAGAGGCTGGCGTGAAAATGACCCCAGAACTCAAATCACCCAGTGTCACTATGCCTTATGATGGCTATACTCAGGCCGATTTTGCTCAGCAAATGCTGAATGAATATATTGCTGCCGACGTGGCTCCATCAGATGTTTATCCGCAATCCTTTAATCTTGAAGATCTTCAAGATTGGTTAGCAAGCCATCCCGAGTTTGCAGAGCAAGCCGTCTATCTTGATGGCCGCTATGATCTCGATGATTTTAATCCCAATGAAGCCTCTAGCTGGTCACCTACGATGGATGAACTAAAGAATCAAGGTGTTAATATCATTGCCCCCCCATTATGGGCCTTAGTCACCTTAGATGTTGACAACAATATTATTCCTTCAAACTACGCAAAAGCCGCTACGGCCTCAGGGCTTAAGATCATTGCTTGGACATTAGAGCGTTCTGGCTTATTGAAAAATCAAGGCGGTTGGTATTATCAAAGTATCAGTGACAAAATTGATCAAGATGGAGATACTTATGAGTTACTGCATGTGTTAGCAAAAGATGTGGGCGTCATCGGAGTCTTTTCTGATTGGCCTGCCACCGTCACTTATTACGCTAATTGTCATGGCTTATAAATCTGAACTACAATAAAAATAAAACAGGCGCTCGATGAGCGCCTGTTTTATTTTATAAAAAATTGAATGATGTTAAATAAACAATTCCTTAATATTGGCTAAATCACCTTTACCTTCTGTAATCTCTTTCGCTGATAAACCTGACACTTCATGAGGAAAAACCAGCCACTCATCTGAATTATGAATAAAGTAATCAGGCTTAAGGGGGACAGAGGTATTTTTATGCTTGTAATAAGGACAAGCAATGCGCACATCTTTTGGCATATTGAATCGCATTAACTCACCCAGCTTTTCTTTTAACGCATGGATACTGCGACCGGAATCAAACACATCATCAACGATCAATAACGCATCATCAGCATTGGCATTTTCCACAATGTAATGCAGACCGTGTACCTTAATTTGTTTACTCTGTTGATTAATCCCATAATAAGATGAAGTACGCACGGCAATGTGATCTGTTTCAACTTTTTTAAAATCAAAAAATTCTTGTACCGCAATACCGATTGGGGCACCACCTCGCCAGATCCCAACAATAAATTGTGGGCGGAAACCACTCTCATACACCTGCGCCGCCAAGCGAAATGAATCTTCTAATAATTGCTGCGCCGTAATAAAGCACTTCTCTGACATTTGGCCGTCCCCATTTTATTATATTTAATTTGGTACGGCGGGCTAAAGCTGCATTTCCAAAGATCTGAATGTAGCACAACACAGAAGTCATCATTATTATGACCCCCAGAATTTTAAAGCACCCACCTGATTTTGGAGGCGAATTCTATACTAAAAAACACATTTGTGCCTTAAAAAGAAGCGTGACTTGTCCCTCAAATAATGAAAAAAGCACCGCTCAAGGAAAATGGACATGTTCACTTTCATGTATGTAACAAAAAAACAACATTAAAAAGTAAAAAAACCTGCTTTAAAATGTATTATCTGGCTTTAATCGTGATCATCACTGGCGCATGATCGCTACTTTGGCTGTCTTGTTCGTATTGAGGGTCCACTAAGTGGCGATCAAACGTTTGATGTTTCGTGACTTGAGCCATATTGTGTCGATGTCCATTGACAAATTCAGACGACAATAAAATATAATCTAATACCGATCCCCTCGAACCGTAATAATGAGTCACTGGACGCGGTAATTCAAACACTAAATCCAGTGTGCCTTGATATAAATCAAAAGCATCTTTTAAACAAAAATCACTCAAGGCCCCAACGGATAAACGAGCAAACCGCAACTCATCCATCATCAAATGTGACAAAATATCGCCAGAAATATCGTCATTAAAATCCCCCATCAACACTAAAGGACGCTGAGTGTCTTGCCGTACTTTCACAATATCACTGAGCAACATGGCCGCCTCAGCACCTCTTTGAACACTCGAAGCCCATGTTCCTAATACATTTTCAGCTAATATTTGCCCAATGCACGTTGCACTCTCTGGTGCGTTCTCACTCTGTCTCTGTGCTGACAATGCCACACTCGATAATGACTGATAAGCCTGTTTAACCACTTCAATCGCTGGACGCTTAGATTTAAAGTGCACAACATAAAAATCGCAATAACCTAAATGCGGCAATTTAACGCTCACCTTTAAAGGTGTTCGGCTAAAACTAAACTCATCCGATAAACCCATACTCTGAGCAAGAACGTTATCAGGCTCGATCATCACGACATCTTCAATCGGGTAGCGAGAAGCGATGGCAACAACAGGTGCCTCATAGATATAGTCTTTAACCTGCTCAGGTTCACCCGCGATCGAAAAATATGGATACCCTTGTTCCTCAAGCAGATTTTTTAACGCATCACCGCTAAACACCTCCTGAAAACCAATAATATCGGGTTGATTTTTTAATAGAAAATGGCCTATCCATGCCTGCTTTTTAGCCCATTCTTGATGAGTATAAATATTTTCAAAATCATAATAAGCCGCTGGCGGCGCCATATAATTGAATAAATTCAAGGTTGCGATTTTAATCTCATCAGGACCATTCAAATAATTTTCCTTCTCATTGGTTATCATTTTACATGCTTGATTTTTTTCGCTGTTTCAAATAGCCATAATGCTAATCCCCCCACCAGCACACCAAAGATAGTATTGAATACGCTCGGTAAGATATAAGCCAATAAGGGACCGACGAATAACCAAGCTTGCGTTAAGACTGAAATAGAGACAAAAAATGCTGACACTCCATGCAAGCCATGGGTCAAAATTCCCCCTCCTACCATAAACATCGCTATGGTACCTACCACAGATAAACTTCTCATCAGTAATGGGGCTGCACTCAATAACATAAACCCGACTTTTCGCTTTATTTTAGCAAAATATCCCGATGCCTGTTGTCGAGTCAGGTAAAGACCCGCATCATCCATTCTGACAATGGCGGCTACAATCCCATAAACCCCTATCGTCATGACAATCGCAATAATGACCAAAGTAAAAAACTGTGTCATTAAGCTCATTTGCGCTACAACCCCCAAGGTAATTGCAATGATTTCAGCCGATAAAACAAAATCCGTTCGAATCGCCCCTTTCACTTTTTTAGCCTCATAGGCTTGCAGATCAAGTGCGTCATCATCGTCTATGTCGTTATCGCCTGATGTGGCTTTTTGATTACCTTGCCTTTTATGTGCATACGCATGATAAACACTTTCAACGCCTTCAAAACATAAATACAATCCACCCATCATCAATAAAGGCATCACCGCCCATGGAATAAAAGCGCTAATCAATAGCGCTAGTGGCACTAGAATACATTTATTTCTAAAGGATCCTTTCGCCACCGCCCATACCACAGGCAGCTCTCTGTCGGCGTTCACGCCCGACACTTGCTGGGCATTTAGGGCTAAATCATCCCCTAATACTCCGGCTGTTTTTCGTGCAGCCATCTTACTCATGGTCGCCACATCATCTAAAATAGTGGCTATATCATCAAGTAAGGTTAATAAACTGGCACCCGCCATCTTTACACCTCATATTTGTAAGCTATTAATTATTTTATAAAATATAATACTACCGGCATTGACCGACACTCACATCTGCTCCTTGTTAGGCATTTAATGCTAAATCATCCCCCCCTCTAATATTCCGGCTGTTTTTCGTGCAGCCATCTTACTCATGCTCGCCACATTATCTAAAATGGTGGCAATATCATCAAGTAGGGTTAATAAACTGGCACCCGCCATTGAGACTCCTATATCGATTAATAAAAAATGACTCTGCTTATTACGTCACTGTCAAAATACGCCTTCCTGCTGCGGCTCACAATGGCTTTCTCATTTTTAATCCTCTTGCTTTTAATAAAATTGTTTTTCTGTGTGGAAAATCGGAGATCAGGCATTAGGAACAGCGTATACTAATACCACTCTTTAGCCTTGACGAGATAGAATAATGACACAAGATGAAATGAAAAAAGCCGCTGCTTGGGCCGCACTCAAATACGTTGAACATGACAGTATTGTCGGTGTAGGGACGGGATCGACGGTTAATCACTTTATTGATGCACTCGCGACCATGAAAGCCGATATCGAGGGCGCTGTTTCCAGTTCTGAAGAGTCTACTCAAAAAATGAAAGCCTTAGGGATCCCAGTCTTCGATCTCAATAGCGTTAATGAACTTTCACTCTATGTCGATGGTGCCGATGAAATTAATGCTAGCATGCACATGATAAAAGGCGGCGGCGCTGCGCTGACTCGTGAAAAAATCGTTGCAGCCGTTGCCGATAAGTTTATTTGTATTATTGATAGCAGCAAACAAGTGGATATTTTAGGTGAATTTCCCTTACCCGTTGAAGTGATCCCAATGGCCCGTTCTTATGTTGGCAGAGAACTGGTTAAATTAGGCGGCGACCCTGTTTATCGTGAAGGTGTTATTACCGATAATGGTAATATTATTTTAGATGTCTACAACATGAAAATCATGCAAGCTAAGGTATTAGAAAAACAAATCAATGCCATTGTCGGCGTGGTCACTAACGGTTTATTTGCTCACCGCGCTGCTGATGTATTATTAGTCGGTAAAGAAGCCGGTGTTGAAACGATCACTGACTGACCTCTGGATAATCGATTAAAAGTACAATATGGCGGGTTTCAGTACCTGCCATATTATATATATTAATTTTATTGCATATCAAGCCGCTTCAATCTGCTCAATTAATAACAGGAACGACCGAAAGAGCTTTTATAGCATAACCACCTTTAATTTCAATAACTTGAATTAAAACTGCATCTTTCCCAACACATCCCAAACTGACTCTAAGTGCTTGTAACTTCCTCCTGCTTCGATGTATGGTACACCATATATACACCATTTTGTTTAGAACAGATCAAGAAAGTAGGGGTATAGCATGGCATCCTATTCTATCGAAAAACGCAAAAAAGCAGATGGTAGTTTTAGCTATCGCTGTGGGATCATTGTTAAAAAATCTGGCAAGATTATACATCGGGAGCAAAAAACATTCTCGAAAAAAGCGCTAGCGGTAACGTGGGGAAAAAACAGATGTGCTTATTTAGAAGAAAATGATGTATTAGAAATAAATAAAGTCATCACAATTAATGAACTGCTTAACCTTTATTTTGAAAACCATGATTTGTGGAACGCCACTGGCACCACTAAACGCTATGTCATTAACATGCTCATGGATTGCGATATAAGCAAGATAAAAACAAATGCACTTAAGACAAGTGATTTAATCGAGCATTGTAAAAATCGCCGTGATGCAGGAGCTGGTCCAGCTACGGTTTACCATGATATTGCTTATTTACGCAGTGTAATGAAAAAAGCTCTACCCGTTTGGAATATTACAGCTAACTTTGCCATTTTCGAAGCTGCTATTCCTGTTCTTATTGATATGAAATTGGTCGGAAAAAGCCAAAAAAGGACACGACGACCAACAACTAATGAATTAGATAAATTAAAACTAGGCCTTCAGCAACGTATGGACTCGAGTACCAATAATACAGTACACATCCCTTTTGTTGATATTCTCGATTTTAGTATTTTAACCTGCATGCGAATTGGTGAAGTTTGCAGACTCAAGTGGGATGATTTAAATGAAGATCATAAAACAATTTTCGTACGTGACCGTAAAGATCCCCGCAAAAAAGAAGGCAATCACATGATCGTGCCGCTTTTAGGAGGAAGCTTCGATATAGTTAAACGCCAACCAAAAACAGATGAACTTATTTTTCCTTATAAATCCCCATCCATTACCTCTGGATTTCAAAGAGTTAGAAACAAGTTAGGCATTAACGATTTGCGTTATCACGATTTACGTCGAGAAGGGGCAAGCCGTTTATTTGAAAAAGGTTACTCTTTAGAGGAAGTCGCCCAGGTAACTGGGCATAAAAACTTAAATATTTTGTGGACGGTTTACACGCAACTCTTTCCGCATAAGTTACATGATAAATTTGCAGATGAGTCAAGCGGTGATGGGGCTTAACTTTCCATCTAATGCGGCCGCTTGTGATTGATAGCCGGTAAAGCTACTGGCTTGATCGGGTGGCGCGCCTCTACCGTGTGTGTGTGCTGCCAAACTGGTGTTAGTACTTTTAACCACTGCAATTAAATCAACAACAATTTGCGCTAAGTTTACCTCCTCACTACCGACCCATATTTTAGGGGCTTGTACTCGAGCTAAGTCTGCAGCCTTAGCTTCTAATATTTTTAAACTTTCGATGTTGATATTGGCATGAGCCTTAATATCAACTTGTTGTTTGCTACCAAGCAGTAAGTTATCTAATGCTACGAGTAATGCTTTTTCACCTACTTGGGTTTTTAATGATCCCATCACTTCATTAATCTGATTACCCTCTATCATGGTTTTATCATGAGTGGCTATATGGGTACTTCTTTCGTGATAACTTTGCTCACGAACTTGAGCGTTTACGATAGATGTTTGACTCGTTTGTTTGATGCACCCATCTGTTTGAATATACCAATTTTCATTGGTGCCGCTGATTTTACTACGACTTGATTGCTGCAGTGTCACATCTGATTGTCGATGCTCAGTCACCAAGGTATTGAACGGCAACAATGCAGTGATCACCGGCATAGAATCTAAACCATCAATGTATTGAATAAGGCACTGCATTCCTACGCAGGGCGATATAAAAACGCCTCTGTCATTTGCTTGTCCTGTGGCTAACGTCACTTGTTCAAAAATGGGTACCGCTAAGGCGTGGCCTGTTACAGCATCGAGCAATTGCACATCCACGGCCTTATAGGCTCTAAATGGGCTACTCACTTTGGCCACATCAACGGGTAAGTCATAAATACGTTCTATTCGTGCGAGTTGCGGGACATGCTTACGCTGGCCAAGCTCTGGGTATAAACGCAAAATTAAGCGCTTAATAGCGTTTTTGACCATGTTATCTCCTGCGTATTTTTTGATAAAACCACTTGTGTGATATATCGACCATTCAGCTTTATGCCTGGCCTCATTTTAGGGATCACCAATAACCTTCCCGTCGTGGCCGTCTTAGTGACAATCGGATGCTCAGAAAAGTCAGTAATAGGATTGTTAGCCCAGCCGCTATCGTGCCAACTGCCAACATAAATTTTACCGTCACTTCGTTGCTGAAAAATATAATCAGTTATTTGATAAATTCGCCCTAAGCTGCGTAATGCGCTGACCCCATCACCACTATGGTGGAAACAAGGCACTGGATTATTAATATATTCAGCCTCGGGATAAACAAACTCAACACCAAGCAGGGATAACCCTGAAAGCACATGCTTTAAAGTGGCAAAGCGTATGGCTAACGGTGCAGGAAAAGAAAGCGCCCCAATTAATTCACGACAAGTTAAAAACCACATTCCCTGGCTAAAATGTTTCTTCTCGATCACACCCAGAAAATAAGGAATAAGAGTTGATACTTGATAACCCAGATGTAGTTCAACTAAACCGCTTGGCTCGCTTTCACAACACACCACAAAGATAGCGCGACCTGTTGAAAATAAATCTAACTGCACATGATCGCTCACAATGTTAATCACTGGCTGACCGCCGATGGTCAATACTTTAGTTAATTTAACCGACTCCGCCATTAAGGACCATCCTGTTCGGTAAACTTATCTTGTACTGCGTTATGGCCATCACTTGAAACTGATTGAGTATTCGATACGGCTGTTGCATCTAATTGCTGCTGCTCGCGTTCCGACTTACTCAATAACTCTGTTAATTTAAAAGCGATAGTCCACGCCTTGACATCATCTTCTTCAGTTGCCAACACTTCGCCATCAAACTTAGCTTTACGCACTTTAAACGCGCTAGCTACATCGCTATTGATGGTATAAGGCACGCGAGCGCCGTTTTCATCGAGCGCTTTTGCTTTAGTTACTAGCTCTTCTAACTTTGACACATCGACAAAAGGCACCTTGGTTGTTACCGTTAATATCGCCGCTTTGATGCCGTTATCAGCATTTATCAAAAAAGAGCCGGCGCCTGATAAATCTTCTCCTGCCAATTTAAAACCGCATTTTACTTTGGTTTCATAACCTGGCACTTCCCAACCGTCCAATGTGATCATTTCTCTACCCAAATATTGACATTAATTGTGATAACTCACCTGCATCACCCACGAATAAACATTGCACCCAATGCTCATTATTATCACCTCGCGCTTTTACCTGCTCTGCTAACCCTCTTGCACTACTGGCATTAAATTGCTCTATAAATAATCCGTGATTAGCAGGAGTGAATGCGGTTTGTGTTAGCCTGGCATCTCGCGCTGACTTCAATTCATCCAACTCATTTAAAGCCGCATCAATATCGCTAATCAAGCTTTTGCCCGCATCATCGACCTGAGATAAACCCACATCATTATATTGTTGAGACAAAGGAAGTAACGCCCTAGGTTCTGCAATATGACGCCATTCTAATGATTGGCAACATGCTAGCCCGCGCTGTATTTTATCGAGATCCAACATGGCCAAACTTGCTGCAAAGCGTGCGGCTTCAAGAAACACCGACAACGGACAATATGCATTCATTGCTGTTAAGCTCGAGACTAAGTTCCCCGCGCTTTTTGATGACACATAAAGCAATAATGCATTAAATTTCTCGGGCCGCTGCGAACGGCTTAAATCATTTAATGCTCTCGATAATGCCAAGAACCCCTGAGCGCTAGTTGTACCTACATTAGGCGCATAACTATGGTGGCTAATGCAATGCATCACGCAGGCGCTATCGCTAGCACGCTCTCTTTAAAATACGTTTCAGCCAGCAATACTAATGCATCACCGCTTAACTGTAGTTCGGTACTTGTATTACTGTTACGCCCGACATAACTCACTGCCATGATTGCTGCTGTATGGGTAAACCCGTGTGTAAATGACATTAATCTATCCTTCTAAGTGAAATTGTTTTCGAAAATTAAGGTTTTGCTGTATCTGAATTGTGAGCCAAGATCCATTCACCGCTTAAATTGACGAAATAATTATCTAACTCCTCAACATCAAGATTAACCGTGTTTATTCTTTCTTCTACATATTCAAGCGATTCAACGAGGACGGGATCATTATCAAGTGAGTAAATTTTATCGCCCACTTTTATATTTGATATTGCTATCCATCGCCAATCATTAAATGCCTGACTCAACACTAAAAAAGGGTGCTCATACGTCACTTTTACGTCATCATTTAAAATATAGTGAGCCGGATCGGAACCGAGTATTAAACTTCTAACCGTGGCGCTTTTTATTTCAACTTCTTCAACATCATCACTTTTAACAGTCTTCCATTCTGTATCGTTACCAGTGGCTAAAATTGGGTGATAAATAGATTTAACCTTGTCGCCCACCCTAAGCATTTCAATAGCAACTGAAGCGCCATTTTCAAGCAAAACTTGTGTACCCACTTCAAAGCAAACATCGGGAGGATTTGTCCCACCTGTTCCACCACTTGAACTTGAAACGTGAGTGAGTAATTGTTCGAAAAGCTCGGCAACGTAAATCCTTTGAACTACATTTGAATTTTGAGCGCAAAATAAAACGTAACCAGCCTCAATAGTACCGCCCGCTTTTGATTCAGGCGATCTTGATAAAGACATGTTTGCGCAATTAACTTGATTAACCGCTAAACCACCGTAAGCGTCACGAATTACTACTTTGTTAGATATTGCCTCCTTTGAACATGATGATATTTGCAAGTATTTTGACGCTAATGAGTTACCGTTCTCATGAAAAGCCTTTGCTTGTAGACTTCCGTTTGAATCTCTTGCCGCTATCGTGGTAGCTACTGCTCCGTAATTAGGTTTAAGCCCTTGAAGTAATTCAGCGTTAGCGGATTTACCGTCAACCGTTAGATATATCTCTCTTAATTGTTTGCCATGCTCATAAACATAGCCTTGAGTCCATAAATCATTACCCATTGCACTTGTTGGCTTTCCATTTTGGCACCAAACCGCTTGATGACCTCCGCCCATTAATCCCGAGTTTGTTCCGTCGCCGTCATTTATCTTGTTACCATAAGCTCTAGCTAAGCCGTACAAATTGCCAAAATCTTTACCTGTTAGCCCCAATTGATAAGCAGCACCCATAGAGAATATTAAGCTAACCGATTCTATGGAGTAATCCCCATAAACTCCGGCTTTCGCTGTAGGAGAGCTTGCAATTAACTTTCCCGTAAAAGTTTGATCTGTCGTTTCATTATTTAAAAATACCGATCTTATATTTTTGCCGTCCTCGTAAAAGCTTTGACTAGTTACTTTAGTGAAAAATGTATTGCCGCTCGCGTCCCTTTTTGCAATTGAATTATTAGTCGCCAACGAGGTTGGTAATAATCCGGCTAGCTGAGATGAATTAACCGAAGTCCCATCTTCAGAAAGCGCTCCGACTTCTGCAGCCGTTGGTGGGTTTGATGTATCGTATTGACGCGCCCATGGCGTCCATGTGCCGTTATAAACTCCGCAAACATACGTTTCGCCATCGTGATAAACTTTATATGTATATGTAACCCCAGAACCAGACGACAGCGTTACCGTTAATGATCCAGCCAACTCAATAGGGTAGTTTAATTCTAACTTGGCTGACACTGAAGCGTCTTGATGATAATGCCCTACCTCTAAAGCGGGGTTCTGTATATCCTCGTCCCACAACCTCGTTGAATTAGTAATAGTGCCTTTAACTATTACAGCTACCTCAGAATTTAGAACATATTGCGAATGCGGATTGGCATGACTTAAATGCGCGGCAAAGTCTTCACTGCGTAAAAACTCAGAGTCACTGGTTTGCCAGGGAAGTGTCGACAAAGTGATACCGAGTTCACCTGCCACGCTAGCCCCTCGCCAGACGATACTTTTTACACTGTAATTACCGGTAACCGCGCCGACTGTTTTGGTCTTGGTTTGCTCGCTGGTATGTACAATAGCAATTAACACCTCATCGCTATTAGCTTGAGTCGCAACAACACCATAGGCGTTATAAGTAAAATCACCAACGCTATAATCCAGTACTGCACTCATAAGCACAGCATTACCATTGAGTTTTGATACTCGCTCAACAGGGTGTGATGCCACTATATGACTGTTATCAATTGTGCTATCAGGATCAATCGGTAAATCAGCATCTAGATTAGGAATATAAGCAAACACAAAGTGAGTAATATTTTGCACTTCATCGCCTGCAAACACCGCGTTTTTATAATCAATGCCTGCGTTTGTTATTGTTAATTGGCTCATCCAATGACCTCTTTTTCAAATTCAATAAGTGCAAAACGCTCGTCAGTATTCACGGCGGCCACTGCGCTTAAAAAATAGCGGCTACAGGTACGGCCATAACTGGCAATAATCGCGTTTATTAATTCTTCACGCTCAGCAAATTGGCTCTCTAACATCAGGATTTCGATTTGATCCCAATCAAAGCCTTCTACCCGTTCATTGATATCAATAATATCGAAGCCTAAGCGCCAAAAAATGGCTTTCATGCCTGCCGGACTGCCTGCATCTTTTGCATTAGCAAAGGCATAGATCACTCGTTTGCCATATATCTCTATTGACTCATTGGCTAAACGGGTGATCCCCCGCTCCCACGCGAGCAGGTCTAAAATTTGAATATCGCTGTCTTCTGAATGTTGCTGAGTCAACCACCAATAGAGATAGTTCTCGATATCTCGCCAAAATATTTCAATGACTTTTGC
The DNA here is from genome assembly GCF_023284005.1 of Shewanella surugensis. Classification (GTDB taxonomy): domain Bacteria; phylum Pseudomonadota; class Gammaproteobacteria; order Enterobacterales; family Shewanellaceae; genus Shewanella; species Shewanella surugensis. The sequence goes on from NZ_JAKIKS010000004.1 coordinate 46,893, forward strand.
CAGGGAATTAACATCGCTAGACTGAAGCCAAACGGGTAATTGTGGGGTGAGTTTGGATATTGATTGTGGCGTTCGCTGGCTCATAAGAATGTCACCTTGTCAGGTAATGGCAGTGACAAAGATGGCGCAATATTATTATTCGCAAATTTGATGCTTTTAATTTCAGGAAAGTTATTATGCAATTCAGCTTCTAATTGACTGAAACTGAATAGCGCATCGGGCTTACAACGAGTGGGTTGATAATCATTGTTTTGCCTAAAGGCCGCACGAATAAATTGCTCTATATCACTGCGTTTATCTTGAGTATTAATGTGCTGTAATAAATTAACATCTATATCAATACTGGATAACGGCACCGCAAATACTTTTAAATCATCACCGTCACCGTGATTACCCGCCGCAATATAATCATTCACTCTATCGAGTAGGGCTTGACTGACTTGGCCAACATCTAAATACAGATACACATCAACAGAACCTGGTCCACGCGGGGCTGTTTTATCAAACACAATATTATCGGCGCTAATACCGGTATAGGTTGCAATGATGGTGCGATATAAAGAATCGACGTGATAACTGCCTAATGTGGCGAACGCATCACGAAACCTGAGTTGATAATTTTCATTGGTTTCGACATCCTGACCGGCAATGATCAGCCAATCATCATTATTGGTAATGCTAACGCCTTCAATAGACTCTTCTAAGTAAACATAATAACCACGGCTGAGGTTATAATTTTTACCTGAAAACTCCGCTTGAACCACCACTTGCACTTGGCTTTCATTGGCTGAAAATTCAGTATCAAATAACGAGACTAATGTATAAACGACACCATTGATGGGAATAGAGTGAATACGGGTACCCGCCGCTATAACAAGCGCACTTGTCGTATCAGCTCTGGAAAACGTAATATGCCCTTGTACTTTTACCTCTGTTAAACGGGGTAATTTACGGGCATCACCGTGTAAATCGAGCCATTCATCTTTTGCTAGCCTGGCAAAGGAATTTGGCATGATTTGCGTTGCTAAAGTATTAATCAAATCTAACGCAGGCTCTGTCACCATGGCTTTTTGTAAACGCCAAAACGGGCTCATAGGCGATTTATTATTAATCACAAAATCGCTATTTTCTAGGATAGACTCCAGTTTGACTTGCATCGAATAACTATCAGTTGGAATACCCGCTTGCTGCATGATGCGTTTAAAATCGACCTCTTTCATATAGATCCCGCTTGCGTGTTAATATTGTATTGTCGAGTCTCAGCATGAATTGATAGGGTATGGTCGCTGTTATAAAACAGCTCTATGGTGCCAGGCTTTAATCGATCGTCTTTTTCAACTTCAAGTTCAAGCTCTGTTAAAATAGGTGCAATTGAATTGTTATTACGCAGCTTAATGAGTCGGGTTAACATGCCAGACTCGATAATTCGGTGTTTAATATCTTGGGCGATCACTTGTGCTTGGGTTAACTGACTTGGCTCAAACACGCTATTAAAATCTAAATCACCATCGAGAATATTTAAATCAATGTGGATCATCCCGCTAGCTCCATCATGTACTCTGCTGTTTGCTCTGGGCTATCCGATTGCAGCGTTAAGTTATCGATATACACGCGTTTACTGTTATCGGTTGAGCTTTGATTGTTGGTGTTATTACTGCTTGATAGCGATTGTAAATAAGATGAACGCTCAACACGTCGAGTCACATTGGCGTTTATCGTTTTAGCCGAACTGTTCGCGTTATCAATTTTCTGATTAACCTCTTGCACACTCGATAAATTTTGCGGCGTAAACTGTGTCGCATTGTGATTAACTTGGGCAATTCGTTCGTTAATGCTGGTCATGCTAGGAGAGTCACCCGAAGCGATTTGTTGCGCCCGTTGATTAACATTACCAATGCGGCTGGTAATATCATGCACACTGGCGAGATTACCCGATGTCATGTCATTGGCTGCTAAGGCTTTATTCAATGTTAAGTCTTGGGGTTGAGTGAGCGTTTGCTGAGTACTGCTGACGTTTTTCGTTAAATTAGCATCTAGCTGAACATCATCACTCATGCCAAAAAAAGCACTTACGGCACTACCAATAACCTCGCCAAAATTAGCCCCCGTTTTCCCTGCACTCATTAGCGCCTCTTCACAGGCATTAACTGGGCTTAACAAACGGGTAAACCATGAACATAGTTCGCCCACCTTGCTTCCTAGCCAAGAAAACAATTCACCAACAGGAGCAAACACACTCCCCAAGCCACTAAAAAGGGTAATAACAGGGGAAAAACCTTGTTTAAATCCATCCCAAAAACCCGATAAAAATGCCGATATCGGCCCCCAGTATTTATAAATGATTGTGGCTAACACAATCACACTCAATGCAACCCAAGTGAGCGGATTAGCCAGTAAGGCAGATGTAAAGGCCCACGCGCTAGCGGTTGCTGAAATAAACATCGCTTTAAGTCCAGCTAACACGCCACCGCTCCAGATGACCTGATATTGCCAATGAAGTAAGGCGCGACGGCCCCAGTTAATCGCCATCGTTGCTTTATTCATAACAAAGGCATAGGTCTGAGTCACAGAGCTTAAGCCCACCATGCCGAACCTTGTTAATCCAGAGATAATGTTAAACGCACTCATTGCGATCATTGCACCGACAACGGTCAGCGCCAAGGTGACCGCAACCCCTGTAAGCAACGGGAAATGGTCACTGAGTAATCGCACTCCGTTTAACATCATCGCCAGCAATTCAATCACTGGCTCAATAATGGGTAACACTGCCTGACCTAAACTCGTCGCAACGGCATTAAAGCCACCGCTGAGTCGATCCCAAGCCGTTGTTTGTGCATCGGCCATATCAATGGCGGTTTGCATGCCTGTTTGTTGGTTTAAATCTTGAATATTATTTTTAAGCTGAGACACTTGAGGCAATAGCAATTCAATTAATGCGGTCGCTTCACCACTGCCAAAGGCTTTGCTAAGGGCACCCGATTTAGCCACTGTGTCCATATTCATATCACCAAACTTTTGAGATAAGCGATCTAACACTTGCGGCATAGGTAACAACTTACCCATGGTATCAGTGAGTTGTATGCCTAATGCTTTTTGGGCATTACCCACACCCGCTAAGAATGCTTTATATTTAGTACCTGCTTCGCTGCCCGACATAGTGGCTTGTAATTGCCCCAGTACAGCCATGGATTCTGCCATTTCAATACCATGGCTTTTCGCGCTGGCACCAAGGCTGGTAAACGCTCCTGACATCTCGGTACCGTTGGTTTTAAACATGCGTACCGCTGTTGCTGTTTGCCCTGCTAATTGCTCAACCCATGTGTTTTTCCCCATGGCTTTGGCATTATCTTGATAAATACCGTACATGGTACCGAGATAATTTGTAGCAGTGCTGGCATCGGCTTTGGTGCCTTTGGCCATCACTGCCGAGGCATTCGTAAAGGCACTTAATTCTTCGCCCGTTAGTCCTGCTATGGAGGATTGAATATCATAAGAGGCGCTGATCACTTCACTCGCATTACCGCCATATTTGGCGGTAAAGTTAATAGCGGTATTATTGAGTTGTTGTAATGATGAGTCTGCCACCCCCAATGATGACACCTCGCCTAACGCCTGATTTGCTGCAATAGCGGGATTAAGGGAGCCGACCAGCATCATGGCCCCACCTGCGGCACCCACAAATCCACGCATCATGGTTTCTTGGGCACCCGCCGTTTGCTGACTTAATTGATTAATGCGGTTCATGATCTGATTGACAGGGCCCGATGCTCTATCGACCACGCCTATGGTATACATGAGTCGCTCTAATCGACTTAATCCACTCATCCTTAATCCTCAGATAGCGCTCGACAAATGCCGTTATTTACAGCAAGGGTTTGTTGGTTTTGATAATCGTTTTCTAAAAATAATGCGGTGGCTAAGCTGTCCTCAGTAATATCATGATGCGGAAGCCACTTAGCCTGATAAGCAAGCAATTGATCTACTCGGTTTCGGCCGATGTCTCTTGCTTGCTGTTCGATTTTTTTACTGTGATATTAAACTCTGGCTGATATTCTTCGACAATAGCTCCCACTAGATACATAGACGCACCAGGTAACGTTAAAAACTCTTTCAAGCTTTTTCGGTGTTCTTTTTTCACCACTGAAAGTAAAAAGTTAGTCGCTGGCTGCACTTTATTCTGTGGATTATTGGTATTGATATACTTGTTATAAGATGTGATATCTACATCAAAGCTAAATTCACTGTCGTTAACTTCTAATGTAATGGTTTGCTCTAACGCCATAATAATTCTCGCTGTATTAATTAATAAAATAGGTTTTAAGCGGCTGCTTCTATTTGAAAGTCGGCTTGCTCAAATAAGGTGTAACTAAAGTTAGGCCCGTAAGTTTTTGCTGAGTCACGGCACAGAGTCATAAACTCATCAAAGTCTTTTGGGTTAGCAAAGACTTGGCAACCCGCGCTCCACTTGTCGACTTTTGTTGACTCATGCTGCGCACTGGCTCGATGACAATTAATGCCAAAATAGCCGGTTTGTAATTGGGCGTGATGGATACTGGTATCAATGACACTATCTTTATCGTTATCACGTAATACTGTCATTGGGCCACGTTGCACTAATGCAGCATATTGACCTCGGTGATAACCCAATCGCCAACAGCTTTTATGCTGCATAGGCAAAAGAACGGCTGTACCATCGACATTGCAAGGCTGCTTTCTAAAATAGAGCCCCGCATCGGTGGTGGCTTTATACTGTTTTAATTGCCACTTGCCTTTTTGTTGATACAAGAGACAAAGCACATCATTAAAGGTATTGGCACGGTGATCACTACTACGAACGCCAATGATATTGAGGTTTAATTCACCTTCAAACACACGATATTTTTTAAGTTTCATTGCGTTTAATATTACATCGGGTGAAAGCGGGATTATTTTGGTCATTAGAGATCCCTTACTTCATCTTCGGTTAAATATGGGGTACCGTTTATTTTAATAAAGTCAGAACTCGTCACAGGCCCTTTTATAGTTGTAACGTCTTCCTCACCACCTTCGGCCTTAAAGCTCAACACATCATCAAGTTGAGGTAATACGCCAAACGCCTCGACATTCTTTTTACCTGCATCGACTTCTGCTAAAAAACTAATATCGAACGGCTCAATACCTTTCCAGCTTCCCGCCGATGAAGCCTGTTCTTGCACCAATAAAAAGTTTTCATGATCCAGTTTTATGGTCACCTCGGCATCGACCGGGCCATCTATAAACCCTTTGGGAATTCCCCGTACTTTTTTGACTTTGCGGCCATCGGTTATCTTTACCGATGCTTCGATAACGTGAACCATTTTGTCACCGATGAAACAATCAAAATCTTTACCGCCTAATGCTTTTACTGTCATGGTTTACTCCTTCTCGCTTCGGTCTAACATGATGCCAACCAATATTTCAGACGGGCTGTCGACGGGCTGTACTTTTAAAATGACTCGTAGCTGGCGTTCATTCATAAAGGTTAAGCTCACGGCATCATCTTTAGGCGGGCGTATATCACCAGGGAATTTATCAGCACCAATATTGATAGGCTTTGACATATCCCGCAGGGGTTTACCTAGCACTCGTTTACCAAAAGCGATACCCGATGGTGAATTATTCAGACGGCGGTTTTTAATTTGGTGAATGGCTTTTATGCGCACTTCGCGCGCGGCTTTATCGATAATGCGGCCTATTTCTATGGTTTGAAAATCACCACCTTCAGCATCGAGCAATTGCACATCGCCAAAGTAGGTACCATCGAATCCTGGATAAAATTGAGTACAACTAAAACGCTGCACATCCAGTGCCGCTAATGTGGCATTGGTCAATGGTGCACCATTTTTGTCTATTGGAGCGGGTAATAAAGACATGGCCCCCGTTAAAACACGCATAGGACTATCGGCTATCGTGACACTGCGTTTACATAAACGCCCTGCCACCCCGCCCAATTCGTCACCATGAATTTGAGGAATAAGCGCAACATGAACGGCAACAACACCATCGCTAAGGGGCGTAAGCGATGCGTTATATTCGGACCAAGTTTGAGTTGTACTATCAATGCCTGGCACCGCAATAAGTAAACGTAAATAACGCGCATGCTTTGATAGCATTTCTAACGCGACCGCTTGATAAGCCTCCACCTCTGCTTTACCCGTTACAGGCAAACAAATGGCTATCATTTCAGGATAAATATTCTCATCCATGGCCTTATTGATGGCATCAAACACATTATCACTTTCATTTATTCCTAATGCATAACCAGAGACAAGATCGTCACCATTGCGAACCCATGCTTTAAGCTGGGTTTTTAAATCAGAGTCAGCCTCGCCAAATAGCGCATCAAAATCAGACTGCGCACTAATAGGTTCAATTTGCTCACTCACTGTAGCTGTAACACCAATAAACAACATGGTGCGCTCAATCTCTTTTGTTGCGCCGCTGCCCGTATTGAGCGCGGCGACACTGACCTTACCTTGTGCCATGATGTTCCCTTTTATTAATGGCGTGTCGCCTGATCAAACATGTAATTTTTTAACTGTTTATATTCATTTTGGTTTTGACCCAGGAATGAACGAGAAGGCAATTGAATATCCCATTGCTGTTGACCTTTTTCTTGTTCTTTTAATATCCGTAAAATCAGTCCCGCTTGACCTAGCTTTAAATTTTCTTTAATCCATTTTAAGCTAGGTGTTTTCCAGCCTTTACCGCGTTTTTTTCGAATGGTGTAACCTGCTTTTATTAAAGCCTTGGCCTGTTTAGTGGTTGCTGGCCCTTGATAATCTGGTTGGCCTTTTGGCGCTGTATGAGTGAGTTTTTCACCGTCTTGGTGCGCCCTTGCCACCTTAGCGACTCTTGGACTGGCAAAGGTAATATTGGCGCGGTTCTCATTGGTGTGAACCTGTAAATGCTTACCCAGTTTTTTAAGCATTTTGGCTTTACGCCCATTACTACGGCCTTCCCATGCTTGGCCATTTATTCCTTTTTGCGCTTTTAACCTAGCTTTGCTGTCGCGGCGCACCTTGCGACCCGCACCGCGTAAAATTTGACGACGCTTTCGCCCTGGTAATGTAAGTAAATTAAGCGTCTTTGCTGACTCAGTATTAATATCGATATTAAGCATTAGGTTCCCGCCTTAACTTGGGGTTCTAATACTTGAGACTCTAATAAAAATGCTTCGGCGATCCACATTGATTGCTCACCAAAGTCATAATGTTTATCACCGAATAGAAAAGGGCCATCCGCTTGTTCAATAAGCTCAATATTTTCTTGAAAATCTTCGATAGTAATTTCAATATCACTACTATTGTCATCATTAATATCTGCACTAAACTCTATTTTTTTAGCATCATATTTACCTGTATTTTGTTGCACCCAAAAACTGATATAAGTACAAATGAGTGCCGCAGGAGCTGCACACGGATTAATACTTATCACCCCCGCATAGGTAAAACGGGCGACGAGTAAACCGGTACCATTAATGCGCTTACTCGCGGGATCAATACTCCCGCCTTCAATCCATGAATCAAACTGACTGGCATGCGCTAACTTATGGCCTTTGTAATTTGCCTCCATTAAATAGCCGGTCAGCTCGGTTAATTTGCTCATAGTAAAGACACCGACAAATAGCCTGACTCGGCCATTAAATACTGCATCGCACTATTTGACTCAATACGCCAAAATTGCTCGTTATCTACTGCCTGTACTTGCTGCGCTGCGCCTTTATCTCTATGACTCTGACCTAACCGGCTAATTAATAATGTGGCCTTGGTCAGGCTGTACACGGCTTTTTTATAAAATAGCGATAGCGTTTCACCATCTGGCAACTCGTTTAATGTGCTTACACTGTGCCAGTGCAGCTTGGCGAACCCGGTTAACTCGCGGTTAATTTGATGCATGGCTAATGTCAGTTTATTAATCGACGCTTGTTGATACTCAGGTGAAACACCGTAATCACTCATTAATTCGGCAGTTGAGAGATCAGGATAAAAGCCATTATTGATGATGCTATGATCGTCTGTTGCCACCTTGGGCATACCTGATAAATCCATTATTTCTGTCCCAACCAAATTAACGTTAAAGGGTGTGGGCGCCACTCAATAAACGGACTCAGTACAAATTAATGACAGAGGTCGTTATTGAGTTGCCCACTGGCGATAGAGACGGTTAAATATTAATCTCGACATCAATCTTTTTAGCTAATTCTCGCGCGGCCTTTTTTACACCTGCGCTATCGTTTAACAATGTCGCTTGTAGGAAATGACGTAATGCGCGGCCATAGTTATGTTGTTGCTGCTCTAATTTACCTGCGACGGAAAAGAGCTTGCCCGCCACAATAGGATTGAGCGCCCATGCCTGCTCATTAAAATAACGAATTAGTGTAGAGACACGCTCCGTAATGTTTAATAAATCCTCTGCTGATATGTCATCAATATTCGAAAGCTTATCGACCGCGACATCATAGATTTGGTCAATCACAAACTCACCCCAATGTGGCGTTTTAAAACGCGTGGGTAACTTTTGCCCCTGTGCAATAAGCAAAGGTAAAAAAGCAAAGGCTTCGGTATAGCGCTGTAAATCAATCAGCCAAATAAACACCCAAGCTAAGATGATGTTAGGGTGATTGGCCCCGCTATGCTGATAGTTTTTGCAATAATCTAAATAGCCATTTTGTTTGATGGCATCGCTTTTATATTCGTCTTTATCTTCCAGAGTATTAAAGGTTTTTAGCTGAGCTAAATCCGCTTCAATTGCCGCTTTCATGATTTCAAATGAAGCCTGCTCCGCCCCTATTGGCTGAAGTGTTTTATGGGTGACTGTTTTATCAGAAGTTGAAGACCTATCAACGACAACCACATTCTTAAAATTACCCACTCCTGAATTTAAGCGAGCCGCTTTCGCAGCTTGGGCTTTTTTGACTAAGCTCATCGTATTTCCTTATTCCCAAGTGCTTGTTTTTGCGTTGTACAACTGCACACTATCCGATTCAATAAAGTGAATTTTTTCTAAGTCTTCAACAAAATAACAATCATTGCGTGATTGATAGTCTTCGACGCGTTTTTTCTTAGCATTGCTTTCAGTGCTAATACGAGTCGAACCACTTTGAATGTAATGACTGAGGTTATCAAACGAGGTAACCATAATGCCGCGGGGCGGGAAGAAGGACACTTGGAAGGCTTTTAAACTACCGTAAGTACCAATGACTTGTTCAATTTCAATCTTGGTTTTTTCGCTTGGCTTTTCAGCTTGGGCGGCATAGAGCTTATTTTTATCATCAGCGAGTAAATCACTACCAATAATGGCCACTAAGCCAATTCGCTTTTCTAGCGGGATCCCTTGAATTAAATCAAGTACAGCTTGATCGAGATTTTGATAATCAGCATCAGTATGTACGCCAATTTTAACACTGCCATTATTGCTAATCGCGTTTTCTGGTGCATCGCGGCGCACTAGTTGAAACCAACCGATATTGACGTCCTGTAGCATAGGATTAGTACTTTTATTAGTTTTATTGGCTGCCGAGGTGCCATGCCAACCAATTTTAATAATATCCAGCGCTATAGCCTGTTTAACATGACTTCGATAACGTTTGTGAAAGTCGGGGAATTTTGCCCATTGATCCATTTTGACCCACGCCATATGCACATCACACTCAACGGGATAGCAGCGGTATTCACGAGTATCTAATGCTGAAACATCCGTTGTTTGTCGCTCAGCATTGTCATCAGTTTCAACACCGGCGCGACCAGTCACGCCGCCATCAACCCTCATGATCACCGATTGACCGATAAGGTCGTCAACAAGTGCGGTGTTAATTCTCGTTAAAAACTCGGCACTTTCATAAACAGCATCATACAATCGTTGTTCAGTAGTGGGTTCAACATTGAATTGCTCACTCACACCTTTTACACCATAACTTACTGCCAACGCTATGGTGATCTTATTGAATTTCTGTAGCGTTTTTGTTTTCATCTGTATCCCGTTATTCTGTTTCTACCTGTGCCTAAACACCCACCCAAATATTCATAAAATTAAAGCAAGTCGCCTAATTCACCTTCATCGCCTAAGTGCTCTTCTTCACCTGGCGTGGTACCAAACTGGGGGGTTTTTAATGCTTTTGTTAATTGAGTACTTAATGCAGTAACTGAGCTATTTATTTTGTCGAATGCAGCTTGTTGCTCTTTTGAGAAAAGAGCCGCTTCAGGTGGTGTGGTGTCATCAGCTCCACCTTCATCATTGCCACCACCCTTGGTACCACTGATTGTAAGTGCGGCTAAGGCTTGAGTATTTCCTGTTATAGCCTCATTCATTTGTTTCAGTGGTTCGCTTAATGCTTCAGTTAATGCACTGGCAAAGTCTTCTTTCTTCATTTCGGGTTCTTCCTTTTTAAATAGCCCTTTAAATAGGTTTCGTTTAGGCAATCGCTCTTGAGTTAACTCGACTTTGGTTAACTGAACTTGGAATGATTCAAGACCTTTTGAGCTTTGATTAAATTTGGCTCTTTCTGTGTAGGTACTGGCGGGGTAATCGGTAACGGCTAACCCCGTTAAATAAGTGGCGCCTGATTTGATAAAATCGCGGTCGATTTCAATACTAAAATACACGGCTTGATCGGCTTGGTTTAACGTGACAAAGGACGCATTAGGCGCGAGTACCGCATATAAGACTTTAATGCCTTCATCATTTACACCTGTGGTGACTTCAAGCACATCGCCCAACATACCGCCATTTAAGTCAATGTTATAAAGGTGCTTTGCTTCCCAACCTGACCACTCACCTGAATGATCAATATTGATGCGAGCACCGTATTTTTTGTAGTTGTAGGTTTCGACAATATCGTCAATATCTTTGTCAGTAATTTCGCGTCCATCGACGGTCATTCCGACTGCGGCAATGGCTAAAGGTATGGTGCGTAATTGACCTGGCATAGAGTTTGTTCCTAAACGTGTTGCATGCTAATTTAAAAGATGTCTTCACCTTGTTAGATTTCTAGTTTGCACCCGTTTTTTTATCTCTTCCAACTGTTTAACTTTTTGAAATTCCTATTTTTATGTTTTAGGAATAGACAGGATAGGCACATAAAGAATTCACGCTTTTAGCCCTATAAACTGCCAATATTGATTCAATAATTGGCAGCCTATGAAACTCAGATACCGTCCTGATATTTTAAAAACTGCACGACAGCATTATGTGTATGGCGGGCTGACATTTGATGAAATTGCCGCATTAGATGAGATGCCCTGTGCGCGGACATTAAGGCGCTGGGCCATTGATGAGAACTGGACAGAACTATGCCCAGCAATTGATGCTGAAACCTCTTTTAGCCGGCGCCTTTGTTTATTAGCAGAAAAAGAAAATAAAAATGATGCTGACTATAAAGAGATCGGATTTTTAACAAAGCAATTAGTTGCGCTCACCCAAACAAGACAAGCCCCAGCTAAAGCCCGTCAGGATAAAAACAGCGAACAAGGCGAGAATAAGCACAGTAAGAAAACACGTAAGAAACGTGTTAAAAATGATTGCAGTAAAATAACCAAAGACATGCTGGATGAACTTAAAGATAAGTGGCTTTATCCGCATCAATTGTTTTGGTTTGATAATCAAGATCACCGTACTCGTTTTATTTTAAAGCCTCGTCAAATAGGCGCGACTCTCTACTTTGCTTTTGAAGCATTTTATGACGCGGTAGTAAACGGTAAGAATAAAATCTTTATTTCAGCCTCTCGAGATCAAGCTGAGATTTTTAAAGCTAACATTATCGCCCTTTGTAAAGAGCACTTTGATATTGATTTATCCGGCTCTCCTTTGGTGCTTAGCTTAGCGAACGGTAAGAGTGCCAGTTTATATTTTAAATCCACCAATGCTCGGACCGCGCAATCAGCATCGGGCGACTTATATGTTGATGAAGTCTTTTGGATCCCTAAATTTAAAGAGCTACGCGGTCTTGCTCAGGCTATGGCTACCCAGAAACAATATAAAATCACTTACTTTTCGACGCCTTCAGTTAAGAGTCACGAGGCCTATGATTTATGGTCCGGAAAATGGTTTAAAAAGACCATGGCCTGTAACGACCCTAATTTTGAAATTGATGTTGAACATAAAACATTAAAAAATGGCCTCCTTTGCGGCGATGGAATATGGCGACAATTATTAACTGTGGTCGATGTCGTTAAATCAGGTTTTGACCGAATTGATATAAATTTACTTAAAAGTGAATATTCCAAAGATGAATATAACAATCTATTTATGGGTAAATTTATTGATGATGCCCATTCAGCCTTTAACTTAAAAGACTTATTAGCCTGCGTTGGTAACAGAGACAAGTGGAACGATTATGAGCCTGAATGGGAACGCCCTTTTGCCATGAAACCTGTGTTGATTGGTTTTGATCCCGCTCGCACAATCGATAAAGCCACAGTAGTGGTATTAAGTTGCCCGCTAAAAAGCACCGAAAAATTCAGGTTATTAGAAACCTTAGATTTAACCGGTAACGATTTTGAAACCATGGCAGAGGCCATAAAAGAACTCACCCTTAAATACAATGTGCAGCATATTGGCGTAGATACCACTGGGATCGGCTACGGAGTGTTTGAATTAATCCAACGTTTTTACCCCATGGCTATGCCGCTGCATTACAACCCGATACTTAAAAATAAATTAGTCATAAAAGCCGTTAACGTAATAAATAATAAACGATTTGAGTTTGACGAAAACGCCCCTACTGTAGCGGCAAGCTTTTTAAATATCCGTAAAAAAGTGGTTGGCGATCAAATTAGTTATGCCACCAACCGCACCGCATCCACAGGCCATGCCGATATTGCCTGGGCAATTATGCACGCCATGATTTATGAGCCTCTTTCAGGCGTACACATACAAACAAGTATAGGAATCGCAGCTTAATGACTACTCCAAGAATGACCGTGCGCGCAGGTGATACGCCCAATTATCGCAGCAGTATGATTGATTTTGCATTGGGCGACCCAGAGCCTTGTTTAGATAATAGAATGACCGAATATGTGGGTATTTGGGCAGATATGGACGGACTTTATGAGCCGCCGATCAGTCTAAATGGCTTAATCAATTTACTCGGTGTAAACGCACAGCATGGGCCTATTTTATATTTTAAAGCCAACATGATCGCAAAGTGGTTTAAGCCAAACCCGTTAATTAATTATCGCGCGTTTAAACGCGTTGCATTTGATTACGGTTGGTCTGCTAATGCTTATTTGCAAGTGATCAGCAACACATTTGGACAGGTCATTCAATTAAAGCATTTACCCGCAGTAACAATGCGCTATACAAAAACGTCAGGGGTATATGTTCAATTACAAAAAAACGGGAATAAAGTCTTTTTTAATCCTGGCGAAGTCATCCACATAAAAGAGTATCACCCCAAACAAGGGATATACGGTATTCCACAGTATTACGGCGGCATTCAATCCGCATTACTCAATGAAGATGCCACCTTATTCAGGCGGCGCTATTTCAAAAACGGCTCACATATGGGGTTTGTGTTTTCAATGGCAGATCCTTTTATCAGCCCCGAAGATGAGAAAAAACTCTGTGATGCAATATTACAAAGCCGTGGTGTGGGTAACTTTAGATCACTCTTTTTGAATAACCGTTCGCCTAAAGGGGATGCCGAAAAGACTGTAAAGATAACCCCCGTGGGTGATATCGCCACCAAGGATGAATTTGAACGCATCAAAAAAATCACCACAAATGACATGCTTTCAATGCACCGCGCACAAGAAGCATTATCGGGTCAGTCGTCTGGTGACAGCCCGGGCTTTGGTGATTTAGATAAAATAACCAAAGCTTACTACAACAATGAAGTCGTTCCGCTTCAGCACGACATGCGCACCATTAATGAATACTTACCAAAACAACAACACATTGATTTTATTGTACCTGACTATTCTGATTTTCTAACTAATGGAGCAAGTGTATGAACTGGAATGAATTAGGAGAGGTATTTCAGCGTTGGTCTCAACTTTGCGGTGTGGCCGTACTCGCCGCCGCCGTGCAAATGTATATCAGCCGGAAAAAATTCACATTTACCCATTACTTTATGTCGGTATTGATGGCTATTTTTGCCGCTTACCTTGCCGATAGTTTTTGCACTTACTTAACGTTAGCCGACAGTTTAAAGACAGGGATCATAGGCGTATCCGCTTATTGTGCACCGCACATGATGGACGGGCTTGATAACTTTGGGAAGTACATAGCGAAACACCCCGCTAAATTAATCTCTATGTTTTTTAAGGGCAAATCATGAGCATACTCACATCAATACTCAGCATTTTTACTAATCCTATCGCCGATTTGACCGGAGGTTATCGAGAGCGAAAACGCATTGCAGCAGAGTCTGCAAAAATGCTTGTTGATGCCGAGATAAAATTAAAGATATCTAAACTTGAAGCTAAGGCTAGGCGATTTGAACAAACAGCGAATAATGATGCTGATTATGATATGCAGGTGCTAAAAAACCGCAATGAAAGCCTAATGGATAACGTTATTATATTTGTCTTTTCAGCCCTCTTAATTGCGCATTTTATCCCACCTCTACAACCGTATATAGCGGGAGGTTGGCACGCTATGGGGTATAAAGGTGCGCCTTGGTGGTTTGAATTTATCATCGTTGGCATCGCCGTTAGCACCTTGGGGTTAATGGGCCTATTTAGAATTTTTTGGCGACAAAAACCGAATAAAAAAACAAGTAAATAGCTCTATACAACAATAACCAATAAGAAGGATAAACTATGCAGTTGATAAAAGGTGATAGCTTACAGATTTTACGTGATTTACCCAGTAGTTCTGTAGATGCAGTTATCACCGATCCACCTTATGCTTCTGGCGCTGCCAGTAGCTCAGCAAAAAAAGCCAGCACTGGCAGTAAATATACAACAAAAGGAGCAATAAACCCCTTTCTCGATTTTGAGGGAGATTGTCGAGATCAGCGAAGCTTGCTGCAGTGGTCTTCACTTTGGTTAGCTGAATGCTACCGCGTGGCCAAACCGAACGCGCACCTATTGTGTTTTATTGATTGGCGAAATTATCCAGTGTTTGCCGATGCCATACAAGTAGGCGGATGGATTTGGCGAGGGGGATTAGTTTGGGACAAAAAGAATGCTCGTCCTAGAAAAGACGGCTTTAGTCAACAATGTGAGTTTGTGCTTTGGGCAACTAAAGGTTCTGTTAAGGTCGGAGATAATCCACTCTATCATAATGGTGTATATCAATGTCATCCTCATAAAGGGGGGCGATTTCATCAAACAAGTAAACCTGTTGATGTAATGGAATGGCTTTGTAATGTCGTCCCCAAAAATGGCACTGTGCTGGATCCCTTTATGGGCAGTGGTAGCACTGGAGTGGCATGTAACAATTTGGGCTTAGATTTTATAGGTATAGAAATGACGGACTATTTTGATATTGCAAAACAAAGATTAGCCGCTTAGCCCCCCCACCTTTAACGATAGTGGCTCTATTTATTGAGCCGCTTCAATGCCCCTTTAAAGCTACTTTAAGAAATATCAGTTAAAAGCGCTACAGATAGATCCTTTTTTGTCTTTAAATGTCATAAACATGACATTCAGATCGTTTAAATAGATCGCCCCGATCCAACAAACATCAACATAAAGCTCAATATCAATGTCAAAACCAATGTCAAAAACTCATCTTTTTCTTACGGAAGCGGCAGGCGAAGAGGAGTGAATTTTTCGCAGGGTTGAGCATTGGCGTCTTCTTTCTCTAGGCTGGTCAGTAATGAGGTTGTTAAGCATTAACGTACTGTATACAATTACAGTATAAGAATGAGTAATGAGGTGAGTATGGCTAGAGTAAATTGTCCTGAATGTGAGTCTAAAGCCGTGATCACATCACGCGAAACTCAATCAAGTCATGCAGCACACTTGTATTGCGTCTGCACAAATACTAAAAAGTGCGGCGCATCATTTCGAATGACACTTGGCTTTGACCACTACATCAACCCGCCTTTAATGACCACAGCACAAATGGCCAAACAACTTTTAAAGAACTTGCCCAGGGAACAACAATTAGAATTACTCGATTTGTGATTTCACCACTCTGCTCGTTCAAATCCCTTCAAGTACCAAAGTGGTGAGGTTCACCACTTTTTAGCATTGATATTTTTTCGATTTTCAGCAAAGATAAGTGACTATTTTGCGGCGTTCGATAGTGATTTAGGGTGAGTGCCAAAGTCGCGTGGCGTCCAATCATTATTATGTTCAATAGGGGGAGAAAGGGGGAATTTAACACCCTTACAGCCGCACAGAGATAAGTGGTGAGAACAGGGATAAGTTCATGCCTCCTAATTAGTTATACTCCAAACTAAAGCGGTCAAATAAAAGTGACCACGGGCTTAGATTACTAGTACTTAAAATACCCTGTACGGAGCCACATACAAGGTGGTTTGGTGGCCGGAGGCTAGACACCTCTGGCTACCCGATTAAGTGCAGCTACTTCCACGTATAAGATCTATCACTGGGAGCCTCTGATTTTTTATGGTGGTATTCACTTGGAAATTTGTCTAATGCATGTTTTATTTTGCTTTGTTCAAATGGAACAGAAACAAAATACGCCTTATTCTTCAATATAGGAGGGGTTTTTTCAGTAGAAGAATTATTTTTACATAAGTTAACGGCAATAATAGGAATATCCATGCTCATTGCTACTTCAATTTCCCAGCGGACGAACTTATATAGATTTTTTGTGTTTTCACCAACAAGCAATATTGCTTGCTTAGTGTTATTTAGACGCTCTTTAAGCTTTCGTTTAATCTGATCTTCAGATGTGGTTTTTCTTAAATTGTTTAAATCATGGGCATCATGAAAATTAAAGTCTATATTGTCATTAGCTTTCCATGCGGTCATTAATCTATACATACGAATATCAGTATCTGCATCAAACATGACGTATGTTTTATTTTTATAGCTCATAAATCTTCCTTCCCTGCATGATTCGGTATTGAGTTAGTTATAATTACTGTAAAGAATAAAAATGTATTGATTAGCTCGCTCATAAACACCACTCTAATTTCTTGGGTAAGCGGAGAAAAGCCACCATAAGTTAAAGTAAACGCATTTGCGACGCTGAGGAATATTGCATTCGTCGTATCAATTAAGTTATCAGGCCAACCTATCATATGACTATAATGAATGCCATATAGATAGGCGTAGCACAACAAGTAATATAAGATAGCCAAAAGCGAATTAAGGAATTTTCTGTTTAATGTATCGCGGTCAACTCGCTGCCCATATTTACTCCCCCAAACATGATAATAGAAGTAGGTAAAAAGGTTCGAGAATAGAAGGTAGTAAATAACCAGTTTTGGAAAGACTCCACTAGCCTCACAAACCCAGAGTAAGAATAGAACCCCGAATTTAAATATTTGGTATATATCGATTGCTATATTGCTACTTCGAGTTTTATCTTGGGTAGAGAGTTCTCCACCGCTACGCTTATGCAAAACACCAGAGGACAACTTCGCAAGAAACTTGAAAAACTCGACTAGATTACAGTAATACATTAATCGCACTAAAGCGTCGAAAAATGGATAAATAAAGCCGTTATTCATATTTTTTTTACCTAGTCTAATTAGATCAAGCCTACGAGTGCTTAACGCCTGCCAGCAGGGCCAAAGAATTTTTCCCTCTAGCTTTATTACCTTTAACTGAATAGTTTATTGAAATCGATTTTATAACCAACAGCACTCATCTCTTTTGCAATATCGATTTGCCAATCTTGATCTGAGATGTATACCATACCACTTATATCACTTGGTAATTCAACCTTGCCTGACACCAATGGAACAACGTTTTCACGACCCAACTTGCCAATTAAAAAACCATGTTCGAAAACAACATTTTGTCTAGCTCGAGTATTTAACTGACCTAATTCAACCTCAGTTTTAACATTACCAACATCGTCTGGTGTATATAAAACAATTGCGAAATCAGTTTCATTAGAATAGTCTTCAATTTTTTCAATTATTGTCCGACTTTTACTGGCTTGCTCATGCAAAATTATTGCTTCAAACCCTAATTTTTCAACAAATCTAGCAGTCTTCTCTTTCGCGTCACTATTGTGACCATGAACAATAAAAACTTTATCTGACTTCTTTTCTTTGTTTTTTGAGTTATCGGGTTCATTTTGAATAACAACTGCTTCGTGTTTATCATACTCATCGTTTTCAACATCCAATATAAGGGAGTCAATGTACGAAAGCATAGAGCACCCATCTTGCCTCCAAAAATAATCCACAGCACTCTCGCCACGATGCCTAGACAAAATGGAAAAGTGTTGCAATTTAGCCTTGAGCCTTGAAGTTTCACCTGCAAGTGAAACATCTAAGAACTGTGATAGCTTTCTTCTCCATGTTTGAAATCTTTCATGGCCATAGTCTCTTCCACGCTCTTCAAAGGCTTGAAGTACTTCATCTAACAATCTTCCTCGATAACTGTTTAAGCCTTCTAAAATTTCTACTTTATCCATAATTTATTGTTTACAACCTTTGAAGTTAACGCCCTAATAACAGGAAAATTTAACGCCTTTTGATATTTCAGTATCATACGCCTCATTTAAGCCTGAAAATATTGATAGCTGTTTAAATGATTCGTCGCACAGCTTTAATTCCTTGGCATACTTAACATTATCAAATCAAGATACACTCCAAACTCATTGTTGTAAAATCGTTAATTGCTAAAGTAAGCGTTTGATAAGCATGAGGCAATACAAGAAAAGTAGGCAGATTTATGATGGGTATCCCTACCAGTGATAAGGCTTTTTTATCACTGGTTGTTCAACACTTCGCTCTCGATAACATCAGGATCGCAGCTCCGCTGCGGCCTATCCTTATTTGTTATAACGCAATTATTACAAGCCACGTTCCTTTATTATTTGAGCCAACTTTAAGCCTTTAGCAAATTCTGTTTTATAACTTTCATTACGACCAATAGCTAAAGAAAATTCAATTGGATGAATGTCTTTTAATTGTTCTGCGTATTTAACTACAAGATACATATTAACGCCGTCTTTATTTTTTTCTAAAGCAGCTTTAGCGACTTCATCTTTAATATGATTTAACAGTTTACTTTGATTCATTGAAACTCCGCGTTGTGCTTGCGTTATAACAGCTTATCCAACAGCAGGATGATCTTCCAGACCGCTTAATTTGATGAAGTTAGGGTACACTTAAACTCAATTGTTGTTAAACTGTTTCTTAATCATTCAGAAAACCCAAGAAGGAAACATTATGGCCAAAATAGCAATATTGATAGTCCTGCTTTCTTTTTCAAGCTTGATTCAAGCAAATGAGTTATATCGTTCAAAGGCTGGAGATAGTGGAAAATACTACATCATTGAAAATAAAGCCTTAGGTGATAATATTTTTCAGGTTCTTTCTAGCCGTATAGGAAAAAATGACGCCTATACTGATTTCACACTCTTAAAAGTAAACTGTAACACTGCTCAATATTTTGAATTAGCAGGGTTAAGTGAAGATGGGGCAAAAAACAAACCATCTAAAGAACTCAAAGACTGGTCAAAAGATTCTAAATGGGTCAATTTGATTACTGGTTCAAGTAAATATGATCTTGTAAACCATATATGTAATAAATATAGGTGAACTCAACAATTGTAACTACCAGTGACAAGGCTCATTATCACTGGTTTTTTATCAGCGTATATTTTGGTCGCTTCTGTATACTATAATCTTTTATTTTCTTTGAGATAACCTATGTCAGTATTGTTGTGTCGATCATTCGGTCGTTTTGTTTTGAGCTGTCTTTGTCTTATGAGCTTATCGGTGTTGCTTTCAAGTGGTGCGAACGCGGCGGGTAACACCAGTAACCAATCTTTTAGTAAAGCCAAAAAGCAATTGCTCGCTAAAGTCTATCCTGATCATCGGCAAACCATTTATTGTGGTGCTAGCTTCGACAAAAAGAAAAACATCACCCCTCCTGCAGGGTTTAAAACCAGCGTATATAAAAAGCGAGCTAAAAAAGTCGAGTGGGAACATGTGGTCCCAGCGGAGAACTTCGGTCGCGCATTTGTCGAATGGCGCGAGGGGAACAAAGCCTGTGTGAACAGCAAAGGTAAATCATTTAAAGGCCGTAAATGTGCCGAGAAAGTGAATACTGAGTATCGTTACATGCAAGCCGATATGTACAACCTTTACCCCGCTATCGGTGCTGTGAATGCCTTACGCAGTAATTACAATTTCACCATGTTATCGAGCGCTAAATCAGACTTTGGCCAATGTGATATGCGCATTGAAAAACGTAAAGCTCAGCCTCCTGTTAAAGCGCGTGGTCGCATTGCCCGCACTTATATGTATATGCAAGCCGTCTATCCAAAGTACAAAATGAGCAAGCAACAGCAAAAGCTCATGGCCTCGTGGGATAAGCAGTACCCAGTATCAAAATGGGAATGCACTCGAGCTAAGCGTATTCAAAAAATTCAAGGTAACGTAAATCAAGTTGTCGCTAGCCGCTGTAAAGCCGTAGGATTTTAAGTTTTGGTGTGATAAATAGCCTAGTTAACATATTACTTGTTGTACGCATTTGGCTAAAGTCTAATTTTAAACCTTGTTAAAACAATAAAATAAGAAAGCCGCGACACATCTATCGCGGCTTAATTTTTGGATTTAGAGCGAGAGTTAATCACTCTAGCCTAATTTTAGTTTATGTTGAGAATAGTGCAAATTGACTACTACCCGTGATAAAGACGGTTTATCACGGGTAGGGGGAAATGTGCCAGCATCGCCTTACTTTTTCTTATCTTTCTTATCTTTTTTGACTGCTTTACTCATTGCCAAAAAACGGATTATTTACTACAGGTATGACTAATTCACTCCAAATTGGGATAACTCTGACGTCAAATAATGTATAAAATTAGCTTTCTTCACATAGATAATTTTGTAACATTCGATAGAAACCTGACATATCAATTAACTGAGAAATATTAGAAAGTGTTATATCGACCTCGTAAACAAGCATGCTTTCTTTCTCCGTTAAGAATTACTCCTATTCTTTGTTCTGAAAATATAAATAT
Source organism: Shewanella surugensis (assembly GCF_023284005.1). Taxonomy (GTDB): domain Bacteria; phylum Pseudomonadota; class Gammaproteobacteria; order Enterobacterales; family Shewanellaceae; genus Shewanella; species Shewanella surugensis. The sequence continues at coordinate 67,983 of NZ_JAKIKS010000004.1, forward strand.
ATAATTTACATCAATATCTTATGTGTGATACTGTCAAAAAATAAGAGTACAGCCAAGAACGTTATCCTGTTGCTATTGAATAAGCAGCTAGCTATGCAATCGATCAATTAAATTAAGGGGAAATTTTGACCGAATTAGAAAATACAGAAATAGAACCAATATCTGAGGAAAGTGAAGATTCATATTCTAATGATGATATATACAATATTACATCTTGGGGGGCTGATCTTTCGTTTCGTGAGCTAATTACAATGTATGATGAAGAGGAATTAATAAAGCCTGAACTTCAAAGACATTATATTTGGGATAAAGTTGAAGCTAGTAGATTCGTTGAATCTTTATTACTAGGGTTACCGGTTCCAAGTATTTTTCTAGCAAACACTTCGGAAGACCAAAAGTTAATCGTAGATGGTTATCAACGAATCATGACCGTATATGATTTTGTCAAAGGTATTTGGTCGAAAGATGGAAGAGTATTTAAACTATTTAATAGCGACAAATTAAATAAAAGGTGGAGAGGTAAATCTTTCGGAGAACTATCTTCAGCTGAACAACGTAAAATTAGAAGCACGACTATCCACGCCATAATTTTTGATCAAAAAAAATCTGAAGCTAGTGATACTAGCTTGTATCAAATTTTTGAACGCATAAATACTGGTGGGCGTGCATTAGGGGCTCAAGAAATTCGTAACTGTGTATACCAAGGAAACCTTAACTCTTTATTAATTGAAATGAATAAAGATGAAAGCTGGAGACACTTTGTAGGTAAAGATGTAGATTCTCGAATGAGAGATATAGAATTCATTCTTCGATTTTTAGCACTAAATACCGAAAAAATTAAAAATGTGCCGAAGGGAAATAATTCATTGAAGAAACTTTTAAATGAGTATATGGGTTGTAAAACTAATAATACTGATGATGCAATTAATATTCAGCGTGCGGCTTTCACGTCAACAATTGAATTTATAAAAGATAATATAGGTAATTCAGCTTTTTATAATATTGTTGAAGGTGAACCTGGAAAAATAAGAAAAAGGTTTTATCCAACTATTTTTGATGCATTAATGGTGGCAACAGCTATAGCTCTTGAAAAATTGGGTGCGGGCATACCAACGGATAATCTTGAAGCCAAAAGACTTGATGTTCTCCAAAATGAAAGTTTTAGAAAGTACATAAGTGAAGGCACTATGCAAACTGAGAGTATTCATGGAAGAGTTTCATTATTATTAGAGGGATTATATGGAATTCAATATATCTAATGGATCTGTAGCCGAAAGAATTGAGTCGTGCCTAGATGAATTTCATAAAATAAAATGCATTATAGATGGTATGGGGTCAATGAGTCATCCAGTCCCATACCTTACTCGTTACTCAATTATAAGAGCTTGTGGCGCTATAGAGTATGGCTTTAAAACTATTATTTCTGATATTAATAGTGATGGCCAAACCGAGCAAATTAAAACTTTTATAGATAAAAAGTTTCGTAATAGCTCAATGAACCCAAATTTTTCGAATATAGTGAAAAGTCTAGGGGGATTTGATCGTGAGTGGGTAACTAAATTTAAGCAAGAAATTGAGGCTTTAGATCACACTCAAAGAGTCAAAGACTCTTTAGACTCTCTAAATGAAGCTAGAAATGCATTTGCTCATGGTGGTTCTCCATCTACATCTTTTGCAAATGTACAAAATTATTTTGAAGATAGTGTTAGAGTTTTAGAAAGTATAGAGAAGGTATTGGCAGCATAGCTAATCGGGTAGCTAGAGGTATCTAACCTCCAGCCCCCACACCACCCTGCATGCGGCTCATGTGACATGTCTACTTTGCCCAACAATGCGACTCTTTAACTTGCCTTAACAGGGACTCTTACACTCGGCCTAGATCCCTATTAAACACCACAAAAGTCACTCTCAACTTTAATAAAAACCTAAAAGATTCCACTACTAAAAAGTAGTGGATCTCACCACTTTGGTATTTTAAGTAAAAATCAATTGAAACTATCAACAGTTTATTTTTTAAGACATTCCTAAGATCATCCTGATTTTACTCTCCTATTCAAACCTATACACAGCAAGGGCTAGAGTGGTGGTCATTGCATCAGCCTAAGAGAAGTATGCAACCATTCTTTCCCGCCTAACAGAAGTACATTAAAAAAGGCAATAAAGAGTATCTATTGCCTTGGGCAGGACGCTAACTTATTTTAATAATCAGATCATTTATTGGCTAGTAAATAACCCCCTACAGTATCCTTTGTTAGCTCTAAATTTCCATTTACTATCAAAAGTGACATTATCATAAATTGCCCCCATACCATACTCAGACAATCCAATAACACTCCAAGTACCTTTTAATGAGAATTTCTTAGACATAGCTGTTACCGTCTCAAATACACTTTTAGCATACTGTTTATAATCAAGAGACGGATCCATTTTTTGCAATGTAGAGTCAAACAAAATATCCGCCAATGTTTTAGGGTCAGGAGTAGTAGAGGCACGTATTTCGATTGCTTCAGGTAAATATTCACTGTCATTTAAAAATACATGGACCTCATAATCCATAGTTTCATTTTGTGTGGTTTCATTTAACATGATAAAATCCCCATAATCTGAAAGAAAGTTAATATTAGCTACAGAGCCCTGAAAAAAATATTACAACCTATTACACCCTATTTAGGACTCATACTATTAAGTCCTCTTCATCGGAGTCTAAAAAATCTTCTCGCTTAGCTGTGATTTTAACTGCACTTGTATTTCTTGATTGCTCGATAACAAACGGCCTAACGAAATTTCATTGTCGGTATGGCCACCGGCTAACATCTCAGTAATTAATGACTCGATATAATCGATGGCGTTCGCGGCCACGTCTCTTGCTCCGCTCATTGAACACGCTCCCAACTAATCCCCTTGGCAATGACTTTTCTTTTTTTTACTGGATCAGGCTTTGTTCCCATCACCCGACAAATGAAATGTAGCGTATTGACATAAACAGGCACCCACCATGCAATGTGCGTTTTAACGATGGGTTTTAATCCTGGTCCCGCTTTATGATTTGAGCTCATGACTTCACTCCCTGTTTTTTTATTTTTCTCACATCTAATAAATTATTCAACGTTGTCCGGCACTGCTCGCACTCAATCTCACTCAGTCTTGATAACCAGTCTTTTATCATTGGCCGACTGCATGTATTTAACTTCTCTTTGCAACGGTGATACCGGGCTAAGTGTTCGGCTTTATCGGCGATATCCTCCGCTGCTTGCACAACCGAGTTATTCGGTGCCTGGTGATTAAAAGTGCTCATACATGCTCTCCGTGTCATCATGATATTGCTCGAAATTTTCAGCCCAGTAATCGACATGTGTATCATCATTAGGTTTGTTTTCAGTAAAGCTGTTTTCATAGGCTTGCAAGTCAACCACCTCTTGCAGTTGAACGAGGGCTCGGCGGTGTAAGTTGGGCGCTAGGCTCACTAGCCAGTCATTAATATTAACGTTAGCATCGGAAGATTCAGCTTTTTGCTTAACCTGCTTTTGTTTCGCCTCTTTTTGTTTTGTAAGCAGGTCCCATGCTTGGCGGCGTAGGTCTTTATCTACCTCACCTTGGTTGGCAACATGATCATGATATTGCTGCAGCGCGCTAAGCTGCTCACCTTCACGCCAACCGTTTTCTTCACGCGTCTTGGCTATGTTACGCTTTTTAACCCTTACTATCTGATTGTTTTTAATGTTGATTATGTATTTATTGGTTTCGACGGTGGCCCCAGCCTGAAGACGGTCAAAGTGAAAATCATCAATACCATACTTACGCGCTGTCACCCTTAACATATCCTCTTGATTTATAAGGGGCGTACAGTTATTGTCAGTACTCCAAGGGTCGCGGCTGTCGCCACTCTTAGAAGCAAGATCACAAGACACATCAAAGGCAACAGCAACAGCCTTGACGCTCTTGTCGTCATCTGTATGAGTTGATTGAGTGCTAGAGGGTGCGCGGCGTATTTTCCAGCCGTCTAAGCGAGTATGTATTGGTGTGTGGTTTTCTTGTGACATCACGCCCATGATTTTGGTGATGTCTTCACCGTATTGGCTCGCGGCCTCGTTAACCACCTTAGCCAGCACAATGGGTCTATCAGCACGCAGGCATTCAATGCCGCCCATAACCTCAACATAACGTTGCCAGTTGGGATTATCAGCAGCAGCGCGAGCACGTTCTAAAATCTCATCGTGTTCTAATGCTTCATCAAGTCGCCGTAATTCACGCCAAATAGTGACCGAGGGCCCACCTATTTGTTGAAACTGGCGAATATTCCACGTACTCGCCCAAGCTGCGACACCTTGCGCACCATGCTCGCCCGAGGTTTCAGCCTCGAAATCATCATCGACATACTCACCATCAATATTCTTAGCAATATATTTAGCGATATAACCGGTAGCACTACCCTTTTCTGGATCAATGGTTTTGTAATCAAAGCGGGCATTTTCATTATTAATTAACTCATCCTTATCATGCTCTGTGGCGTAGTGACGCAATACTTCACGCCCCGCTTCAAGCTGCTCAGGTTTAAAAAATAACAATAAATGCCAGTGTGGGGTACCATCATGATGGGGCTCAACCACACGAAAACCAAAGGGAGTGATCCCATCACGTTTTAACTGGCTACGAGCTTTCGCCCATTGTTTCGTTAAATGTTTTTGCGCTTGCTTAGGGTTGGTGCCTTTATATTTCTTATTGGCTATCGCTTTACTTTTTTTATTAACGGTATAGGCGTGATAACGCGACGGGGCTGTGATGGTATAAAACTCACCGACATAGCCATTGGCCATGGCTAAATCTTCAAAACCACGCATCCGCACCATGAGTTCAACGCGGCGGTTTTTAGGATTTGAAATAGACGCTTTTACCGCTTCACTTAATGTCAGTGTTAATTCTTGTTCTTCATTAACCACTTCCATTTGCTCAAGCCAAAGCGCTTGGGCTTTTTTACGGGCCTTGAAATCTAGCAAACATTGATAACTGACATAAGGCGATACCCCTTTGCGCACTCGCCCTATGATAATCGCAATATGCTCTAAATATTGACGGTAGGCGCGCTCTAACTTTCTAGCCCACCATTTATCATCAATGAGTCGGACAATGATTTTACTGATTGCATCATACATGGCGGGATTAGTATCAAACTCCCCCGCCGCCTTGCGTTTAGCGTAATGTTTAAAGCTGGGTAAAATAGGCGTGAAGCCCCACATATCAGCAGGGCTTTTAACTGAATTAATTAACTCGCGCGCATCAACACTTTCGCTTTTATCGGGCGTCATTTTATTCAGTAGCGTTGCACAACGACTCGACCACTCTTTAGCGGCACTGACTCGGCGTTCTTCAGTGTTAATCAGGTCTAGAGGCAAAGGAAATTGCGTTAAAACAGGCCTTAGTGTTTCGACTTGCTTGCGTAGCCAAATATTGGCACTACTGGTTTTGCTTTTGATGCTGTGTTGATATTTTAAGCGACGACTAACCCACTGCTTAAAAAAGTGATTGGCAACATGATCGGGCACATCACTCAATTGAGTGCGCGCCCAGGCTAAATCGTTTTTATCATGCTCTGTAATAAAAAGCGCCGAGAGTAAATCCTCGGCGTGCATAGTGAGTTTTATCGAGTTGTCTTGCTCTTCTGATTTTAACCATTCTAAAAAACACTTCTGATCTTCAAAAGCAACATCACTCGCAGACAACTGACTTAAATCCATCAAAGCCACTCAATATTAAAGTGAGCCTTAGCTTTTTCAATAAAGCGGCGAATACCTTGCGCCAATACCTGCTCGCCATTGCCCAAAGCTTGCCAGTATAGACATTCAAGCGCACCAATTTGATTTGATAGGCGCATTTCAACAGGGCGTGAAAATGATGAGCTTTGGCTATGCTCTATCACCGTTCGTTTATAACTGCGAAAGTGACGCTGTAAATGCAGGTAAGCCGGTGAACGTTTCTTTTCTTTTGCCATATCACGCCACCTTCGCATTGATAGGGGTTAATTCAAAAAGGTCTCTGAATTCAACCATGCGTGACAAAAGATGATTAGCAACGGGCAGCTCTAAGGTGTCTGCTGTGGCGTGTAATGTTTCGAGCGTATTCTCAATCACTAATTCTGATAGCTGATTTTTATCAGTATTAAACGTTTTAATTAATTGATTTGCTTGTTGTAGAAGTGCATCAGATATTGATACACTTTGGGGTGTCGATTTAGTCATAACTTTCCTTAGTTAAAAATGATTTATTCGATATGGCCATTACCTGCTCGAACAGGAAATGGCTTTTTTATTGCACTTTTTTTGCTCTTCCTGCCGTTTGGGTGTGTAATGCGGTGGTTTCAAATTGACTGATTAATTCTGCTGTCGCTTGAGTAACATCATCTAATTCACTCGTTACGCGTTCGTTCTCTTCGCTATTAACATCATTCGCGGCACTGTTTTGCCTAAACTGATCACGTGTCATCGCTAACGAACCAAAGCTTTTACTGACATCAAACATGGTGATAATCGCCGCGCGGAGCCCTTCTCTTTGCTCAATATCAAATTGCTCAAACGAGTAATTGATAAAAGTGGCGGGTTTTAACCTGGCGCCGAACAGCACCATAGACTTTTGCTGACGGTTAAGCTGGTTATAACGACGGGCCACACTGCTTGAACCTAATCGTTCACGCATTTGAGCAATCGCTATTTGTGCGGCACTTGATGATTGTTTTTCTACTTTTATTGACTGTTCACAATTAACCGGCATAACTTAAGCTCCCTTCGCTGCTTGCATGATTTCCCAGCCTTTTTTAGCTTCAAGTCGTTGCTTATCGATAAAAGCTGCTAAGTCAGTTAAATGCACCATTGTTGGCGCTTGAACAGAATCACGTAATTTAAACGTGGTGATCGGTAAAGCATCTACTTTTGCTTTTTGCTCAGCAGTCTTCGGCATAAGCCCAAAAAATTCCTCGCTGATAGCTCTTAACTGAACAGTAGGTGTTTCATAACGTGCAAGTAATGCATACGCAGTATTCATGATAAAAATCCTTTTAATGGGTGTGAGCGGTGGCGTAAAGTTCAGCCCAGCGTTTAGGGCCAAGGGCAATATAAGATTGGATTTCACTGGCTCGCCAAACTGCGCGATAGCCATCAGCTTTAGTGTTAGTTGGAAATAGGTCTTTACCCATTTGAGTGTAAATGGTGACTTTCTTTAATTTGGTACGCTGCATTACCTCATCTAAGCCAAGAAAACTATCTTGTTTAGCGAGCTCCGCGATGGATAACAACTGCGCTGCGAGTGTTTGCAGCACCATATTGACCGTATCTGTTTCTATGTCTGTGTCTGTTTTTTTGTTCATTTATCTATCCCTGTATAGCTCTGCATATATGCAAAAGGTTCCACTTCATGCACTAAAATGTTAATGTTCGATAGAATATCTACCGTTTGGTACGAATAATGCCTGAAAGAGGAACCATCTAAAGCTACAGGTACCTAAAAGGCGAACCGATAAACCGAATATAGTTCACAAAGGCGAACCATGTCAATAACTCTTGGCGAAAAATTTAAGCTCATAAGGGAAACTTTCGGATTAAGTCAGGTTAAATTTGCAGAAAAATTAGAAATAAGCCTTAGCTCTTACAAAAAATATGAAAGTGGTTTTCAAGAAGTTGGCCGCCCCGCCTTACAAAAGGTAGCGAGTGATCCAGACTGTGTGAAGTATGCACTTTGGTTAGTCGCAGATATAACGAACCCAGAGGCGGGTCAAATCGCACCAGGTGATACTGAACCCGAACAAGCGAAAGTAGCAGCTCAATTAAAACAAGAAGAATACGAAGCGCAAGCAGCGAAAGTGCTTACAGATGCATTAATGATGTTTTGCTATTTAGATTGGTTTACCCCCAACAAAGATAAAATGAATTTTGATGATTGCGCTAAATTATTACTCAAAGATTTACAACCGGTGATCAACCAACGATTTGAGACCAACCAAAAAATTCAAGCCATAAAATCGGCATAAAAAAACCCGCTAAATAGCGGGTTTCTTTGATGTTCATTTCTAGTATTAACCCACTATTTTTAAACTCGGAGCTTCATACTGAACCACTTCACGTTTAGCAATCACATTGTGAGTCTGACAATTTCTAAAGTAAGTCTTGGTACTATTCAGCAATGATTTTGTCTTACCATATTGCTCTGTACCATTAAGAACAGCTTGCGCCTCACCTAAGTCATAAACTAAATCATGAGCCATTTGAGCACGGCCATTAATAAATTCAACATACTCGGCGCGCTCTTCCTGCTGCTGCGCTGAATATAAACAAACAAATACAGACACAACACTACTGACACTAATAATCAAAAACATAAAACTCAAACTACCCATAAGCTTTCATCCTTTTATTTCTAATATGCCTAACGGGATAAGCAATAATAAGACTCAATGTAATAATATTAATAACAGGTACTAAGCTCTGGTAAACAAGGTTAAAACCTGAAATATCAAACACACCATATAGTACCAGTTCGATTACTATCAAAAGCTCTAAAGCCAACCCTAGCATCAGACAATAAATAGCAACTTTCGAAAAGCTACAGCGTCTAATTTTATGTAATGTAAACAGACTGATGATGAACAAAAATTCAATCATAAACATCATGAAAAAAAACAGTTGTCGCCGTGCCATAACTTCCATGTCTAGCGCTAAAATATAACGAGAAATGCCCCATGATATAAAATGAAAAAAAAGCACAGTAAATGCACATAAAAATGATGAATGCAGTAAAGCATCACTCGGGGTATTAATATCCGCTTTACCCCCCCAAAATAATACCTTGACTCGTTGATAGCTTAAATAAAGAATCAGCAATACTGTCACAGCTTCCAGTCCACGTACGACCCAATCAATTCCATATAAAAAATCATTCATAATCAACCCTGAATAAAAATGAAAACTTAAAGTGGCGGTATAACACCACCTCCAGATCCACCACCTTGCGGTGAAATATCATCGGATAATGCCGCTACACTTAAATAAGCGTTCACACCTTCAATACTGCTACTTGGTAAACCACTCACGTCGCTCGCCACTTTAACATTTGACGCTAAATCTAATGCTTCTTGGCTAATACTGACACTTTCTGTACTGACAGCTTTTTGGCTATTATCGGCTTGATTGGTTTGGGTTGGCTTCGCTTGGGTTTGGGAGCTTTGATAGCTGCTAACTAGGTTATTGGTATTATTGTTAACATTCATGTTTAGAATGATCCTTTTTTCAAAACTGCAACAAATTACAACGTATTATAAACACTGTCCATTAGACTGTATATAAACACAGCCTTAAATACAAAAACAAGCTACCCCCCAAAAAAGTCCTACTAAAGTTGCATTTTTATTACTAATAGGTACTCTCGACACGATTTATTAATCAAAAAATTGACAATTTCAGTCACATAAGGATATATGATGTTAGAAAAAGATGTTAATAAGAAAGTCAGCATATTGCTGATTATTGGGATTGTATTCCTACCTATCGTTTTTGCATGGTTTACATTAAAAGAGGGGTACTCAAAACGAGCTCAAGGAATTTCGTTTATCTGGATGCTAGTTACACTCATTCTTGCTTTTAATGATTCAACTAAAACACCTCCTCAAGCAAGCTCTCAACCCTCAAATCAATCAACAGCTCCAACCAACTCATCTAGCATAAATTATGACTTAGCAAAAACTCTGTCTAATAAAAAAGCCCAGAGCTATTTAGAGTTTGCAAAAGATTACAATGTTATCGATGTTTACGATTATAGCTTTGCTGGCCGTAAACGAATTAGAGTGTCAATAACGGCAAAAGATGCACATGATTACAATGCGTTTATTGGTACATCTATTCAAGCTGCAAGAGAGATGATGCTAGAATATCGAGCACATCAGATTGATATACATCTTGAACACAGCAAAGTATTAGCGATGAAAGGCTACCAAATGGCAATGGTAACGTATACACCAGATGGTAAAGGTAACTCAGGCAAGTCCTTAGATGGTAAATACTGGGAAGCAAGAGCAATAAAACAAGATTATCCTACTCTCCAATTGAAAGCTTCAGAGCTGTGGGCTAAGAATAAAGATAAATTCAAAAAAACTGACGGTCTTATCGATGAACCAAGACTAGACAGCTTTATTGCTGATAGGCTGTCAATCGCAAAAGAAGACGTTCGGCTATTATCACCGAATTATATTGTAGTTAAATTTTATTAGGTTCAAATAAAAAAGGGGTACCGAAAAATTAATGAAACTTTAGCAGTACCCCTACAAGCCACCTTAAACCCTTCAACCTCAATTAAACCGCTTCAATCTGCTCAATTAATAATTGCAAAGACTGGTTGCCTCTAAACTCATTCACATCCAGTTTATAGACTAACTTGGCATGTTGAATACTGGCATCGGGCCATGTCTGTAAATCAACGTTAAACGCAATAGCATCCAACATCACGCGGCCACATTCTGTTTCTAAAACTAATTTTAAATGCTTTTCTCCAACAATTCTCTGTTGGATAATCTTAAAATGCCCATCAAACAATGGCTCAGCAAAAGCTTGGCCCCATGGACCGGCATGCCTGAGTTCCGTTGCGACTGCCATGGTTAATTCATTAGGGGTTAACTCCCCATCAGAGAGATATTCTCCCGTCAACAGCTCTGGTTCAATAGTATCTCTTATGGCTTGATCATAGGCATCGCTAAACGCGGGAAAGTCATCCCCTCTCATCGATAACCCAGCCGCCATAGCATGGCCACCAAACTTTAAGATCATTCCCGGATGTCGGCTATTAATCAGCTCAAGTAAATCCCGCATATGTAGACCTTTTATCGAACGTGCAGAGCCTTTTATCTCCCCCTTTCCTGCATCAGCAAAGGCAATGACAGGCCGATGATATTTATCTTTTATACGTGACGCTAAAATCCCAATAACACCTTGATGCCAGTCGGCTTGAAACAGTGCTATTCCCCAAGGTAATGATGCCGTATCTAATGTAAGACTGTTCAAGCTCTTTAATGCTTCTTGCTGCATTTCTTGCTCGAGTTCTCGTCTTTCCATATTCAAACTATCGAGCTGTGCAGCCATCCGTCTGGCTTGGATCACATCTTCACAAAGCAGCGTTTCGACACCTAAGGCCATTTCATCTAATCGACCAGCAGCATTAAGCCTAGGCCCAACAGTAAAGCCGAAATCTGAAGCGACAACGCGAGAGGGCGTCCGTTTAGCTACTTCCAGTAATGCGGTTATACCGACTCGACAGCGCCCCGCCCTGACTCTTTTCAAGCCCATCTCGACCAAAATACGATTATTATTATCAAGCGGCACCACATCGGCAACGGTGCCCAATGCGACAATATCCAGTAATTGCGCTAAATTGGGTTCGATAATATCGTGCTTTTGATACCAATTGCGGCCTCTTAGCTCGGCGCGTAATGCCGACATTAAGTAAAAAGCGACCCCAACCCCTGCAATGGCTTTACTGGCAAAACCACAATCTACTTGATTGGGATTCACTATCGCATCGGCATTGGGTAACTCTTTTCCAGGCAAATGATGATCGGTTATCACCACTTGCATGCCTAATGCTTTAGCCGCCTCGACGCCTTCAATCGAAGAAATACCATTATCGACCGTGATCAATAATTGCGCTCCTTTACGTTGAGCCACCTGTACAATCTCAGGACTTAATCCATAGCCAAAATCGAATCTATTTGGAATGAGATAATCCACTTTCTGTGCAGCCATCATCCGCAATGCGAGCATGCATACGCTGGTAGACGTCGCACCATCGGCATCAAAATCGCCCATAATCAAGATGTGTTTATTATCCGCCATCGCATCTGCGATGATTTCAGCGGCTAACGTTAATCCTGCCATGGTATCGGGTTTTAACAACTGCCCTAAGCTTAACTCACACTCCTGTGCTTTAGCGCCTCGACTGGCATAAATTTGTTTCAATAACGGCGATAACGTATCGGGAAGATGACTATCATCCACATGGGAGCGGCGTACGATTTGATGGATCACGAATGAAAGTTACCTAAAAAAGAAAGAGGAGCACTATAACGTAAGCTAAAGTTTCAAAAAAGACACGGACTCAAATTAAATGTCAACGGCCTCTTCAGTGGCATAAAAAAAGTGAGCCAACTGGCTCACTTTATTAGTCAAAAAAAATAATATCTGATTATGACTTAGCGGCAGACTCTGATTTTGTCTCAGTACTTTCAAGCACTTTAAGCAATTGCTTCGGTGGCTGATAACCAGGAATTAAGCTACCATCTTCAAGAATTATCGCTGGTGTACCATTAATACCAAACGCAACGCCTAACTCATATTGCTCTTTAATTTTAGCATCACAATCTGCATCTTTAACCGGTTTACCCGCTTTAGCATCTGTCATGGCTTTTAATGGATCGGCTGAGCACCAAACCGCTTCCATTTCATCAGCAGTTGCTGAAGGGACACCTGCACGAGGGAAAGCGAGATAACGAACCGTAATGCCTAAATCGTTATACTCAGCCATCTCACTGTGTAATTTACGACAGTAACCACAACTAATATCCGTGAACACCGTCACGACGTATTTTTGATTCTTTGCTTTATAAACAAGCATCTTGTCTTCAAGTTTTTTCAGCATTTTCAACCTTGGACCCGCCATCGCCGCCTCGGTCAGATTTTTCATACCGTTGTCTAAATCATAAATCGTACCATGGATCAGCCTGGTGCCATCTTGGCTAATATAAAGCACACCACGATTGGTTAATGCTTCATACAAACCGGGAATTGAAGACATTTTTATCGACGTCACATCAACATCGAGAGTCGAACTCAGTTTTTGCTTCAGCGCTTGAGCTTCTGCATTATTAGCATCCGTTGCTGCTATAGCCGCTGGCGATAATGCCATGACTGCCATCAAAGAAAGTACACGAGTAAACTTCATTGGATATCCTAAATAATTTAAGTGTGGATCACGATTATTGATTCTTAACCAAATAGACCCTGCTTTGGCTTCAAAACTTACAGGCTCAAGTACTCAAAAGCAACTTTTTTACAATAACAAATATAATCTTGTGCCTATTTACGCTCACTTGTCGCTACTCACTCGACTAAAGTCGACAAATAACAACTAACCTCTAGGGTGATGCGCTTTATGTAGCTCAGATAATCGTGCTTTGGCAACATGAGTATAAATCTGTGTAGTCGATAAGTCACTATGCCCTAACAATAGCTGCACTACCCGTAAATCTCCACCGTGATTCAATAAATGCGTGGCAAAAGCGTGGCGTAGCGTATGAGGTGATAAAGGCGATTCAATCCCTGCTCTTAGGGCATATAATTTAATCCTATGCCAAAACGTTTGCCGCGTCATTTGCTTCGCCCGTCTTGATGGAAATAACACATCACTAGGCAGATCTTTTAATAAACTCCCTCGACTTTTTACCAAATAATATTCTATTTCGGTCACCGCATACTCACCCATGGGGACAATTCGCTCTTTCCCGCCCTTACCAATAACTCGAACTAAGCCTTGATTTAAATTTATCTCTTCAATTTTTAAGCTAATAAGTTCACTGACCCGTAATCCCGTTGCGTACAAAAGCTCTAACATGGCTTTATCACGGCATTCTATTGCATCTTGCACGTTCGGCTCGTTTAACAGGGCACCGACATCATCTTCACTCAAGGAATCAGGTAACTTTCTCGTCAATTTAGGAGCTTGTAACATCTCCATAGGATCGATATTAATACGATTATTCATTCTTAAATAACCATAAAAGCGTTTTAGACTGCTCATTAACCGAGCACTACTGCTACTGGCAAAGCCTTGCTCAAACCGTTTTTCAAGATAAGCCCGTACATCTGCTTGTTTGACGGCCAACAAAGTCTGCCCTTGATGCTGTAAATAAGTATCAAAATGCACTAAATCACTTCGATAGGCTGCTAAGGTATTATCGCTTAATCCTTCTGTTGACCATAATTCATCTAAAAATGACTCAACTATGGGATCGGGAATATACTCTGCTTCCATTTCTTAAACCTCATCCTAGGATCTGTGTTGTTACATAGCGTCACTTTTATAATAACAATCAAATTTAAACGAAAGGTTTAAATCGGGTTAAACTTTTATCTAGTGGGAAGTCTAGCTGTTTAGATAAAGCTTGAGCATAAGTTTTAAGCTCACTTGCACTAGTATGATCCTGCTGTTTACAGGCAATGATCACCCAATTACCGCCTCCAGTTAAGCACGCTCGAATATCGACAAAATGCATTTGTAAATACGTTAACAGCTGTCTATCTTGGCTATGCTCTTTCCAACAATTGAGCACTAAAAAGCCTTTTTCTTTAATCGCATCCGCGCATAACGCAATAAACTCGGCTGACAATTGCATTTCATCAACCCCTTTGGCATCATAAATATCGGCAAACACGACATCGACTTTTTTATATTGTTTCTCTGTCAAAAAAACCTTTGCGTCTTGATGAACCAAAGTCAACTTCTTACCTATAGGCAACTGAAAAAATCGTTTCGACAACACAATCACTTGCTCTCTTAATTCGACTGCCGTCATTTTAATGCCCGCATCATAATGCTTTAATGCATGAATGAGTCCGCCGCCGCCCAGCCCTAGTATCATGACACGCTTTGGCTGACAAAAGAGTAAAACCAATAACATCGCCTGCACATAAGTATGCTGAGGGATATGGGGCGTTAACTTTAATAATTTACTTTGCTCGTCATTATCTGCAAACGCCAAAATGCGAGTGTCTTTATTGTCTAGCACAATTAACGGCCCATATTCATCATTTGATCGATGTAATACTTTAAAATCTTTCACCCATTGCCTCCCAAATCGATACTGTTTAAACCGTCAAATATCAAAACGGAGCATTCTACCGAGATCTCCCTCCCATGAATAGCCCTGCCTCAGCGACAAACACTATCAGCAATAAGGACTCTCACATTAAAGCGCTAACGTAAAAATAACCCCACTTGCTTTGCTGTACTACTTGCAAGACTTCGATGGTAGAGGTATCTTTGCGACGCATTTTATTTAAGGGCTTTTCATGACCGATTTTGTATATTCTCCTCCCACAACACCTTGGTTAACCATACTTTACCAAGATAAAGATATTATTGTCCTTAATAAAGCCTCTGGACTCTTGTCTGTACCTGGGCGCGGTCCCGCAAATAGTGACAGTATTTACAGTCGTGTATTAGCGGATCATCCTAATGCTCAAATCGTTCATCGCCTTGATATGGCGACATCCGGTGTCATTGTCGTCGCACTCAGACGCAATGCTGAAAAAGAGCTCAAGAGGCAATTTAGAGAGAGAGAAACGCAAAAAACCTATTTCGCTCGAGTCGCAGGTCATGTCAAAGCAGACACGGGTAGCATTAACTTACCACTCATTTGTGACTGGCCTAATAGGCCTAAACAGAAAGTTTGTCATCAAATAGGCAAAGCGTCTCAGACCCATTTTGAAGTCATTAGCCGCGCTAAACGCTCATCGCTGGTCAAGCTCACCCCAATAACAGGTCGCTCTCACCAATTGCGTGTGCATATGATGGCTCTTGGACACCCGATTTTAGGCGATAATTTTTATGCGGATCCGTTGGCCAAAAGACTCGCGACTCGTTTACTCTTACATGCACAATGCTTAACGATCACACATCCTTATTCAGAACAAGAGATGACCTTTAGCTGTGACACACCTTTTATACAGCCCGAAGGCGAGCAATGATCCATTTTCAAAAGATTCTGCGACAGATTAACAATGGAATATGATCAGATTATCTTTGCCTTAATACATATTAAGCGAGATAATCGACACTTTAAAACGTGAATTAATGATGGCATCATCTATATAATCGGTATAAACAATGGAAACTGTATTTAAACGTGATCCGCTAGACAATCAGATCCTTGCCGCCTTAATGCAAGAGGCTCGAACGCCCTTTGCTGAGCTCGCGAAGCGCTTTTCTGTCAGTGCGGGGACGATTCACGTACGCGTTGAAAAAATGAAGCAAGCGGGGATCATTACTGGTGCGCAAATCACCATTGATCCTAAAGCCTTAGGCTATGATGTCTGTTGCTTTATTGGCATTAATTTAAAGAGTGCTGGGGACTATCCTGCCGCGCTCGAAAAACTTAATGCATTAGAGGAGGTCGTTGAAGCTTATTATACCACGGGCAATTTCAATGTCTTTGTCAAGGTCATGTGTCAGTCTATCGATGGTTTACAACATGTCCTCATTAATCGTATTCAATCTATCGATGAGATCCAATCTACTGAAACGTTAATCATTCTACAAAATCCGATCATTAGAAATGTAACACCTTAATATCTACTGAGCTGTATAATAGACATTTTTTACTTTAAAACTCGATACAAAAAGCTTAAAAGAAAAAAGTTGATCCGGTATTAACCCGATCAACCTTTATATTATAAAGTGAATACTGAATAATTTAATACCCAGCATTCATTCACTCATCTTTATGCTGCTAATTTACGACGTAACCAAGCTAGAGGCAATAATGTCAGAGCTATCCAACCTAATGATCCCCCACTAGATTCATTATCAATATCCACACTAGTAGAGGCGATATCAGTATTACCATTACTGTCTGTTACCGTTAAGTCAAAACCTAAAGTATCACCACTCTTGCTCACTAATGGCGTATCAAAGCTGATACTTTGACCTGAAGCATCAAATTCAACACTGGTGCCTGCAGTTTGGACCCACTGATAAGTAAGTTCATCACCATTAGCATCTGAAGAGCCTGACCCATCAAGCGTTAAACTAGCTGCTTCAAGGACACTTTCTGGTGAATTAATAGTAGCTACAGGCGCAACCTCTTGAACACTAAACGTATATTCCTGTTCAACTGTCGTATCACCCATTATATAAGATAATAATAAACTATAGTTATTGGCTTTACTGGGCAACATATCAAAACTAATAGTGGACTCTTCTGTTGACTCCCCTGTTTTTTGAATGACATCCCATTGCACTTCATTGCCAGACATCTGCCCATTTTGAGAGACATTAACAATCTCTACTTCTGTCGGTGTCGTTAAAGTGAAACTGTAGTTCTTATCTTCCTCAGTCGTATTAGGTAAAATATTAAAGCTTACAGTGTTTACTTCACCTGGCACTAACGCATCAGCTAAGCTTTGAGCGAGGACAACGTCATCTTGACGCGTGATAGAAAATGGTATTTGTTTTGACACTGCTTTATCTGCAGACTCAATAATGACAAAACCTTTAGCGTCTTCACTTTTATCCCACTTGAAGGTTAAATCGAACGTGCTTTCACCTTCATCGACACTTGCAAAAACATGTTCACTTAAATTGGCTTCATCAGACGTAATAGATGTCGCCGAAATCAACACTTTATCAACGGCTCCAGGACTTGAAGCTGTATATCCGTCCACCACAACATAATAAGTCCCTGCTGCTAAATCGATGAAAGTCACACTTTCATCAGATGTTGCACCCGCACTACTGCCTATTTTAGCAAAATTCGCATCTAAAATGCGTAAATCGACATCAGGAGCCTCGTCTGATGAAATAGTGAAAGTGACATTATCAACAACCTCATCAAACGTCACAGCAATGTAAGCTAAGTCACCATCTTCAACATCGACTTCCTCAGGCGTAATAAGATCGACAGCTTTATCATAAATACCAATGGTCATACCAGATAGTTCTTTTGAAACCAAGTCAGTATAAGTAATCGCACCTTGATTACTTGATGCCATTATCGATATTTCTGTTGGAATATTGTCATTACCAGCCATCACCGCGACGGGTAATTTCATATCAGGTAGCTTATTCGCTGTCAAACTGATATTGGCAAAATTCCACCCCACATCAGCAGATGAAACATCAGCAGTAATCGTGAGTTCTTGGATGTCACCTTCAGAGACAGTAAATTGAGTAGGAGAAACCGTTAAAGCAAGTCCATCAACTACCCCTTCAGTACCCACAGCCCAAGTCGCATCAGCCGTTGCTTTAACCAGTCTTGTCCAAGTACAAGTATCAACACATTGAGAGTTAGCCATCGTCGGCAAGTTTATCTCAAGGGGTTTACCACCAATACCTGGGTTAGCAGCCATATAACCTTCATAGGTCTCATCCATGATAAGACCCGTTTGTACCGCTGCAGAAATATTCGCAAATCCTGCGCCCATATCAAAGAAGTCTGACGGCGTTACCCCATCCTCTTTATAGGTGTTTTGATCGGCTGTCATCATCAAAGCTGATTGCACTTCAGCTGGAGACCAATCCGGATGTAACTTAGCGATTAAGGTCAATGCGCCTGCAATATGTGGACTGGCCATCGACGTGCCACTTAAAAAGTTAAAATCACTTGGATTAGGACTTTCTTTAAATTTATCCGATTGCTCATCGGCGTAGGCAGCATAAATACTCACACCAGGTGCAGCAATTGACGGCACGATAATATCCGGTACTGATTTATTGGCTCCTCTTGAAGTAAAGTCAGCCGCGATACGAGCAAGGCTTTCATCACGCACGATAGACGTCGCAGAAATACTCGCAGTATGATCATCACCGGTTGCTAGCCACGTTCTTAATGCATCACCTTGGTCCGCATTGATATGAATAGCAGGTAAAGTATGCGCATCGGCAACAACACTGCCAGCCCCATCTTGAAGATTCGCAAGCACAAGACCCGTAGCGCCGCCAGCGAGGACATTTCGACCTTTATCAACACGTGCAATGGCACCCCGATCACAGACTACGATGGTTTCATCGGCAAAAGTATTTTCAGGGAAAGGTTGTAAACACTGAGCTGAGTCATTATCAGGATCATTGGCATTAACAAAGTCTCCTGCATATACAATTGATCCAGTCACTGCACCCGAGGCCGCTTTACCCGTTAATGTGCTTGGCGCAGTGGTATCACCGCCGCCAAAGCCCGATAAGGTTTTTTCAGCATAGTCTCGGTCATGGGTATAAGCCGCAACCGTGGTCAACCAAGGCGCATCACCGGGTGAACCCACGGTTTCTGGATCGGGGCCATCATTACCTGCCGATGTTGCCACATGTATACCCGCTTTTCGGGCAGCTAAAAACGCTAATGCATCGGCATCTTGCCAAGGATCGCTAGTCCCTCCACCAATAGAGTAGTTCAACGCATCCACGCCATTTTCTATGGCATGTTCAACGGCTAAAACCGTTAATGAAGGATAACAACCATTAAAACCGATGGCATCATCATCACCTGGTTTACACACTTGATACGATACGATATTCGCGTGTGGTGCAACCCCTGACATTGAATCGAAAGAAATCCCTAAAGATTTACCGTCAACATCAGAAATAGATTGATTATAAATAACGTTACCCGCAGTGGTACTGGCAGTGTGCGAACCATGACCATCATGATCTTCACCATTTTGTGCCACATCCGGATCATAATCGGGATATTGATCGGTAATTTGCGGCCAACTGTGCACACCAATTAATTTATCATTACACAAATCAGCGTAATCTGCAGCACAATCACCGCTATATTGGCCTTCACCCCAAGGGTTGGTATGATCATAGTTATCTCCGCCAATATCGGCAAAAGAAGGATGATCACTATTCACACCCGTATCAATAATACCGACAACCATACCTTCACCATAAGTTAGGGTACCATTTGCATTGCCATGCCAAACGGCAGGCGCTTGAATAATCGCAGGTCCCGCATCCGTTTGAGTATAACGTAACACCTCACGCTTAATATGAGCAACGCCACTCACAGAAGCCATTTGTTTGGCTTCTGCTTGAGTCATCTCGACCACCATGCCGTTATAAGACAGATTGGTTCTTTGTTTAATTTTTAATGAACCCAGCTTAGATTTAGCCTGATTAATCACTTCATCTTGACGGCTGGTCACATATTGGCGATAGGCCTTCACATCCGTATTGTTAACATCGAGTTTACGACTGCTCGTTTTGGTCACAGCAGGACTGGTTGCCCTAAAGCCTGTTATTTCACCTTCATATAAGGCCACTGGACTCTCATCGAAGCGCACAAAATAACGATAGACTCCAGCGTCTAAATCATTTTCTGGAATAAACACTTTTTGACTGCTTTGAGCGTTAACAAAATTAACGTCTTGTTGTGACTTAGAATCGATGGACTGAATAGCCCCTACGGGCAAATCAGGCTTAGATATCGAAATGCGATATTGATCTGATGCCTGTACATTCATCGCCATGGACATTAACGCTGCTGAAACAGCAACTGCAACTTGACTTCTCATTTATTATTCCCTTTTACATCTTTAAGATGCTTTTAATTATACTTAAAAATCAAACAGTTATATTTTTAATGTATTTATAGCACATCATTATTAGCGCAATGCTTAATCGAAAGCTCCGCATTAAAATAAACCGGCAATTATTATTAACACAAAAAACAAATAAATATCAATTCAAAAACACAAAACAAACAAAAATACTTCATGTAAAATTAATATGAAAAAAATGTGACAAGGATGAATTAACATACTAATAAGAAATAAATTTAGGCGAACATAACTGCCTAACATAAATTTTTACATACAAGGTGAAAACGATAATCAGAAAGGGCATGATTAAATGAAAAGCCCTAGATACTATCTAGGGCTTATTTCAAACTACATAGGTGAGTTTTTAGCAATTGTTTTATCTAATTTCACTCTAACAACTCGCTTATCGGCTTTTAATTGGGCTAACAGTGATAAAAGATCAGCATTTTTATCAGCGGCTAAAATAACTAAATTACTATTATTTTTCCAATCTAAATCTAGATCGTATAACTTAGCGAATTGTTCTGGATCAATACTTTCAGAAAGCTTAACAATTAGCTTTCCTGTCACCATCGCCAAAGAACCACTGGAATTAACCAACAGCTTATCGCCAGCAGATAAAGTTTGAGCTTCTTTAACACCGGCATCTGTTTTGACATAAAATACGTCATTTAGTCCAAAAAATGCTGCCCTTGATTGATTAACTTCAATTTGTTGAGTATTAGTCTCTGTAGATAATTTATCATGAGCCATTATGGAAAATGACGAAAGCCCCAATACTGTTGCTACTGCTACTAAATTTGTTATTTTCATCAGTTACTCCTTAAGATTTTGATTCGGCGTCATGGCCATGAAAACGAATTGACCAATTTTGAAGCTGACCGCTATCTTCATTTTCAATCTCAACAGTATCAATATTATATCTCATGAATGAATATTCACCGCTATTCACATCAATTAGCTTTAATGTCCATTCACCTTTAGTACTCTCACCATAAAATGCGTTAGATAACATAGGAGTATCAACATAGCCAGTAACGATATCAGCCGTGTTATTTGTATCCATAACCCCTTGATAAACTAATCCATTATAAGGAGTCATAATCACACTACGAGTACCCGCAGGAGAAATCAGCTCCACAGCCAAATCAGGAATACGTAAATGATCTGCTGACAACTGAATTTGTACCGCTTCAACAATCATATCATTTTTAACTTCTATGAAATCAGATACTCCCACTAAACTGGCATCAGGGATCGTTTTATTCAAGTCAACAGCGCTATTTATCCAGTCTGTTAATACATACTCACCTAAGTCGGTTTCATAAGATTGAGCAGCTTTGACAGCCGCACTGACATCAACTCGACCAAAGCCATAAAAATCATGAAAACTAAACCCAGCAGCATTTTCAAACCAAGCCGGAACCGCCTCATATTCTTGAGTATCAGACAAAGAAACGTTAATCGGCGCCTTATCGGCATTCACTTTCGTCGATGTCGAGGCTAAGATATGTCTCACATCTCGCCAAGTAAGATCGGGATTGGCGCTCATAATCATAGCGACAGCACCTGTAGTATTAGGTGCTGCTGAAGATGTTCCATTCATCGTAGACATATAATCACACTCTAAATTCAAAGGATGATCACCACCATGGAATGGGGTATTAGGTCGATCTGCACTGATAACATAACCTTTATCACAGCCAGATCTATCAGCCGTCACGATTGCAGGAAAATCGGTTCCATATTCACCGCCAGGTGCAGTAACAAAAATATTTGCCCCTACAGAAGAATAACTAGATAGTTCTCCAGATGCATTAATTGCCGATACCACTAAATTATAAACATCGGCATTACTTGCTGTCATGTTAGAATTATGAAAAGGTAAACCATTATTGGCCGCTTTACCTTCATCACGCGCCGTAAAATAGTCAGCAGGTAACCAATACACACCACCATAACTAAAATAGTTATAACCATTACCTGCTGATTTTACAAAAATACTGCCTTTACCATCAAAGCTATTGACTGTCGTTTCAGCATAAACTTCTGTTTCATTTTCATTAAAAAGATCTGGAAAGGGAACTGAATAACCATAACTTTGGTTAAATACTCTTGCGCTATCACTATAGGCCGTAGCACCATGTGACATCACAAAATTTTCAAAACTTTGAGCATTTTCGACGCCATCAGGATCGCTATCTAAGAAATTAAAGCCTATCAGCTTGGCTTCTGGTGCAACACCACGGCCACCCATCCCATTCCAACCAGCGGCAGCAATAATACCACCGACAGCAGTACCGTGAGCATAACCATCATTAAGCGAAGTAGGGTCAACAGTCCCTGTAATTAGATTATAAGAACCACCAGAAACAACATTAGCTTTTAAATCTGGGTGATTAATTTCAAGTCCCGTATCGACTACAGCAACAATCACACCTTGACCTTTAACACCTGATGTAATGGCCTCATTCACATTCATATCTTCACCCGCAACACCACGATTAATCGCAAATGAATTTTGTGCTGTATTACTTAGATGCCATTGATGAGGATAAAGAGGATCACCACCTGTAATTTGAATAGT
The DNA here is from genome assembly GCF_023284005.1 of Shewanella surugensis. GTDB lineage: Bacteria > Pseudomonadota > Gammaproteobacteria > Enterobacterales > Shewanellaceae > Shewanella > Shewanella surugensis. The sequence goes on from NZ_JAKIKS010000004.1 coordinate 90,909, forward strand.
TAAAGTGGAAATAGATTCACTTTCCCCATCACTCACTTTAAAACTGATAGTTTCAGTACCTTCTAATGCATCCGTCACATAAGTAAATTGGCCTGTACTAGCATCTGTAATATCAAAAACACCCAATTTAACATCATCGGAATTAACTAATGAAAAGGTCATATTTCCTTCTGCATCAGTCCCTTCCAATTGACCCGTTATTTGTATCGCTTGAGCAACATTATAAGTAACATCCATACTTTGTGGACTAGTATTTGCAATTTCAGCTGTCTCTTTAGACTTATCGTTGTCGCTGCCACAACCTGCTAATAATGCAGTTATAATGCTCAGTGTAATGAGTGACTTACGCATATTTCAATATCCTTACTATGAAAAAAACTCCATATCACCGAGAATAATCTTGGAAATACTCTGTTATTTTTATTTTTATTTTCCTGAATTATATCAAGAAATAAGACACAAAAATAACCTATAAAGAACACATATTCAACATTAAAAATAAAAATAAAACCATTTAACTACAATTAAATCAACTCATATGTTTCATTTAGGAACATGCACGTATACAAATAAAAGGTAATAATTTATATTTAACCAATAGAAAGGGCGTGAATATCACGCCCTTTTTTATTTCAACTTGATGGGTTAGCGCTCTTTAACCGAGCTCACTATCAGCCTCTAGATGACCCTTATTCATCGATTTTTTAATCCCTGACCAACGCCACAGATAAAACACCACTGGCAACACCAATAAGGTCAATATTACCGCACTCATCATACCGCCAACCATCGGGGCGGCAATACGACTCATGACTTCAGAGCCTGTACCTGTACCATATAAAATCGGTAACAGACCTATGATGATGGCGGCAGCCGTCATAATCACGGGACGGACTCGCTGACCCGCGCCATATAACACGGCCTTGAAGATATCGCTTTGGGTCGTTTGATGATGACTGCTCAGATGCTCATCCAACATCTTGTCGTACGATTGGTTTAAATACACTAACATGATGATCCCAATCTCAACGGCCACCCCCGCAAGTGCAATAAAACCGACCCCCACGGCGACAGAAAAGTTAAACCCTTCAAGGTACATCAACCAAATGCTGCCCACCATGGCTAAAGGTAAGGTGCCCATGATAATAGCGACTTCAATGAAGTTTCTAAAATTTAAAAACAACAGCACCACAATAATTGCCAAGGTCAGCGGCACCACATAACTGAGTTTTTCTTTCGCCCGTTGCATGTATTCATACTGGCCGGCCCACGTAATCGAATAGCCCACAGGTAAAACTAACTTCTCAGCCAATATTTTTTGAGCATCCTCCACATAAGTGCCGACATCCACGCCATCAATGTCGATAAACGCCCAACCATTTAAACGGGCATTTTCAGACTTGATACCCGGTGGCCCATCTTCAATAAACACATTGGCCACATCACCTAATGAAATACGTTGTCCATTTGGCGTCACTATGGGCAGTAAGGCTAATTGCTCAGGTGAATCACGATAATCTTGAGGGTAACGTAAGCTCACCGGATAGCGCTCAAGCCCTTCAACGGTTTCGGTGACATTCATTCCGCCAATGGCAGTGGCGACCACTTGTTGTATATCTGAGATATTCAATCCATAACGCGCCGCTTTCCCGCGCTGAATATCCACTTTGACATAGCGCCCGCCTGCCACTCGCTCAGCATAAACAGACGCCGTGCCTGGCACATCTTTCAAAATCGTTTCAATCTGCTTACCAATATCTTGGATCACACCTAATTTGGGGCCCGCTATTTTAATCCCCACAGGTGTTTTGATGCCGGTGGCGAGCATATCGATACGCGTTTTAATCGGCATGACCCAAGCATTCGTCACACCAGGGAGTTTAACCAATGCGTCCAATTCCTTTTTCAATTTCTCCGTCGTCAAGCCTTTACGCCATTGATCCTTTGGCTTTAATTGAATAAAGGTTTCTATCATGGTGAGCGGCGCTGGATCCGTCGCCGTTTCCGCACGGCCCACCTTACCAAATACCGTTTTCACCTCAGGCACCGTTTTAATAAGTTTATCGGTCTGTTGCAGTAGCTGCCTAGCCTCACCAATAGAAATACCCGGATAAGTGGTCGGCATATACATGAGATCACCTTCATCAAGTGGTGGGATGAACTCACTGCCAATTTTATGTAATGGATAAACGCCAATACCCACTAATATCAACGCCGCCACGAGTGTCGATTTGGGGTAATGCAACACCGTTTTTAGCGCGGGCATATACATCGCCGTCAATAAACGATTCACGGGGTTTTTATGCTCAGGTAGCACCTTTCCCCGAATAAAATAGCCCATTAATACTGGTACCAGCGTAATTGCCAAGATAGCAGATGCAGCCATCACATAAGTTTTAGTAAAGGCCAAAGGCGCAAACATACGCCCTTCTTGGGCCTCTAAGGTAAACACCGGAATAAAACTCACGGTGATAATCAATAGACTAAAAAATAACGCAGGACCCACCTCACTGGCTGATTCAATCACCACCCGCCAACGATTCTCTTTTGTCAGAGGCGTTTTCTCCATGTGCTTATGCATATTCTCAATCATGACAATGGCACCATCAATCATAGCCCCAATGGCAATAGCGATCCCACCAAGCGACATGATATTGGCATTCAACCCCTGAAAATACATGACGACAAAAGCCATTAAAATGCCAACTGGTAAACTGACTATCGCCACTAAGGATGAGCGGAAATGAAACAGAAACACCATGCAAACCAGGGCAACAACCACAAATTCTTCCAATAATTTATGAGTCAAGTTGCTTACCGCGCGTTCAATAAGCGCGGATCTATCATAAACTGTCACAATTTCAACGCCCTCTGGTAAACTTTTCTTGAGCTCATCGAGTTTAGCCTTGACGCCATTAATGACTTGCTGTGCATTTTCACCAAAACGCATTACCACGATACCGCCAACGGTTTCACCTTCACCATTGAGTTCTGCAATTCCGCGGCGCATTTGTGGACCCGTTCCAATGTCAGCGACATCTTTTAATAGCAGGGACGTACCATTTTCATTTGTCCCGAGGGGGATGTTTTCTAAATCTTCAATACTTTTGATGTAACCCGTGGCTTGGACAATGTATTCCGCTTCAGCCATCTCCACCACAGATGCACCAATCTCTTGGTTACCCTGTTGAATAGCCGTTTGGATTAAAGACAAGGGAATACCAAATGCCCGCAGTTTATTGGGATCGACTTTCACTTGATATTGTTTGACCATACCGCCTAGAGCGGCCACTTCTGACACACCCGGCACCGTTTGCAGCTCAAACTTTAAAAACCAGTCTTGTAAACTGCGGAGCTGACTTAAATCCAATTTGCCTGATTTATCAATCAAGGCATATAAATATACCCAGCCCACCCCCGTCGCATCAGGGCCTAATTGCGATTTAGCACTGGTCGGTAAACTGGAGGTAACTTGACTTAAATACTCCAGTACTCGAGAACGCGCCCAATATAAATCTGTTTTCTCGTTAAAAATAACATAGACATACGAAGCCCCAAAAAATGAATATCCACGAACGGTCACCGCCCCCGGCACAGATAACATCGCCGTTGTTAATGGATAGGTGACTTGATCTTCCACAACTTGTGGCGCTTGTCCAGGATAATCCGTCTTAATGATCACTTGCACGTCAGATAAGTCAGGAATGGCATCAACAGGGGTATTTTTAACCGCATACAAGCCAATACCAACAAGAATAAATGTCGCTAATAAAACCAAAAAACGGTTATTCACCGACCAACGAATAATAGACGTCAGCATTATTTACGCCCTCCTATACTTTAACGTGAGCATCTAAACCAGCGGGTTTATCACTGGATAGAGAATGATTTAATATTGTTATTTTATTGATAATAAACTCACCCTCTTTCACTTCAAAAGTAAACTCAACCTTCATACCTTGTTTTAATGCCGTCATATCGATGGCTTTATTCACTATAAAGTCCATGGTTGCCGCGGGTCGCCCCCATTTTTTTATCGGTCCACGGCTAATATTCAACATATTATGTGTCATCATCACAACGTTAATCACACCAGAAGCCGTGGCGACATTGTTCTTACCGGTTTTATTTTTTCTATCATTCATGTCACTCATGTCATGATCCATACGTTTAAAATCAGAGGTTTTACTCGACTCTGAATCTAATAAAAATTGTGCCGAACTCACCACTTTCTCGCCAGCATACAAGCCACTTAAAATTTCAACATCATTCTCATCAAAACGCCCTGCGGTTACCGCGACGGATTTAAAATGTCCCTCACCTAAGGCCAGCACCACTCGGTCTTGGCTGCCTGTTCGAATAAGCGCTTCTTTTGGGATAAGTAATGCCTTATTGCCAGCACTCACATCAATTCTAATGTGGGCAAACATGTTAGGTTTAAATTCTCCGTCTTCATTATTAAATAGCAGCCTCACTTTCATCGTACGGCTTTTTGCATCAAGACTGGGATAGACATAATTAATCTTGCTTTTAAAGACTTTACCGGGAAGATAATCTAACGTCATCACAACAGGCATACCCACTCTGACCTGCGCCGCTTGGCTTTCAAAAATCTCGGCTTCGACCCACACATCCGCCAAATTACCTATCGACATAAGTGTCGAGCCCGGTTTCACATAAAAACCTTCCCGAATATCCAGCTTTTCAATCACGCCATCTTGAGGTGAATAAAAAGTAATGGTTTGTTGTACTTTCTTATTTTTTATCAACTGATTAATTACAGATTGAGGTAACTGTAACGCCAGTAAACGATCTTCTGCAGCTTTCATTAAGCGTTTATTCTTACGATCTAAAGCCAATAATAGTTCTTCTTGACCATTCACTAATTCTGGTGAATAAATGTCATAAAGGGCTTCCCCTTCTTTCACTGGATCCCCTACGGCCTTAACATGTAATCGCTCTATCCAGCCTTCAACCCGAGGATGGATATGTATGATGGTATCTTCATCATAAGCCACATAACCTACGGTATCGATTTCTGAATGCAGTGCGCTATAACCCACCACAACCGTTCTCACGCCCAAATTATTAACCACATCAGGCGATATTCTAATGGTTCCGGGTCCGGCATCAGGTCCCTTCCCCCCCTCATCATAAACAGGGATTAAGTCCATCCCCATGGGAGATTTTCCCGGTTTATCTCGTGTATAATTGGCATCCATGGGCGCCACCCAATATAAGATTTTTCTCTCTGCTGGAGCAGTACCCTTTATATTATTTGTGGAAACAGGTGCAATAAATTGATAATAAGCCAAGATCACTACGGCACCAATCACCAGCCCAATAAGCAATGATTTAATATTAATGTTCATTTTAACGCTCCCTTTGTTCCATCTCTCTTTTTGCTTACTAAGTGGTTATTAATTTTATTTATCGTGACTTGTTGCTTCTCACCAACAAATAAATAATTGAGCTCTAAGCGAATTTTTTGTTGCTCGACATCTAGAGATAATTTATCTATTTCAGCATTCAGTACCGTAATACGCGAACGCACCACATCTGAAAAGTCACCATCATCATTGGTATATGCCGTTAACGATGCTTCAGCTTCGTCGTTAACTTGGGGGAGTAACTTACTGGTATATAAATGCTGTCGTTGATTAACACTCAACAACCGTCCTGTATCACTCAGATAAATACCCAGTAAATCTCTGAGTAATAGCATTTTGTCAGTTTTCACCGCTTCAGTATCTGAAATGGCCGCTTTGACTTCCTGATCTTGACGATTTTCGGTAAAAATAGGTAAATCAAAACTTAAACCCACTGACATAAAATCAGAACGACTGACCCCAGTAGGATCATCCGCTCGATAACCATAACTGGCATTTAGCCCCCATTCAGGCTTGTATTTTTGATTCGCAATATCAATGCCCGTTTTCGTCGCATTGATTTTTTTATCCATGGCCATAACCGATGGATGCAACGCAAAAAACGGCATTAATGCTTCTGGACTCATTACCTTACCCGCCTTAAACAACTCAGCATGACGGAGCTTAATATTGGGTATTTGAGTACTTATCTCAATATTATGACTTGTCCATCCATTTGAATAACTTGAAAGAAGCTGTCCACTACCATTATCTGAAAAATCACTCAGCCATTGAGATAGTTGGCCTTTGACTCGATACTCTTCTTGCTTTAACTTATCGACTCGCTCATTTAAACGCGTCAATTCAAGCTGAGCCCGAATAATATCTTGCTGATTTGTCCTGCCAAAGGCTGCCGAATAACTCGCTTGAGTAATGTCCACCATCTGTTCAAATAACGAATGGTTATCATGTATTAACGTAATACTTTGTTGGATCTGATAAATATCAAGCCATAAACTCCCCACCATCACCGCCACTTTAGCCGCTCTATCTTCTCTCAAAAAGGGATAGGCCTCACTCTGGATCGCTAATTGGCGAGTTTTCAGGGTGAGGGTATTACCACGGGAAAATGTTTGTGACACACCCACTTTAAGCTGGGTCATCGCCTCTTGCCCTAAATCAAAACTGTTAACAGGTAAGTTAGCCATATCTAACGAAACTTTAGGATCAGGTAAGGTGCCTACCAGCTTACTCCTTGACTCTATTGCCTGCTGTTGATGAAGATTACCGGTTATCCAAGGATCGTTTTGTTGAGCTAAGTAAATAGCTGTTTCAAAATTAAGGCCTGAAGGCAGGTCTTTATCCTTGCTTTCGATCGCCTCCACTTGAAAATGAATACCGAAGAAGATAGTCATGCCCAAAATCATCCACTGACTCTTATTTATACGCTTGCGCATTCGAGAGCTCCCCTCAAATTCATAAAGTTAATTATGACATTATTGTTGTAGACCCAAGGAAGTCGATATTAATGAAAAATAAACACTTTTCACTTAAACCTTGCATCATAATTTATTTCAAATTCAAGTCAGCCTTGGTTCAACACCAATGACGTTAAAATAGGTTATGTTCTTATATCTCATTCAGCAGATAGTGCTGAAGTCAGCTAAGTTTAGATATCACCTAAAATATAAGAACAACTCACCTTATTTAACAAGCAAACTAAATAGAATTTATGCTAAAGAAAAAATACAATTAGCTAATGGGAGGTTTATATACAGAAGAGGTCACCGACGCTAATATTGGCGTGGTAATAGAAGGAAGCCGAGAAAGCAATAACAGTATAGGTTCATGCGGACTCAATTGATGCGTTAACGCGGGTGAAGAACATGACATTAAAACACAAACACATTGATTGCATTGTTGATTTCCTTGTTCTACATTTTTATCAGAACAAAACATCTTCAACTTATTCTCACCATGAAGCATTGTTTCGCTCATATGCTGCATTGATAACTGACTTGTTATCACACCCGTTTTCATATCAGCTTGCATACTCATTTCATTCATATCATCACAAGACATCACCAAACCCGCCATCGACTGAGTAACAAAACTCAAACACAATAGCGAAATCAATAATATTCTTTGAATAAACTGAATGATTAAGAACACATAACACTCTCAAAATGAAAAGAAGCACTAGATTAACATTTAACAAAAACAATTCAAGCGAAATACTGCCACCATGTGATTTAAGCTGTTCGTTTCAGAGCCTAATCACCCTGTTCAATGACACTCCCCCTCAAAAGGCGGGTAAATACACCCTGTTTGTCCATAAATATCACTCTTTCATCCTATTGTTCATGACTCTTTCAATCCATAGGATAAAAGAGTTGTTTCCTAATAAATAATGGCTGTAGTGATTTATAACACTTTATTTTTAAATCATTTTATTTGAAATGGATGTCACTCTTTTAATGATCACTCTAATGGATATAATACATAATGAGAAATAATAAGGTTAGCTGTATTTTCTTGGCTATTTCAGCTGCGCTCAGTGCTCAAACTCTTGCCGCAAATAGTGTCTATGTGTCAAGTTTCACTCATTCAGCATCCAGCAATAACATTCATACCGCTCTGATGTTAGAAGCAGGTAGCCATTTTCAAGTCGCCAAAGCAATCAACCTCAACAAGTCCACGACCAAACAACGTTTACAACAATACTTCTTTGACATCCCCGTGTTTGGCCACACCATTAGCGCAAATGTGTCCTCCATGGGGGTATATTCTAGCCTTAAAGGAAAATTGCTCAGTAACATCGCCAAACCAAGTGCTTTCACAACCCCAACAATCACTCCATCTGAAGCCTTAAGTGCCTCCAAAGCGAAGCAAGAAGACAAGGATGTTCAATCCCATAATGAACAAGCCAATTTATGGGTTTACTTAGATGATGCCCTACAAACAAGGTTGGTCTATATCACCTCCTATGTTCAATATGGTGAGCAACCCACCCGCCCTTTTACTCTCATCGATGCCCACAGCGGGGAAATCCTTAAGCGTTGGGAAGGGCTTACCTTTGCAGCCATAGGTACTGGCCCTGGTGGAAACAGTAAAACAGGGCAATATGAATATGGAATCGATTTTGACTTTCTTGATGTCACAACCAACAACGATACCTGCATCATGGACTCACCCAATGTAAAAACAGTTAACTTAAATCACCGAGAGTCGGGAAATAATGCCTTTGAATACACTTGTCCTCGCAATACCATAAAATCTGTTAATGGTGCTTTTTCACCACTCAATGATGCGCACTTTTTTGGCAATGTTATCTATAACATGTACAGCGAGTGGTATAACACCGCACCACTGAGCTTCCAATTAACCATGCGAGTGCATTATTCAAAAGGATTTGAAAATGCTTTCTGGGATGGCAGTGCCATGACTTTTGGTGATGGTATGACCCGCTTTCACCCGCTAGTTAGCTTAGATGTGTCTGCCCATGAGGTCAGTCATGGTGTGACTGAACAAAATTCAGGCCTCATTTATATGAATCAATCTGGCGGCATGAATGAAGCGTTCTCTGATATGGCTGGAGAAGCTGCTGAATTTTACATGCATGGCAGCAATGATTGGCAAGTCGGCGCCGATATTTTTAAAGGTGATGGTGCATTACGTTATATGAATGAGCCCACGCTCGACGGCCGCTCAATCGATAACCCTGATGATTATTTCGATGGCATCAATGTACATTACAGCTCAGGTATTTTTAACCAGGCCTTTTATACTTTAGCCACCACACCCAATTGGGATACACGTAAAGCCTTTGAAGTCATGCTATTAGCAAATCAAATTTATTGGACTGCCGATAGCCACTTTTGGGACGGCGCTTGCGGGGTAAAAAATGCCGCCTTTGATTTAGGCTATAACGCTGAAGACATTATTAACGCCTTTCATGCGGTAGGTGTCGAAGCCTGTGTTGAGCCCGAGCCGCTCCCCATTCCAGAGCCTATTGTATTAGATAACAATACGCCCATTGACGTCTCGGCCGCGACAGGCAATCAAACTTATTACACCTTCAATGTCGACACTGAACTCAATGACATCAATATTGCGCTCTCTGGCGGGACTGGCGATGCGGATCTCTATGTCAAATATGGCGAAGCCCCCACCTTTAACCGTTTCGATTGCCGCCCTTATTTAGCCGGTAATGATGAAGCTTGTTCATTGCCTTCATCTGCAGCCGGTGTTTACTGGGTGATGGTGCATGCATGGTCAGCGTACGATGATGCACGTTTAATCGCCAGCGCAGAGGCCCTCACCCCGAACGAACTCCCTGTTGCTGACTTTACCGCCGAATTTTCTCATGGTTTAGCAAACTTCAACAGCACCAGTGTTGATAATGATGGCACGATTGACACTTGGTATTGGGACTTTGGCGATGGCAGTCAAGCACAAGGCGAACACGTCACTCATCAATATACGAATTCAGGTGAATATGCCGTCACGCTTAGCGTTCAAGACAATCAAGACGGTACTGGCTTGAAAGCACAGTATTTTGTGGTAGAAGCCTCCAATGATAACTTTCCGCTCATTATCAAAGCCGTTAATCAATCTCGTCAAGGCAGTGCCCGAGTATCTCTAGATTGGAACAATCTCGATGACAACGCGTTTCTGATTTACCGAGATGGCATACAAATAGGCAGCGCTAACAATAGCCAGTTTATCGATCGCTTTAACACTAATGCCGTCAGCGAGGTGACTTATCAAGTTTGTACTTCAGCAGGGATATGCTCTACGCAACAAGTGGTCAACTTTGAAAATTAACGCTTAATCCTGAATGAAAGCAAGCAATATCAGCCCCGTTAGACGGGCTGGTATTTGACATATGAAGCCTCCACTTTAAACATCAAAGATTATTGTTTCGGTGGCTTCAAGTTTTTATTATCATAAATTTCTTGTAATAACGCTTGGCTCACTCGGCAATAAGGTAACTCTGTACCAGACAACTTACGCTGTAATTTTGTCTTCAAAGACGGATTTTCACAGCGATGTTTAGCCCACTCGTATAATGACGCTTTCTCAAAACCGATATTGCTGAGACGTAAATCTTCGACGTTGGCTTTTTTTAATAACAACCTAAGCGCTTGCTCATTGCCATAATGCGCTGCAAGCGAAATGGCCGTATTACCCGACTCATCTGTAATCCCTAAATCCTTAGGGGAGATTCTTTCAATGGCCATTTTCTCCAATTCAGGCAATTGCTGATACACCATGCCCATTAATGCCGTTTGTCCCTGATGATATTGTTTACTTAAATTGTTAGCCGACATAAATTCGGGCGCTTTAACAGACAAGTATTTTACCATGTCAAGATTACGAGCTAAAATGCTCGGATGCGAAAAACACAGATCCCACACGGTTTGCCCCGCAGCATTGGTCACATAACAATCTTTCTCCGTCATTTTAGCCATTAAAATCTGCTTAACGTCGGGGGCATTCTGGCTTAAATTAGCCAAACTCAATTTTGGTTGATAATTTTCAATTAACGCCATCAGTAGCGTATTATGAGTACGAGCATCTTTGACACTCAAATCTAATTCGTGCTGATTTTGATTGACTAATAATTCAAATATTTTAGGCGTATATAAGGCGGTGAAAAGCGGATGTCTCCCCTGCTTATCACATTGTGACAGTGACAGATTATCTTGTAATAATAGCCACTTCACCATCGCACTATCTTCACGAGAGATGGCTTGAATTAAAGGTGTTTGGCCTTGTTGATTAATAACCGCATTCACATCAATATGAGAATGATGTTTAAGTAACGCATCCAATAATGGATAGCCTGCTTTTGTTTGTAATGTAAATTCAAAGCAAGCCGTAAACATTTTATGTGCTATCTGTTTATTGTTAAAAGAAGGGTGCTGAATTAAAAAGGTTATTTTCTCTGCCAATGCATCTTTTTTAACTGAATCCATTGCTAAGTAATACGCTTCGGATGCGTATTGTATGGGTAACCGACCTTGCTTATCTTTCACTTCCATCGCCTTGGGATCAAGCTTTAATAAACGCTTCAAGTCATCCACACTCGTATTTTCACTCAGTAAGGCTTGTGTGAAACCTGAGCGAATATTGACTTCTTCATCATGAGTTATACCAAACATTTTGGCACCACTCATGGATTCAAGATAAGGTTTAGTATCCACCTCAAACGAGTACGTTCGATTTCTTCCTTGTGTTTCTTGATATATACGCGCCACCTCATTGACGTCTTTTGCATAAGGGGAAAGGTGATCCCAAAGCTTATTCGCCCTAAGCAAAATCTCCTCACAGATCTCAAAACTGGGGACAATCTTTTTGTACTCCTCCTGAACACTCGATTGTAAATATTTACTAGAATCGACACACCCAAGCAATGCATCTTTTTGTGCGATATTAAAGACGCTTTTTTTTGTTTCCGTTAAAATTGTTAGCATCTGTTGACGCATTTTTTCACCTTCCACTCCCGTGGTCGGCGGCGCGGTTTTACTAATCGTCACCGCTTTAAAATGACTGTCTTTATATAAAACAGGTGTCGGTGTTAAACACCATGCATCGACTACCACAGCATTATCATCAGGCCTTCCCTGTTTATTTAAATGACCAATAATCACCACGGAATGATCGCCATCCCAAGCACCTAAGTGAATAGGCATACTATGCTGCTCTGCGGCTAATTTAACAAAAAGCAAGCGCCCAACATCCCCACAAAAAGAACCTTGCGTCACCCTTGCTCGAAATACAGCCTGTCCTAATTCATCCCAATTATTGTAGGCCGTTTGGTTCACCTCGCCATTGGCCTTATCAATAAATAAATTAATGCGCTTGCCTGCCATCGCATTAATGTAACTTTGACCACTCGTCACTTGTATATGATTCTTTTGATTACCAATATATTCAATTCCCTCATCATATTTTATCGATAAAATGGTTCTCTTGGCTTTCACTAAATGATCCATCAGCTCAGTCGATACGGGAACACGCTTAGCGTTATCGCCAGTATTGGTTGGCATAAGCTCTACAGATTGCTCATCAACATGAAAATGTCGAATAGGAGATGGAATAAAATTATTTAAATCAGGCATAATGTTTAATATAAAGATCTTATTAGATAATAGTAAGTGATTTCAGAAGGAATACGCTTAATCAACACCCTTAAATCGAATGATAATTGAACAGTGTTTTTTGGCTAATTTTAATAACGCGATAAATTATAACTTCTAATTCAAAGGGGGTTATTTTAACAATAGGGTAACTTTCATTATAAGCTATATATTTCTTATCTGGCGTAATAGAAAAAGAACCGTCTAAAACGGCTAAATAATTAGCCTCTAGTAAAATTTCATAAGCTTGTTGGCGGGTATTTTCAGCAATGATTTTTATATAACTGATAATATGAACACTCTGGGTTTCATCAAAAAAAACAATGTGTACATCAAACTTTTCATCGACACAGAATGAAGCGCAATCATTTAATACGCTTAATTTATTACCAATTGAAATGTTATTATAATCTTCAATAAAGCTTTCAAATATGGGGCTATTTTTCATCGATACGTTAACTTAATAAATTAAATACATTTCAATTTAAGCATTCTAGTTTTTATTTAACTGACCCGTCAAACACTTATTAACTATGACTAATTAACAATGTTTAAACGCTGCTATTTTAACCTGAAATAAATCAATACGTTTATTAAACGATCCAAGTTTGCATTTTTATCAGAAACTAATAAAAAATATCACAGCCCATCTCACAAATAATCGATAATATAAACACTCTACATCCCCCCCAGGGCGGGATCGCACTTTGTTAACAAAGATTGAATCTGCTGAATTACTGTGATCTAATCGCACCTCACTTTCTGAGAGGTAACCCAATGACCCTGATCGAACACCTTA
>NZ_JAKIKS010000005.1 GCF_023284005.1 Shewanella surugensis
TGTATGGGACAAACTCTTAGGGTCTCGCATAGGTTGCTCTCCTGTCTTTTGGTCGAGACTTGAGCCTACCTATACCGCGGTATAGGTGAAACCTATGCGAGTCACCCCGGCTCTGCCGGGGGTTTACCGTTTGTTAATTAGTTTTGTTATCCTGTACTGAGTCCTCATCGGTACCCGTTAGGCCTACGAAGTTATTCGCTTGATTCTCATTCTCTAGACTTTGAGCGTACTGTTCCCAATGTTCCTCTAACGGCCACAAACGGTAGTCATTACATTGACCTCCTCCTTCCACAGTTTCCGCCGCTAAATATTCGAGCTCGTCGGTACCACCCGCCGCCCTTTTCGTATCCGGACACGAAAAACGGCTCACTATACCCACCGGGACGGTAAACGTTTTATCACTATTAAAATAAGTGCCATGCCCGCGGCAGACATATGGTTTCACGGAGGTTTCAATTTTCAGTTTTTCCGCCATTTTACTTTTTTTCGTTTCAGGAACTTTGTGCTTTAGATATTGATTAAACAACCCATTCGCATCTGGGTCCTTATGGAGGTCCTCTTCTGGGCCTTTTCTGAAAACCCCCGATAATGCAGGAAGTAGTAACTTAACGGCCGCTTGCACGTCCATTTGCTTTCTTATTGCCGAGTCAGTTTCTAACTTCTTAAATATGGGATATATATGGGTCTGTGTAAATATTCCTTTCAAACCCTGCGTGTTTTGTTCTTTGATGAGTTCTGGTATTTCTAAGTGTTGTTGATCCGCCTCTATCTTCAGTGCATCAAGTAGATTCGCTAGGCCGCCCGGTGTATAGTTCACCCTTTGTATAATGGCGTTTTCTCGCCCTAAAGTTGCAGGCCGATTATCCACAAATCCGAAACATTGCTTTAAATTACTTTTTGTCCGAACAGTAGAATTAACTATCGATCTACTTTTATTCTCTTTCGGTTGCATCTGCAGTGCTTTAGCACCTAGTACATCGGCCTCTTTTTCCAATCCTGCATTATCATTGATTGCCATGCCCCCGACTGTGCTGGTGAGGTTGACTCGGCCTTGGGCTTGTTGGACAACATGACCGAGTTCATGGGGTAAATGTTTTTCTTGGCCAGCGCCTAGATGAATTTCATGACCTTGGGCATAAGCATGAGCCTGCACCGCCGCAGGTTTAGCCGAGTTATAATGCACCTTGACATGATTTAAATTGATGCCCGATAAACTTTCCATGCCGCTTTTTAAGTTATCGGGTAGGCCAGTATTATTGTTAGTATTCGTGTCGGCTTTTTGAATAGCCGGTTTGGCCACACGATTATCGGCCATGGATTGTCGCTGTACCATACGCGCAGCTTGTGGACTATTATTAGCCATCTAAGATCTCTTGGTACTTTCTTTGCAACGCGGCTTCAGGTCGATTATCAATGAATGAATGCTTAAGCGGACTCTTTTTCTGGGAAAATTTATTGTTAAGGGAATGGCTTTGACTCTGTGGATCCTTATTCACGTACTTATGCATAACTTTCCTTGTCATTCGCATGAATAGTGTGATGAGACTATTCTAAATATAGTCAAAATTTTGAACTTTTATTGAAAACCGCAGGCCCTGCTCAAGCATCTTATTTTCGACTGTCTCTTCTCGACCCCCAATTCCGGCCCCGGTCGTCTTTATTCATGCTCACACTTGATTAAGCGTTCGGTGCAAGCACTTGCTGGCCATTCAGACTGCTTCCAACAAAAAGAGTGATCATCCTTCAATACTAAATCCCAAAGAAACATCTCACCATTGTCTGTTTTTTGAATTTCATTGACCTCTCATGCGAAAATATGTCCGTAGATATTTATCACCCTCGGCTAAAATGGCAATTTGTACTGCTCCAAAGCCGTTCCCTCAAGTCTGGGTCTCACTCACATCAATCAAATTTAGCCTCTGTCAAACTCGCATCAAATTATTTCACTATAAAACCCTAAGCTAAAAAACAAATCACTTTATTACTTATAATAACAACTAATTATGCTATCAATGATCTAATCAAACTATTACCCATTCAGACTAAAGTCACGGTCGAAAGAAATAAAACAATGCTTAACATATTTTTGGTGACAGGAAACCGTTAGGTAGAATGTAGGTAGCTATATATAAATAGGGCTACTCACGGAAAGTGCAGTACCCATCATAGCGGTGGTATCGCACTCTCAACTCAGTGACTTTTAAAACCTAAGGCTAGAAGAACAAAAGTTAATTAAGTCATCATGGATGACCACATAGTAGAGTAGTGACGGTATAGTCATAAAGATAGTGATCGTTAGTTTCCTGCAAGCCGGTCCTATATTGATCGCTTACATTACAACAGAGTCAATATAGCAGCGGCCTTAGTTAACGTAGTATCATCCTTTGCAAAGCAAAAACGTAAGTACTTTTTTTCTATAGGTTGCTTGGCAAACACCGAGATAGGGATCGCGGCAATCCCAGCCTCCACCGTTAATGTTTTGGCGTAATCCACATCCCCCTGCTCACTAATATTACTGTATTCCAGTAATTGAAAATACGTCCCCTGCGATGGAACTAAGGTAAACTTTGAGTTTGCTAGTAATCGACAAAACAAATCTCTTTTTTGCTGATAAAAACGAGGTAAATTTAAATAATGTTGCGGATCGCTTTTCATAAAATCAGCTAACCCATACTGTAAAGGCGTAGTTATATCGAAAGTCACAAATTGATGCACCTTTCGAAATTCACTCGTCAAAATTGGAGGCGCGATACAATAACCGACTCTCCAGCCCGTCACGTGATAAGTTTTTCCAAATGAAAATACAACAAAACATCGCTGATATAAATCGGGATACCTGAGCACACTTTGGTGTGATTGCTGATCAAAAATAATATGCTCATAAACCTCATCCGATAACACAAATAAATCATTTTTATCTACTATTTGAGATAACTGCTGCAGATCGTCTGCTGTGAGTACGGCACCTGTCGGGTTATGCGGGCTATTAATGATGATAAGACGCGTTCTGGAGTTAACGGATTGCCTAACCGCTTCCCAGTCAATATGATAATCAGGCGTGATCAGCGGCAAATGCACCGCTTTCCCTCCCGCTAAAATAATCGCAGGCTCATAACTATAACTCGGATCAAAAACGATCACTTCATCACCGAGTTTAATGACGGTTTGAATAGCACAAAATAAAGCCTCAGTCGCACCCGAGGTAATTGTTACCTCCTCAGCAGCATTGAGCGTTAAATGATATAAATTATCCACCTTAGCGGCTATTTGTTGCTGCAATATAGGCAGTCCCGCCATAGGGGCATATTGATTATCACCTCGTTTCATGTAAAAGTTAACCCGTTCAATCAACGAAGCAGGACAAGTAAAATCAGGAAAACCTTGAGAAAGATTAATCGCGTTATGTTCATTAGCCAATTGTGTCATCACAGAAAAAATAGTTGGACCGACATGGGGTAACTTACTCTTCAATGATACATTCATGCATACTCTCCTTCGGTAAATTGGCGTTACTGTCGGTATATTGATTTGATTTATAAAATAAAAACCAGCCATTGTTAATGAATATATTTAAAGGTTATGTCGCTTTACCCTGCTGACGATGAAAATGAAACAGAGTAATTACTGACATTGAGCTGTGAACTGAATAATTAAAAAATAATAATAGTGATGAAATGATGGAATTTATCTCAGCTTGACAACTTTGTCTCTTCATGACTCCAATCGAATTATTTCACTACAAAACCATAATATAAAAAACAAATTACTTTTAATTACAGATAATTACCCCATCAATAATCATTACTCAAGGTATTTCCCATTCAGACTAACATCACTTTAAAGAAACCATTGGCAATCTGGCCGTGTCACAAGAAATGGGACCCTTACTTCAGCCCGCCAATGCCAAAAAACACAGAATGTTCTAAAACTATAGACTTAAAACAAACAGCTTATGTTTTTGTTGTGCTTATTCTTATGATTAATGGCTTTTTCCCACGCCACTTAGCCTTTGCGCTTAGATCCTGTAACTGCCAACTATAAAAATGAGTATAAACAGCCGTGTTGGTGTTCACTAACATTTTTGCCCATGTTTATTAATATGTTATATAAATTTAAGTATTAGCCTTCTAGCATTAGTCCTAAAAGACCAAGCCTAAAATACTATTTGAATATCAGCAATTATAATGTAGGTAGCTATATGTAAATATGGCCACTCACGGAAAGGCGGCACTGTCGCATCAATAATATCGGTGATGAACGGGTCCTTAACATGGCTGTTTTAGCTTTAATGGCGTTAGTCGCCAACAAATATGATGACAACAAGCACAAAAATAGCTTAAAAACTGAAAAATTCGTTATACTACGGCTGATTAGTCCGTCTTCTCTTGCCCATGTCGGTATATAATTAATGCCGTTATTGCTGTTGCTTTTGATAACGAACTTAGATCCATTTTTTCACTATCGGTGTGGGCACCACTGCCACTGACACCCAAGCCATCGATAGCATCAACATAGGGGGCAATAAAGTTAATATCGGCAGCCCCTCTGGCCATGGGATTAATCGCAGTCACCGCCTCCATACCTAAAGCAACAACTAACTGATTATATTGACGTAGTAATTGCTGGCTGCCCGCCGTTTCAGCCATCGCGGGTATGATATCGGTAAAAGTCACTTTAGCAGTGGTTTGCGGTAAATGCTCACTGACAATACGCGAAATCATATTCCGCGCTTCAACCAATTGTGTCGCCGAAATAAAGCGTAAATCGCCAGAAGCCACGGCCTCATCTGCCACCACTGTTTTTTTCCCTTTTACCAGCACCTCTTGCATAATATCCTCTACATCCAAGCGATTCCCCCCTGCCACGAGTCCCGGATTAATGGTTAAATAATCAATGCTGCTCAACCGCTCTGACATCATATGTAAGATACGTGAAACCTCATAAATCGCACCAAAGCCCACTTGGGAATTAAAGACCTTAGAGGAATGTGCCGTCTTCCCTTTTACCGTTAATTCCCATACGCTAATCCCCCGCCGAGATAAGGTCAGTGTTCCTGCTTCATTCCATTCAAACCCCAGCGCAATGTCAGCCGCTTTCGCCAATGTCACTAAAGGGGCTCGACTCTGCATACTG
Organism: Shewanella surugensis; assembly: GCF_023284005.1. Classification (GTDB taxonomy): domain Bacteria; phylum Pseudomonadota; class Gammaproteobacteria; order Enterobacterales; family Shewanellaceae; genus Shewanella; species Shewanella surugensis. The sequence goes on from NZ_JAKIKS010000005.1 coordinate 5,134, forward strand.
GGTTTTCCGCTATTTTCCTCATCGCCCATTAACGCTACGGCAATACATTGGTGTTTAAGTTCGCCAGTATCCGCTAACGCTTTCAAAGCATATAAGATCACCAGATCACCGCCTTTCATGTCTAATACACCCGGTCCTGAGACCCAATGGCCATCACGAGTGAAAGACTGAAATGCATCTATTTTTGAAAAAACCGTGTCTAAATGACCTAAAAGTAACACACACGATTTATTCTCAGCGGAAAAGTAAGATTTTTTATTCGGGTAATAGGCGAACAAATGCCCTGCTCGCTTCATCGATTGAGGCAATGAAATCCATTCACTACTAAACCCTAAGCGGTGTAATTGCTGCTGAAAAAACGCTCCAACCCGTTGTACTCCCGCGGTATTGAATGTACCACTGTTGATATTGACAATTTTTTCAAGATCTTCAACGGCCGCCACGTCATTATTATTGACTTGCTCGACGATACGTCGTTCAACAGCATTCAAAGCGCTTGACGAAGAAGTGCGAACCAGAGACGCATAGGAAACAGGCTCGGTTATCACCTCTCCTGCACGGTCTACTTGTGCCGTAGCATTCGTCAATACAGAAAAAAACATCAAAGACAACAATAAACAACGCCACACAAACCTCATAATAAACCTTTTAATTAACCACGATTCCATGAGTATACCGTCTCCTAAAGCCGCTTAATTTTATTCATTTTTACACTTGATTAAGCGTTGGGTGCAAATACCTTCAGGCCATTCATATTGTTTCCAATAAAAAGATTGATCATCCTTCAATACTAACTCCCAAAGAAACATTTCTCCATTGTCTGTTTTTTTAATTTCTATTCTGGTCAAACATAATCGGACACCTGATTTTGTCATTTTTAATCATGGAAGGTAGGGTGTGATCATTCATGATCGTCACTGTATTGTTATACCATTTTGATTAAATCAGTGACCATTTAGACAGCGCTAGGCGATATTGAAATCAACATTCCCAAAGTGAAAGACAGAAAAAAGGAAGGAATTACATTCAGTTGCCACTTAATTCCGCCCACTCTAAAACGAACAAAAGCATTGAAGAGTTGATCTCATGGCTATATTTTACGGGGTATTTCAACGGGTGATAGGCAACCCGTGTTAGTCTCGCTATATAGGAGAGCAAGTAAAAAGATTATCAATGAAGTCGCATCGCTAACTTGACCACTGAATATGAAGTTGACTACATCAGATATAAACCCTAAATGGTTGCTCTGGATCCGTCATTTCTTGTGCATTAATATTGGCGATCAGCAGATCGCTAAACGCCTCCTCTATCTGCGCTATTCTTTCTCTCAGCTCTGTCAATATGAATCTTCTGTTTGCAAATGTGACATCAATAATATCAGTGATCTGGCCCACACCGGGGATGTTACTAAGCATAATATTTGAGGTTTCGACTACAGCCGCGTTAAATATTTCCTCTGTATCTTCTCGTACTGCCATCATAGCCCTGTCTTGATCCCTTTCAATCTCGCTCAGTCTCTCTTCAGTATAACTTGGTTCTTGCTGTTGATATCGCTCGAGATTTGTAGGACCAGTCATGGTTTCAGCAATCACTCCTCCTAGGCTCGATGTCGTATTACGAACGACAGCGGTAACAACAATTTCAGCCACATCTCTTAAAGTATGCTCCGAAAGCTGAGAGGCAAAATGGACGATGGCAGCCGCACCACCATGACTTAACATGCTCGCAAATGCGCCACCCAAGCCTAATGACATGGCCGCACTATACATTCTCACCGCTTGTCCATGTACCCTAGTGATATTAGGATGAGTCACTGGATTTAATTCATCTTTCATGGCGATGAGTTGATACTGCAACTCTGTTAGGCGTTGCGCCATCACTTGAGTCCCTTGTGGAGAAATACGTAAGTCTTGGGGAGGCATACTTAAGTCTTGAGGAAATCCAGCCTCCGTAGAATACCTTGTACGCAGTTCTATCGAAATAGAACTGCCAGCATGACTCTTATTCCTTGATGAGTCATTTCTCATGTCATGTAATTGCGGTGGCAGTCTTTGCACGCTATTTCCGTAAGTTCTACGTGCTTGTTGATAGCTCCATATATCATCAGCCATATGCAAAGAATGAGAAAAATCTCGTAAACAAGGATCTAAAGGGGGAACTGAATTTATATCGACTAAATGATCACCTGCTGCCTTTTGTTTTGTATTTGGGCCAATGACGGACTGCTGCAAAAGGCCATGTCCTTCTGTACTTGCCACGGTATTCGCTCTCGGTAACACCGTTGTAATGTTAAGACTCTCTGATGACAATGGGGTAAAACGTGTCACTCTGACCATAATGTTATCCTTTGTTTATTAATACCCTAGATCTCAGCAATAAGCGACTTACCTTATTTTATTTTTCTGACCTCTAAAATAATAAAGGCTAAAAATAAATTGATTTGCTTTATATTAATCAAGCCAAATAATCCCTACATAAGATAAATTGACATGCCTATTTTTATAGAGAAAAATGAATTATAAACCCATCAATAAAAAGTGATAAACGAGTAAATTATTAGGGGCTGTTGATCGTTCATAGTTAAATTAAATAATCATGACCCATTATGAAATCGATTACCGTTAGTTAGTGTAATACTGAGAGTCATTTATAAATAAAACATAGTCCTAATTTAAACACGCGCGGTGATACAAGTGATACATTAAAACCAATAAACTACTCGCAACAACACTAAAGTATAAATAAAAATCCACAAACAAATAATTTAACAACATAAATAAAACAACAAAGCCACCAATAATGAAATTAATATTTAACAAATTCTCATTAATTGCAGCACTATGCCCGTAATACTTCAAGATGCCATTAGAAACCATTAACGAATTATTTGCCAATAAAGAGTGATATGACATTGATACCAACCAAAACCAAAACCAGCTATTACCGACGGCTTTATATCGCTTATCTGATTGATACAGGAGTGAGTACTGTACCTCAAATTATGCTAGAAACAGGCATGCCAAGAAGAACAATACAAGATACGATTAAATCTTTATCTGAAATAGATATTATCTGTGTTTTCATTGGGGCGACCAAAGATGGCCACTACGAAATCACCCATTGGGGTGCCATTAATCAAAAGTGGATAACAAACAACTTACAGCACATAATAACCGTGCTGTAGTATATTTAACCATTACGTTTAACCCGCTAGATCCTGCATCGTCATATGGCTTAGGTATAGCTCCGTTTAAAGCCTATTTTATGCCGATGATAAATTAACGATGACCGTTGGATCCGATCAATAGCCATAGAGAGAGCAGTGTTGGAAAGCACTGCCCAATATACCAGAAGCTGATGAGCTTAATTTGCTGGTGACGTGAATACAAGCATTTGAACATCCTCCCAAGACTCGCATAAAAATTAGAATGTAGGTAGCTTTATTAGACAAATGTTAACCATGCTAACACCATTCGAAAAAATCGCTGCGTTTCGGCATTGTTTTAACTGATGTCAAACAATCATATTGTTAGGCGGATGATGGTTAACGGTCGCTGCAAAATTCCTTTTAAAACTTGAGCATTAATCTCGTTAACACCACCAGCCAAAGTATGAGGTTAGACCAATAGCCTATTAATATTAAAATAGTTAATGGTTTATTCAGCTCTGTTATTAACGTTCTCAATCGATACAGGTAAATTAAATACCCTATTCTAGTGATAACAAAAAGCGACGAGACATATTTAATCCATTCAATATGGCCAAAATGAGCCAGTAAGGCCTCACATACAATTTGAATAAATAAAACGATTAAAAATAAGGCTATATTGACGTTTATCGCTTTGCTCTTCCAACGATCCTGATGCCTATTTTGACACCAAAGCTGCTGTAAACACAGCAAAGGCAATGCAATCGAGATAATAAATGCAACGGTAAAAATTGACATAAACGTCTCTTGTTACGCTCGTTGTAAATCACAAAAAACAACAATATCATATTATTATAGATTAAAGAAGGTCACTCATTTAAGGATAGTTCCCTATGTTCACAATCTGTTCATCCGACTGATTTTAATACTTAATACTTAATATTTGATAATGATAGTGGAGGAATGACTAAACAAAAACTCAGCTTAACAATAATAACATGCCTATCGCTAATAATATCAATCTAGAAACACTCAGTAATGGTAATATCAGTATCGATGACCGCTATGGAGGCCATGCTTTGGGTTATATTACAGGGGGATCCACGGACGCTAACCCATGACCCCTAACTGTAGTGATACAAACAATTTGACCACCAAGTTAGAGGTTGATATTTTGACCTCACTATCCCGAATTCAGGTTAAACTAGAATCTGATCGACAAACCTGCCCCACCGCCATAGCTGGAATTGTAATTAATGGTCGCACTCACCCTTCGTGTTAACCAATAATTCAAGCCAACTCCCCATTCCTGTTTTGAGTAAGAATCATATTGGTAATCGGTAATTAAATTTAGACGGTCCGTAATTTGAAAAGGACGACTCAGCTGAGTGCGTACATTCCCTCTGTCATCAACCCAATTTAAACTCCCTATGGCGAAAGGCAGTAGGTAATAAAAACCCACAACACCCCGATTTTCATGGTCGGGAAAATCAGTACTGGCATTAACACCCCCAAAAAGAGAGAAATAACGATTAAAATAACGATAATAACCTGCAGTTACATCATATGATTTATTCCAATCATATTGCCAATTGAGTGCCACCGTATTACGGGTATTACTCGACTGTAATAACCCTTCAGTCATCTGACTGTAAAAACCTGCATTAGACCAAGTATACCAAGGATCTTTAAACGCCTTATCACGTTCAGCCATCACATCTGGGGCCACTTCAGTACCTTCATAATGGACAATTCGCTCCATACCGACAGCCATATGGTATAAATTGTGGCAATGGAAGAACCAATCTTTCTCTTCATCCGCTGCAAATTCAATCACAGTGGTGTGCATAGGGGCCACATCAACCGTATGTTTTAACGTTGAATACTCACCTTGATCAGTCACCACTCGGAAAAAATGACCGTGTAAATGCATCGGATGACGCATCATGGTTTTATTCACCAATTTAATACGCACATTCTCACCTTTCTTAATGGGAATGTACGCATCTTCAGCCAAGGTTTTGCCATTAAAGGTCCAAATATAGCGTTCCATATCACCGGTTAAATTAAGAGTTATGTTACGCCAAGGTCGGTTTGCTTTCAGTAATGTGCTCTGAGGCGAATGTAACTTGCCATAAGGGGCTCCCGGACGCTGCTCAAGACTTCCGCCAGTAAACTCATTAGCTTTCATCGACGACATCGAGTCCATCTTCTTCATCGCTGGCATCGATGTTTTATCTTTGTTATTAACCTTAGGCTGAACTTTTTCAACCACTTTAGCATTACTCTTCTGCTTCATCGCGATCATAGCATTGGTCATATCGACACTAAGCTGATAAATATCAGGTTGTTCAATCGCTGTCGCCGCGGTGGCGACCCCCTTATAGTCCCCTATCCAAGTTGAGGTAAAGCCCGTGCCATCAAAAGATGTTGCCCTAAATTCATATTGACCCGTTTTAGGTAATGTCACCAGAAAATCATAACTTTCAGCTATTGACATCAGCACCTTATCTAATTTAACTGGCGTAATATCTAATCCATCAGCGGCAATCACCGTTAACGGCCCACCAGCATAATTAAGATAGAAATAAGAGGATGAGCTGGTATTAACCACTCTGAGCCTGATAATTTCTCCAGGTTTTCCGGCCACTTTCCAATTCTTTTTGCCATTGGTAATAAAGGCATCGTAACCCACATCAGACAAGTCAGAATCGAGGACATTATAAAAATTACGTTTAACTACATTGCCAAAAGTCCCCGTTTCTAGTGCGCCGACAATGGTTTGCATCTGATTTTTTTTCAAAGGGAAATAACTGCTATTTCGCTTTAACGTCCGTAAAGTGGTACTCGGATCATCATCATTCCAATCGCCAATACTCAATACCACATCTCGAGGGGCATCAGCAGGTTCATTTTTAGGCTTAATGACAATCGTGCCTTTGAGGCCATATTGCTCTTGTAAACCAAAGTGAGAGTGATACCAATAGGTGCCTGATTGAATCAGAGGAAACTTATAAATCGCCGTTTCTCCAGCTGGAATAGGTAAAGTGGTAACGTAAGGCACCCCATCGACCGCATTCGGAACCAAGAGTCCATGCCAATGAACAATGGCGGGAATAGGCATCGTATTAGTGACTTCCATCACTGCCGTATCACCTTCAGTAAAAAACAAAGTCGGCCCCGGCATTTGACCATTAATCGTAATGGCACTCACTTCCTTGCCAGTAATATTAATGGGATTTTTCTCTATTTTTAATTTATAAACGACTTCTTTTGCAACGCTTTGGGATTGAACACTTAAGATTAACAACATCAGAGACAAAAAGATAAGCAACTGATTTTTAATTTTTATTATCATAGTGAGTATTCTCACTCCTTAAATTTAACGGGTGCTAGTCATACATCCTTGTTTTAAGCATACGAATAAAAAAACTTTTTAGCTCTATTATTATCCATTAGGTTTTCAATAAGATTAACAAAAGAAACCCAAGTTACACATTAAAATGGAAAGAGATAATCAATAAACGATTCAGTCTCTCCCATAGGAAACATAATGGAAGTAATTAACACCCAATAACCACCAATGACAAACATCATAGATATATAATTAACTAATTATTCTTATACTTAAACAGTATTTCAATCATTAAAGCCTAGAATATGTTGATCTTGCCTGGTGAAAGACCGTTCGAAATAAAAGCGTTTTAATCACGGCGTAGGTTGGGCCGGTTAAGTTTTTGGTAAGCCTATCCTTATCTAAACGCTTAACTTTTTATTAACATGTTACGTATCGAGCTGCATGGATAATGGGCCCATTATTCCCTATTCTTTTCATTCAACCTTGGAGCTACAAAAGTTGACGTCACAGCTGCCAGTACTGTCATCTATTGGACCGATATAGACACCGGAACTCTCCAACGCGCCAATATTGATGGCTCTAATATCCAGAGCTCGTCACAGGAATGCTCAATCCCCCGCGGCCTCGAGATCGACGGGATACACCGTGAGCTCTATTGGGTCGATGATGTCAGCGTTCAACGAGTAAACCTTGATGGCGCCGCGCTGAGCTTTCCCTCTTTTCCGAATACGCTACGATGCGCCTTCGCTATCAGTCCGAGCCACGGTCAAATGTACTTCATCGATACGGTCTCTGAGCTATGGATCCGCACGGGTCTAGGAAGTCGCACCGGAGTAATTTGAGGTTGACCCAAATTCAACATCTCAATACGGCCGAATATTATTATCTTTAATAACGTCTTAAAATCAAACAGCTTCAATACACTCATACATTGAAGCTATTAATACAACTAAGCCGTTAGAGAAACGTGTATTTAAGGAGGTAATAGTTGATTAAACTTGCGATTGGCCAACATTCTTTCAAGCCCTGACATATTTCTAACACTGTAATTGATCATTCGCTCAGCGGTTGCTGTTCGACGCCCATGACTATCCCGTAACGGCATGGAAGCCTCATATTCACCCACCCCCAGTATGGCAATTTTACCTAATTTAATCGTACCGTCATCTGGGTTACCGTTTTCATCATACACTCGATCATGTTCGAGTACAGCAGGAGCTACATTGCCACTCATCAAGCCTCGCAATAATTCAATCGTATTCCTAAGCTGCTGACTTTCTTCATTTGAAAGCGGTCTTTGATCGGTATCTAATTCAACTTGTAATTTTTGAATTCGCTGAAAAAGCTGCCTTTGAACACCTTGAATATCCTCTGCTGAAATAGGTAAATCTTCATCCACCATAGTCCAAAAATTTTCAGCATTGGGGCTTGCCACTAAGGCCTCTATTTTGGCCTTAAAGGCTGTGTATTCAACATCAACACTGGCTAACTTTACATCAATTGCCGCTGACATCGCAGCCACCGACTCATTCACAAGCTGAGTTTTAAATTCAGGAGTAAAATGGTCAAATTCATCCTGATATTTTGCCCAAAATATCTCTCTATATCGCTCAATGTCTTCATCATCAAGGCTTTCAGGATCGTCAATATTAAATTCTGCACAAAACTTGGCAAACATATAATGATCTAATACATCTTCTTCATCACCTGCTTCTTCCTCTAAATTATCTCTAATAAATACCCTCAGCTCATGACCCGACAAATAAGCAATATTTCGAGAATATATGCTTTCAGCTTCAGACTCGAAGAACGCCCTTAAGGTTTCATCAGCCTCAGCCGAATAAAACTTTTGCTCAGCAAGCATCAAAGCTATGAACCTCATATTGTCCATCACCTGTGGCAAGGCTGTTGGTACTGCGCCGTATTTAGGCCAAGCATAAGCGCCAACAGAATCACCCGCAATAAAATTAAAAACATTAATTTTAGGGCATTTAAGCAATGTCTTATTAATGATTTCACTCATGATCCCTTGACCTTGATTACGATCGAGTAAACGGATATGCTCAACCGACATCACGCTACCTTGTTGCGGATCTTGGCTGATATTGAGCCTCATGACGAAATCAGGATCATGACGATCTTTTACCTCAATGGTTAATTGTCCTATCTCTGGCTGATCAACCGTTACCGTTAATGCTCTTTGCTTATCAGGATCAATGATTTTTCGGATCGTTGCGCTAAAAGTTTGAATAGAGCAGCCCATCAGCTCAACATCTTGCCCCACAGGCGCATTCATCTCTAATGAAAAACCCCCTCTTTGCGCAAATTGAGGTATCGCAGGCTCGACATTCTGCGTATTTTGTTGCTCGATTAAGGATAGATTGGCTAAGGGCATGACTTCTCTTCGATGCTCAACAATATGATCAGCCGGTGTTTTTGGTAACCCTTGTAGTGCCGCTTTCACCGCAGGATCCTCAGGGACCGTATCCAAACAGGCTCTGAACTGAGTATTTAAATAACTTGTCAGCTGATCTGTTCGTGTTTCAGCCGAGAAGCCCCGATCAACTAAGTCCATAATAGCGGTAAAAAAGCGTGCAACAATATTTTTATCTTGCCAGCCATCACGGATCACTTCAAATGAAGCCATTGTTTCATTAATGGATACATTATAGCGATTGTTCCCCACTAAAATCGTATTACCGCTCCCATCAAAAATATCAGTGATGGCTTTATTTTGATTCATATCATCATTAATCGCATTAATGTGATTCAAAATCATCAATGTCATTGTTAACTGCCTTTATTCTATCAACTTCATTTAATCATTTAAACTAAGACTTGTAATCTAGGCCTAGCATGAGAATTTGGCTGACTTGATTGAAATACCGTCTCATCCCCTAATAAATAACGATCCCACAGCTCCAGTTCAGCGATCAATTGATTAATATTGTCCATCACATAGCCTAACGGCTTATCTAATAAGGTCACCTTTTTATACACTGATATACGCTGAGTATTAGGCAATATTCCCACACCTAGCCCCTCATTTAAAGGAGACATTGCTCGCTCCCCTAATTGCATCAATAATGCATGACTCCCCTTTTCAGGAATGTCTGTTTGCCCCATCATAATTAAGCTTAAACTCACCTGTTGAACATGTTTATAAACAAACAAGTTTAATCCAGAACCGCCGTCCTCACCTTTAAGCGTACAGGTAAAACAGCCCTCATGATTAAAGTGAATATCCACATTTAACGCGGCTAAACTTTGCTCAAAAATATCCATACTGTTCTCGCTACAGCTTATTTAATAACATACAATAAGAAGAATAAATCTAATTGAAAATAACTATTAAGCTGTAAATAGTTTATTAAGGGCATTATTAGCAACTTGGCGTTGTAAGAAATTCATATTTCTTTGGGTATAGTTAATCATTCTATCGGCCGTCGCCGTTTTCCGTCCATTAAGATCACGTAACGGCATGGAAGCCTCATAATTCCCGGCGCTAAGAACCGCTAATTTTCCTAATTTAATGTGTCCAGTCCCCTTAGAGCTAGCTATACCATCATGTTTTAATACTGAATCATCAATATCAGGCATTGATTGCTTTACTATCCCATTTCGCATGCGAAGCAAAACATTATGATAATTTTGCGCTGAAATAGTCATGTCTTCATCGACGAGCGCCCAAAAATTCTCAGTACTATGGTGACTGGCTAATTGCTCTAATTTTGCTTTCATCGGTGCAAACTCTTGAGTAACTTTAGCTTCTAATTTCGCAATTTCCTGATCTAACACGGCCCATATTTCAGCTTGTTCCCCGCTTTCAATAGCGGTAAATAATTGAGGTAATTCTAATTTCAACTCTTTTAGATACTCATAAATTTCATCTTCATAGTTAGTCATAACACTGCTACCATACTTACTTTCTAGCTCTTGCACCGACATACCATTCACAACCTCTCCATATTGTAAACGATATTCATCCCTAAACTGCTCCTCAAAATGCATATAAGCTTTCTCTTCAAGCATAAAATCTATAAGTTCTAAGTTGTTCTCCACCAATGCTTGCCTAAACCCTACCAGCTCATATAAATCTGCACCAAAGAGGGCCATCACGCTATTGTTACTCGTCGCTGCACTATTGAGATAAGCCGCACCATGGTTCTCTCGCCATTCGCTATAAACTTGATCTCGTATTTTTTGCTCCGCAAATGCTAAGGCCAAAGGCTGCATTTTCGCCATCACTACTGGAATATCTGTTGGTACGGCGCCGTATTTGGGCCAAGCATAAGGACCAACAGCATCTCCTGCTGTAAAGTTAATTACATTGACTTTCGGACAGCTTTGCAAAGTATTATTAATGATTTTACTCATTATCCCTTGCCCTTGATTTTGCTCAATTAACTTAATATAACCAATGTGCATCACTCCGCCTTTTTCAGGAACATGAGTCGCATCGATCCTCATAGTAAAGTCAGGGTTAGCATGATCATGAACACTAATCTCTATTTTTCGATTTGTTTTACTAGTAACATCTATCGCTAGCTCTCTCTGGTTATTAGGATCTAATATTCCCTTAATCACATCACAGTATTCTTTTATCGAACACCCCATTAACTTATGATCTAACCCTTCTGGAATATCAATCTTTAATTCAGGGATCCTCCCTGAATCTGTCTCAAATAATCGTTCTGACACATATGTAAAACGTGCAGATATTAATGGCTCATTGACTTGCGGCTGTACTTCATTATGCTCCATGGGCTCTTGAGTTAATGCTCTATCACTCTCTATGCTTTCTCTGAGTAAAGAATCATCGACTTGACTTAATAACCGCTCTCGAAAATGTGTTGTATCTGACAATAGTGGAGTGGGTAATACCGCCTCAGCCGTTTCTAGTGTGGTTATTGATGGATAAGCACCGTTGCTAATAGATAAACTCAAGCTTTCTTTTTGCGGAGCGACAATATGTCTTCTCGGTATCAATGCTAATATTGTCAGCACCTCAGGATCATCTGAATTTATGCATGCTTTAAAGTTATTATTTAAATAAGCAGTTAACTGCTCAGTGCGGGTTTCAGCCGAAAAGCCACGATCGAACAAATCCATAATCGCAATAAAAAAGCATGCCACTGCATTTTTATCTTGCCAGCCATCACGGGTGACTTCAAACTCACCACGCTCTTCATTAATAACAACACTGTAATTATTACCACTCACAGATATGTTATTATCGGTGTCAAAAACTTCCGTTATTTCCCGTTTCTGATTGGCTGTGTCATTAACACGATTAATATGGCTCAACATCATTGATGTCATATAACATCCCCTTACTATGCACTTTGTTAGTTGTAATGCTGCAGGTTTTACTTAGCACCGCAGACTAACTTATTACCAATAAGGCTAATGCATTACTTGTAGGGCGTACTATCACTTTCATACATGATTTCAAGAAATAACATTAACTAACATTAACCAACATTAATTAAGTAAATATTAATGGGTTTAAAAAAAACAATAAAAGTATGTTTTACATCGAATAAAATAACAACACTGTTATTAATTAATATTTATAAATTTAAATACAACTGAATCTTTCAACGTCATCATTTAGATACACTTTATTACACGTGATAAATAATAAAAATATAACTGTTAATGACATTCACATAAATCAAAAAATTAATCATTCATAAATTCAACATGTAAGGGCACCACTGCCATTATGATTCATGCTTATATCACCTATGTTGCCATAATGGCCCGCCCCCAGCATCAGGTTTTTGAGTCTATAGCCATCAAACCCAAGGCACCTCAATCCAAACTCCCCCTCACAACCTTCCTTTTTTAGACAACTGCAGGCTTAACTCACCTTTCCTATTTTCGACTATCTCTTCTCGACGTTCTATTCTGAAGCGGTTCAATTTTATCCTGCTTCTCAATTTCGATCATTGACTGACCTCTACTCCCCCCTTGTTCACATGCCATCGTCGTCAGGCTTTTTAACGCCTGACGCATGAACTTGACTCGCATAAAATAGAATGTAGGGGAAGTTTTACAGTGTAAAACACGCTTTGAGCGACAAATAGGCCAGCTATTTATTCACATAAGAGTTTGACTGGCATTTAAACATGGACGTTGTTGCTATCTATTGAAAATGCGCTAAAATCTCGGCTCGTACTCTATCCCATATGTTAACTTTACCCGCTTGATCGTAAAAAACAGCGCCGTGTGAATGGCCATTATCTGTTTTCATAGCGGCAAAGTGTGCGTCAAACTTACTGATCTCATGCACCTTAAACGCTACAATCTCTAAAAGCGTCAATATCTACCGACTCATCGCTATCCGATTTCAAAACACTATCTTCAGAGTTGATGTCATAACACTAATGACACGAATAACATGAATCACACATCAGTTTAGGTGTTTGATTTATCGATCCATAAGCTGACAATACTGCCTGTTCAACGGTATTGAGATCACACAAAAAACTCCCCTCTGAGAGAGAAAGTGAGCTAAGTACATGGATCATGACGTTTTGATAACAGCACTCACACACGCCATTATTTTTATTCCCATCGTGCTCACTCCGACGATTAATAACAGCCTTAATTCTTGGACCAATAAAATGGTGAAACTCTTGTACTGTCCCTTGAAACGTTGCCATAACTCAATACCTTTCGTTAATATCACAAATGAAACAATCAATAATCATCTATTCAAGGTACTACCCATTCAGACTAAAGTCACCATAAGAAAGAATTGAAAATCTAGCAAAGCCATGAGCTCATGAACGAGGCACGGTGACTTTTGAGCATCGATGTTATCGGCACATTTGTGACTTAAGCGATATGGCGATATGGCGATATGGCGATATGGCGATATGGCGATATGGCGATATGGCGATATAAAATGCTTTATTGATTCTATCAATACCAAAATCTAAACATCACTTTAAAAGGACTAATCTCAAAGCCTGCCGTTGGTATAAAACCATAGGTTTAAGCCAAACCTCCTATGTTTATTGTGATACTCAGTTAACGCTATTTCTTGTCTTTATCAGCTGGGTTTCAAATCGCATTGCTGTTCGTTAAAAATATGTATCTAAACATCCATGTTAGTGGTCACTAACATTTTTTATCTATCTATCATGGCGTTAATACTAAAAGGCTAGTAGTTATGATTAGGCTGTACTGGGTTAAGGCTGGGGAAATAGACTATTTATATACTTGGCATTTGTCTTATTTCATCTAAGACAGCGTTGAGTGCTATGCGGCCAATGCCTTTTTGTTGATGCTTTCTATCCACCATAAAGTGCCATATTGAGATTTTTGATGCAGTTTCTTCCACCCACATGAAAAAACCTACGGGGATATCATCAAGATAAATGGCGCGTGTTGCATAACTCTCATTAAACGCGGCCTCGACTACAGACAACAAAAGTCTCCTGCTCTTTGGTCACCTCTATCTCACAAACAGCTTCATAATTCTCTTTAGTTACAGCACAAAGTGATACTTTCATGACTTCCCAATACCTTCAATGATCCGCATTAATACAAGCGTCTTAAACCACTATCCAGGCAACAGAATACATACTAACCTATTGTTATAAAAGGTTCTGTTTGATTTTTATTGCTATATATCATTTTTGTCATTGTCGCTGTTATGCTTGTTGTTTAATCATGACTTAATCCTCAATATACGATACAGATTCAGCAATCGAGGTTTCACTTAACATGCCGATCCCCAAGACTAAGAACCACAAAATCTGCCCCAGGCCAAAAATAGCGGTCATGAATTCAAACAAGGGCTGAGTTGATAGAAATGACAGCCCAGAAAAGAGCGTGAGCACACCTGAGATCCCCACAAACATCCCCCAATAATGGAGCCAAGGACTGAAAATGTGGCTTTTTAATCCCACATAACTGACCGCTAACACCCAAACGGCACCCACCAGCTCAATCCCCCCACCTAGCGCCTCCACAACAATAGAAAGGGTTCGATGGATCGTCAACGCCTGCTCAGGGTTTAACCCATAATAATGGGTTATCGCGCCTAAGCCGATTAAAAAAATCAAACTACTGGCGAGCACGATCCCCACCCACAGGTAACCCACTGCAGCGGCAAAGATCATCAATTCAGGAAAGGATTGCTTGAACCGTTGGTAGATAGCCTGCACTAAGATGAGTAAGGTAAAACTAAAGACTACCCCGCATACAAGATAACCGATAAAATAACTGTCTCTATTTTGGATCATAAAAAGTAGGTTACGCTGTGCGACATCTAACGTTAACCCATTGATCGCAATGCCGCTAGCCTCATCTACAACATTGGCCTCAAATCCACTCGGATCCAAAATAGTGAAAAATAAAACAAAACCAAATAGATAAATGCTCGCCTCAGCAATGGCCGCTACGCCCCCCCATTTTTGTATCGACATGATTAACGCTCCTTATTAATCTCACAGATTTTTTAATTTATACCAATCGGCGTTAGAGACTTATCGTAAAGGCACAAAATTAAAGACACTGTATCCAACCTTAAACATATCATGGGAGGGATAAATAGATATACCCAAACCAAATGATGATAAACATTCGCCTGGATTTGATTTCACGTAGTAAAAAAACAACCATAGCAGTATGTTACAACAAAATCACTCTATAGTCATAACAGGTAAAATTCAAGTTATAACAGATAGAGGCCAGCAACAATCGTAACACTAGACACTAAAGGATAAGTAAAAAAGGAAAAACGACACATTTAAACATCAGGCCAAATATAGAATTTAAACCGCTTTTCCCATCTTATAATGGGTGAGTTTTTCGCCGCGAATAATGACCTCTTGTTGCTTTAGCACTTGAAAGCCTAAGTGTTTATAAAAAGGTTTAGCGGTAATACTGACATCGGAATAGCAACGTCTGATGCCACACAGCTGACTCTGAGTTAAAATATGCGTCATCAGAGCTTTACCGACGCCTTGACCTTGATATTCATGATGGCAAAAAAAGTGATCGATATAGCCATCAACTTGTAAATCGGCATAACCAACAATCACGCCATTGATTTCAGCAATAAAAGGCTTAATCTTAGCCATTTTTTGCTGCCACACGCCTAAGTCAAACTCATCTGGCGCCCAAGCCGTCACTTGTTTGAGTGAATAATCGCGAATATTCACATGTCTAATGGTATTAAAAAACAGCGCCCAAGTATGGATTGCATCCGTTGGGCAATATTCTCTAATGTGAATAACATGCTTTGTTGCTTGCTTTATTTCATTCATAAAAACGCTTACCTTCAATATTTTAGAATGCTATATGCATAATGGTCAGTCACTCTTTAAATTATTTAAAATCAACATACTATAGAGTAAAACATTAAAAGTACCAATAGATGATGTCAATCAATCAGGGGGATGTTTCAGTTACTATTCAATTCAATTTAATTCAACGAATGCTGAGTCAGCATCGATAATGCGCGATAATATCAGCGGTACTGACAACATCTGCATATTTTGACTGTAATTGTTTAATGGCGAGATCATGAGAGTCTTGCCAACGATCAATCACCGCATCTTCAGCCACTATCGGCCTGTATCCATGCTGTATCGTATCCACTGCCGACATATACACACAGCCGCTCGTTGTCGCCCCCGTTAGAATGAGGGTGTCGACATCATGGCTATTTAAAATACTGACCATATCCGTCCCCAAAAAAACAGATGCGCCTTTTTTACTAATGAGGTGATCCGTTTGAGGCTGAAAATAAACATCATCGGCAATTTCAGCCTCAGTCGAATTAGTTAGCAAGCTCTGTAAACTGGGAATTTTTTGCAGCCAAAGATGATGGGCGATATCTGCAGGTTCAAACGCGATACGACTAAAAATAATCGGATACTGATATGAGCGAGCAAAAGTGATCAGCTGGTTGATTTGGATTTTTTGGGTTGACATGTCCATGCCACGGGGATGACGAGGATCGCTATACCCTTTGGTCACATCACACACCAATAATGCGGGCTTACGGCCAAAGCCCAGCTTATGTCCATAGACGTGATCGACATCTTGACTCATAGCCAGTGCGCCTCCCAGCGCTATTGATTGTTCGATGACGTAAAAACATCGCTTAAGCAGTCAAATAGTACCCATCAACAATAAATACCGCGGTCAGCCTTTGCAAGATGCACATCTATATTCTCTAACGGTAACTCAGTTATAACACCATCAAACCCACCATTACACTGGGGTGAGATAACATTGCTGCATATAGGTATTAATGGCTTTTAATACATGAGTACGATTAATGGTGCCAAGTACACGATTATTTTCAACCACTGGATACACCTTAGGTTTCATGCCTTTCATTTCCTCCGCGACAGCCAAAATACTGGTGTTTGGCGTCATGATCAACACATCAGTGCGCATGCAATCTTCAACGGTGGAAATTAAGTCGCAGTGGTAACTGCTTTCCAGCATCACAGCCAAGCAATCTTGCTGCGTTAAAAAACCCACAATATGTTGATTATGATCGATCACGGCAGCGCCGAGTTTATGATTATCGAGTAACTCATCAACGGCGGTGGCAAGTGACATCTCAGGCCTCAGTAACACAGGCTGCCTATCCATATAATCGCTAACTTTTATTGAATCCATAAATCATCCCCTAAATCATGACTTCATTAATACCCAAACCCATTGAATCCCATATCTTCAACCAGCTTGAATATAAGTTTAGTTAAAGTTTCCACTTATGTTTATGGATTTACATTTAACAAGAAAACGCGTATCAATGATCCTCGAACCATTTAACGGTTACGTCTCCAAACCATCGATATCTAAGCCAATTAAAAATGCATCGTCAATGAGCTTGGGTATAAAGAAAAGCGCCTTACACTAAGGCTGAACAGACACTGACAAAGGCTGTAAAAGTTTGAGTATTAATGCAAGCCCGATAGCTTTTTTTACGCCATACTCTTACATTAAGCCTCTATTATTATTCACTATACGTTATCTTTTGCCTCATAAAGTGATTGAGATAGTGTATGCTATGACTATATCGGAGACACTTGAAGATGCGCGCTTCCAAACCGCTTAACAATTGTGGTTTATATCACGCGTTAAGACGGATCATGACGAACGTCACCTCAGTGTAATCAATGATGAAATGCTAACAAAAAATCAAGTAACAACCCAAATAATAAGAAGTCAATCGCCAGTAAACACCAGACCAGTTCCATGTTTGAGCCGCATTGATAGCCTACGTTTAATATGGACTGAACAATAAAACAGCTAATTGGAAAGCACAAATGACACATTATCAACACCTAACAATCATCTGTTCATCGATTTGATAAGAGGATCTTTTTTGTTATCTCTTTTTCTTAAAAAAATCATTCTCAGCCTGATATTGCTAAGCTGTATGCTCCTGTCGGTGACCGTCCATGCTAAGGATTGGCTCACATTAAATATTACAGGGGTCAATACTTCACTCAAAAAAAATATTGTGGCGCATTTAGGGACTTTACCCAAATCCAGTGTACAACGGCGCGCTTATCTTTTTAATGCCAAAGATAATATCACCGCCGCCTTACAATCAATGGGGTATTATCATAGCCTGATCAAACAAAAAACAATCCAAAATAAAAAGGCTGCTTGGGTATTCAAGATTGAAATAAGCTTAGGTAAGCCCACTCGTCTGCAATGGATAGATATTCGTATTGAAGGCGAATTGTTAGAGGATCCTGTTTTTAACCAATGGCTCAATCAGCTTAAAATACGCCCAGGTGACATACTGAATCAAGGCACCTATGAACAAATGAAGTCTCAATTAATCAGTATGGCACTGGCTCGAGGCTATTTTGATGGTCAATACACCCAATCTCAGATTATCGTTAATCGAGATTTAAACTTAGCAAAAATCAACCTTTATTACGCATCAGGCGTCCGTTATCATTTTGGGGATGTCACCTTCGAGGGTTCCACACTAGAACCCAAGTTATTAACCGATCTCATTCCGTTTAAATCGGGCGATCCTTATAGCAGCACAAGCCTAAATCAGTTAAATCAAAAATTACTCAATACTGGTTATTTTTCCAATATTCAAGTATTGCCCTTAATGACAAAAGCCAAAGATGACCGCATTCCCATTGATGTCAATCTCTCGCCTCGACCCAATCATTCAATAAAATTAGGACTCGGAGCCGACATTGGTAACACCACAAATAACACCATTGAACCTCGAGTCAGTGTCACTTGGCAAACCCCACAAATTAATCGCTATGGACATTCACAAACAACCACCGCGCAATGGTCCCTTAATAGACCAAAACTACTCTCTACTTACAGCATCCCTTTAACGGATCCCCTTGATGATTTACTCAAAATTCGCTTCGGGATTATTCGAGACTATTACGGGATCACCCAAGAGTACAGTACCAGCAGTAACAAGTACTACAATACGGGTCAACTCGACTCAACTCAGTATCTCATCGGCGTCGCACGCCAACGAAGATTAAAAGATAAGTGGGTTTTCTCTTACTCGATTGAAGCACTTAAAGAGAAGTACAACCAATCAGATGTTAATTATGATCCATTCTTTATATTGTTTGGCACTAGTTTGTCGAAAATCATTCGAGGCGATAACAGCTTAGATCCTAAATCAGGTTCTTTACAATCCTATTCTGTCTCTTATGCCGATCCCGAACTGGGCTCCACCATTCGACTGCTAAAAATGGAAGCTAAGTTTAAATGGATAAAAACATTTTTCACTAAACATCGATTTGTTTCTCGACTCGATTTAGGTATTAATTACACCGATGACAGTAACTTAGCAGAAATATCGCCTTCATTACGCTTTTTTGCTGGCGGCGATCAAAGTATTAGAGGCTACAGTTATAATGAACTCGGTCCCTATATTGATTATACCGATTCAGACGGAAACCAAATTCGAGAAGTCGTCGGCGGCCGTTATCTTATTGTCGGCAGTCTAGAGTATCAATATTATTTTACCCCAACTTGGCGGGCCGCAGCTTTCATAGATGCCGGTAATGCTTATGATACTGGCCAATTTGATCCTGTTGTGTCCGTTGGCCCAGGAATAGCTTGGATTTCACCCATTGGTCCTATCAGTTTAGACTTGGGCATTGGATTACAAAAAACCGACACGTTAGATCGTCCTTGGCGGATCCATATTATGATGGGATCAGAAATATGATAAAAAAAACCGCCTCAAAGGCATCAACATCCGAAGGATTGGCAGCCACTACAGCGGCCCCCCTCCTTCATCCATCATTATTCACTCGCGTTCGCCATCGATGCTGGCAAAGCTTCAAATTTGTCACTCGCAGTGCCATTTATATTCCACTATTCATACTGGTTTGCTTGGCGAGCTTAATCGGTACGCAGCTGGGAAGTCGTCTCTTTATTAATTTGGCCAATACATTTATTCCTGATCTTAAACTGGTTTATGCTGGCGGTACACTCAATAAAAATATTCGCTTATCCTCAGCACATTGGCAAATGTCAGGCCTAAGTGTGGACATTAATGATCTCGACGTGACTTGGCAGCCATTATGCTTATTGCAAAATCAGTTATGCGTCAAACAACTTAGCAGTACTCACGTTCAAGTCAATATTGATACTGCCTCACTGCCAAGTTCACCTGATGAAGCACCATCCGATATTATTCTTTCCGATCAGCAACGCATTATTACTTTACCCTTTTCGATTCAACTAACCCAATCTGAAATTCAAGATCTCCAAGTGAATGTCAACGACATGGCATTTGGCATTGGACGCCTAACTACCCAAGCACAATGGACTTCTACCGGGATCCGAGTGAGTAATATTGAAGCTGATGGTTGGCGGGTAGACATTCCTCTTGGCCAATCAGACTCCATTACGTCACCAGCCAGCACCCCGAACGGCATTGCCACGGCCTCTGCTAGCAACAATTCAAACGACCAATCATCAAAAAAGCATTACAGTACCGATAATCAAATCGAAAAAACAACGAAAATAAAATCGACAGCTCAAACTCAACAGACTCTTCACACTCAAGTTGAAGACTGGACAATGGCAAACCTCCCCCAAGTCTTTATGCCTATTCCCGTTTTTGTGGACACACTCACCCTAGGCAAAGGCAGCTTGATATTAGGTCAGCGCCAAGATCAATTTAAAAAAGCCACATTGACAGGAAGCTACCAAAGCTACCTTATTCATATTGAACAGTTTTTCGCCCATCATACCGATGGAGAAATCACCTTAAAGGGAGACATGCAGCTCAGAGACAATTACCCTCTCTCAGTGCAAGCCCAGGGTAAAATTGATCAACTCAAAGAAGTCCCTAACCTCAATAATCAAACCTTTGCATTTTCTGTCTCTCAGGATTTTAGCGATCTGCAACTGGATTTAACGGCAAAAGGCCAAACCAATTTAACCTTAAAGGGTCATATTGGATTAACCACTCCCGCCTTGAGTTATCAAGTTGAGCTGACCGCGCCCAGTATTGTATGGCCATTAGATACCGCACTTTATCAGGCCCATGAACTTAACCTCACCAGCCAAGGGACACGAACAAAACAAACCGCCTCCTTAAGCGGACAGCTCATCACGCCATTTCAACCTGAAACGACATTAAAAACAAATATTACTCATGAAAAACAAACGCTCAATATAAAAGATTTAGATGCAAAAAGCGCCATGGGGAACATCGAACTGAATGGCAGCTTAGTTTATGGAAATGACATCAAGTGGCAAGCAAACGTCATCACAGACAAACTCGACTTGAGCCAAATTGAGCTAGCGCCTCTCGACATCACCTTAGATTACCCTATTCCCATGAGCCAAATTAGTGGTCAATTCTCCACAGAAGGGCAAATGAATCTTAGCCGTAAAACATGGCAATTGGCCATTGCCAATGCCAATTTATCCGGCTCGATTGATGATTATCCTTTAACCCTCACAGGCGATGTTTCTCTTAATCACGATTTCCAACTCAACGCGAATACCCTTAATTTAACCGCCTTTAAAAGCCAATTAATCCTTAATGGCGGCGTGACCAATAATTGGTCACTTAACGGCAAATTGAACATCCCAGAACTGCAATTATGGGACCCCAATGCTTCAGGAACGGTCAATGCTGATATTAATATCACAGGACAAGCGCATCAACCTCAAGCCAATATCACTTTTACAGCGCTAAAACTGAGCTATTTAGATTACACCATCAATAAAGCCCATTTATCAGGACAAGTGAATTTATTTGATGATAATACTTTTTCCGTAGCCCTCTCGACTCAGGGGCTATCGCTCAATTCACTGGATATCACTTCGGCAAATATCAAGTTCCAAGGGAACAAGCAAAGCCAGCGAACCCAGATTGCTACCTTAGGTGATATAACACTCAATAGCCAAATTGATAGTCAATCCGATCTGGATAAAAAACAATTTGATGCTCAGGTTAATACTCTATCGTTAAACTCCAAACTGGGAGACTTAAATCTGAATAAACCCATCGTGATTCATTGGGATCAAGCACAAATTCTCGGCGATATCAGTCCTTTTTGCTGGCAAGAAACCCAGAGTCAACTTTGCTTAACCGACGCCGCAACTATCGGCAAAAATGGCCAAGCTACCATCCATTACCAAGGTAATTTAGGCCAATTTATAACCCCAATAATGCCTAAACAAGTCACATGGAGCGGCCCAGCCAAAATAGACAGTCAAGTTCAGTGGACTGAAAAGACCCCAATAACCGGTCTATTAACCTTAGCATTAGCCCCCGGTGAACTAACATTGACTCAAGTCAATGGTGATCAAAACGCTCCTATTATCATGAAGTATGAGACATTAGATTTCAGTGCTGATCTTAATCAAGAACAGATCAACACAAAACTCACGTTTACCTCTGAGAACTTAGCCAGTATTGATAGCCAGCTCAGCATTCAAATCGCCCCAGAAAACAGAAAATTAAGCGGCTATGCTACCCTAAAACAAATCAAACTCACTGCGATTGCTGACTTTCTCCCCCAACTGGACACCTTAACTGGCGAACTATCCAGTGAACTGACCATTGCAGGAACCCTGAGCTCTCCTACATTGTCGGGACATGTCAGTTTACAAGAAGCCAGCATATTAACCGCCTCTAACCCGACCCCAATTGAAGATTTAAATTTAAACGTTAATCTTACTGGCCAGAAAGCCAATATCAAAGGCCAATGGAAAATGGGGAATGGCACTGCCAGCACCCAAGGGGTAATTGATTGGTCTCAAGCCCAGCCTCAAGCAAAGTTAACATTAACAGGCAGTCAATTATCCATTATTCAACCCCCGCTCGCCATCCTTAAACTCACGCCTGATTTAATCATTGATATTGCCGATAATACACTCAACGTCACGGGAAAATTAGATATCCCTAGCGGTGAAATCACTCTGGTCGAGCTGCCAGAAGGCGGCGTTGCCGTCTCCAAAGATGTGGTCTTTGAAGACAGTATTGCCACTCAAGAAAAAGCGGCGGATCCAATGGCTATTACCACCAATTTAAAAATGAAAATTGGCGAGCAATTAAGTGTTGAAGGCATGGGGCTAACAGGCCGGTTAACGGGCGATTTAAACTTAAAACAAACCAATAAAAATCAAACTCAACTCTTTGGTGACATCAAAATAATTGATGGCACTTACAAATTTATGGGGCAAACATTAACCATCAACACCGGTGAACTGCAATTTGTCGGTCCGATAGATGAGCCAAACTTAAATATCGAAGCCATTAGAGAAATCAAAGCTGATGACATCACCGCAGGCGTTCGCATCACCGGTACCCCAAAAAAGCCCATTGTCACCCTCTTCTCCTCACCCGCCATGGAGCAAGCTGAAATATTATCTTATATCCTTAAAGGCACTGGGCTTGAAAGTGGTAACGACTCTCTCATGCTCACCGCAGCCTTCACCTTAAGCCAGCAAGCGGGCGTGGGGACTGGCACCATCAGTAATCTCACCAATACCGCGACTGGATTAATTGAGAAACTCGGTTTTTCTAACGTACAATTAGACACCAACGATGACGGTAAAGTCGCCATCAGTGGCTATATCGGCGACAAACTCATGGTGAAATACGGCATGGGTGTATTCGATTCGGGCTATGAAATGACAGTACGCTACTACTTATTATCTCAGCTTTATCTTGAAACCGTCTCCGGCGCCCTCGAGCAATCGTTAGACCTTTACTACAATTTCAATTTATAACGTATTATTTCGCTTATAGATACCGTATGTCCAAGAGAAAGGATAATGTATATACCCGTGAGATTTCAATATCTTTTTCTTAGATCAGTCAAGCTAAATTCAAGTAACCCGACTCACAATGACAGGATCACACTATCAATGTAATTTAGATCATGATATTGAACATCATGAATAAAAACCAACAATCACATTTAATCAACCCTTTCATCACAAAAAATACATTTAACAAGTATTAAAACAAGATATCAATTAATTATGGTTACCTTTTATTACGAATAACTTATTATTATTAAATTAATTACTATTTACTTATTTTAAATTTCATTTGAAACATAATTATCAAGTACATTAAATAATGACCTTTAGTCCATTATTTTTACAATCTAAGAAATACTATGCTCATTTAAAGACAAAACGGTAATATCATGAACTGTTTTTAGATTAAGGACATGGTTTCAAAATATTATTGCTGGATGTCATTGTAATAGGTTACCGTACAGGTACTTTGCAGTACTATGCAGTACTATGCTTAGCCTACATTTTTATGGAGATAAAGCATAATGAAAAAGACTGTTTTTTTTAGCGTTTTGTTTTTCAACATTCTGTTATTGATCATCGCCACATTCCTCCCCCGAGCAGTGGCTTCACAAACCCAACAAGCAAGAAAAATAGTCTACTATTCAGTTGAAAATGTTCTAAATGTAAAAAACATCCCAGATGAACAGCTTCCCATTGATGCATTATCAGAAGCCATACGCTATTGGGAAAAGTCCAACCCAAATCTCAAATTTATTCAATCAGACAACCCAAGCATTGAAATTAAATGGCAGAAATATGCATCACGCACTCACTTAGGGCTAGCTACCTGTATGTCTGTAGGTCTAAAAAGTGAAAAATCCGTTGATTTACGTCAGCCAGAGCATTGCACTCTAGATATTTCGCTTGGCGCAAGCGATTGCCGTGGACGGTTTGTCCAAAGCGATGAAAACATGATCACCAACATATTAATGCATGAAATCGGTCATGCGTTAGGACTCCGGCACAGCCAAGAAGAAAGCCATTTAATGTATTCACCTGAATCACCTCAGACACCGTTTAATCGCAAAGGCTATGCCATCCCCAATAAACTCAAAGCACTTTATGTAGGTCAAGACGATTTACTGACTCAAGAAACAAAGCTAAAGGCAGACATGGACTCGCTTGATCTCGACATCACTCAAGAGAAATCTTTATATGATAATTATTACCAGCAATATAAACACTATAATGGTCAGACATTGTCGGAATCTGACTATCAACAAGCCAAAAAAATAACGACAAGAGTTAACGAGCAAGCTAATTATATCAATAAATTAGTCAGCAAACGAAATACTTTAACCAAAAAAATCAATGAAACCATTAATGCCCTCGGCTGTTACCCCAATTTTAATGTTCGCCGTTAATGGGGATTGATTTAACCAAAAAATCAATAAATAAAGGCCGTTTGATACTATCAAGTTTACCCTAATGAGCTAGAGTGAGTTTGTTGCTAATAATGGATATCCAAAAAACCAACCTATCGAATCTGCCACCAGAAAGCAGCCCAAAATGGCCACACAACTGACTATTATAGGCTTACCCCAGCGCTTAATTTGTGTTGAGATCGCACCAAATACTGCTCCACTATGGTTTGGCAGTAATAAACGGATTAAAAGCAGAGCAAGAAAGGGCAATACAAATGCAACATTATAAAGGATCAATGCACTGACGGCGGCCAAAAAATTTAAATGCGCCCTAAGGATCTGCTCGATAGCGCCAAAATACGGAATAGCACCTGGAAGTCCAATAATGGTTAAACTCACCCCCAAAGTAAAAGCTTGAAACGGAGAAATAGCAACGATAGTCTCATTATCCTTTGTGATCAGAGGCGACCGATATTGTTGCCATGCATAAATCAATAAAACGGCTCCAACAATAAGTTGAAGGATTAGCTCTATCGTATTGGGCTGGTTCCACCATCGAGACATACTGGGGGCTATCACCTCAAAGATAAAATCAAAGCCCAATAACAACAGTAACCCTGACAAGGAATAAATCAGCACAATCCCCAAAATAAAGCTCAGCGCCCCCACGATGGGCCGCTTGCCTCCAAGAATCGCAGCAAAAGGCAAAAGCGCTATCGGGATCATTGAGGTACTATCAATCAAGGCAATAGCAATAAGAATAAAAATTAAACTAACCATTAAATAACAAGTCCTATTGACAAACGATAGCGATCCAAACCATAGATATAGTCACCCTCAAAATAAAATCAAGTCACCGGGATCATTTTAAACACTCATCCTCCCTTAATATAGAATAATTCTGATCATTGCAGGACCTTTATCTTTACTCGGCGAAAAGCGGACCAGTCCATGACATCCTCGTCATAAAAAGCAGATACACAGTGATTAACCCCTCTCGACTAGACAAGAATATCATTGAAACCAAAAGCCCGACGTGATCACGTATAATGGTGGGCTTAATAAACACCATCAAGTTTTTCTTAGTCTTACTGCTTGAAGAGGAGCGAAAAAACCAGCCAATCAGAGGAATATCCCCTAGAAATGGCACTTAATCCCCCACAATAAAAGTGGTTTATTGATTGTCTAACGTGGTCACCGAAGGCGTTACTAGTACATTTGATGTGGTATCACTCGACACCGCTTGAATAAGCGCACCAAAATCATCAGACCAAATGCCCCACGCCATGCCACTCACCTCAGATAATGCAGAAGCCAGTGTGGTAATATCGCCCGCAGTTTCTTCATTGGTGGTACAAGTTTGCGTATCCCCTTCGGCTACTTCAACAATAATAGCTTCAACTAACACCTGTGCACGGCGAATATCTAACTAATCGATAACACTTTCGAGGGTGCGCATTTGCTCAGGATCCGCGCTAATCACTAACGCAATGACTTTAATGATGTTATGTTCAACTTCAACCGTCGCGTAACCATAGATCTGTAGTACGTTCAAGAAAAATTGAAAATGTAGCATTCAGCTGGCGTTATAAAGCATTTAAACAAGGTCGTTAATTGCTCCTGCATTAATGACATCCCCGTCATCTGATGTTTAAGGTCTTTGTTGTTCCAGACGACAATAAGACATTCCCTATATCCATATAGGTCAGATGAACAAATGTCGTGTTCACATGGATGTGAATGAACGACCATGATGGTCTTCTTGAACAGATAACCTCGTTATGCTAAGTTGATGTTCAGTAACACAGGGGAATACTGCAAATGGGGGAAACAGGAGCTTTCTTTAACATCAACCTCTATTTTTAAGGCTATGAGAAGTGAATGGACCCGCGCCATCGTCTTATAGCAATCCGCATTGATATGTATTATTGCATTCGAATCAATGCTAAAAAAAGCCCCATGTATCTTCATACATGGGGCTTTTTTCTTTATCTACTCACTTTCATACGTGCTATTTTGACACCACTACAAAGCAATAGTCAGCCAATAGCGGGGCGATTTCGATAGCAGCCCCTATCAACCGATACTGACATCGAGTTTGGGCTGACATCAATCAAGCGTTATGCCTCTTCGCCCAAATACTCAGAGCTCGATAAATGTAAATAATGAAGATAACGCTCGTATTGGGTTACCACATCGGCAAGCAGCTGCTTTTGGGTATAGCCCATCACATCGTAATGCTGACCACCCTGTTCTAAGAAGACTTCGACGCGATAATAACTCGCTTCACCCTGCTCAATCTCACTGACTATCGGGTTAGGAATAGTATGCTCTCGGATCCTCAAACCATACACAAAGTCATGTTGTTCATCAGCTTTAATTACAAACCGCACATGATCACCAATAAAGCGCATTTGGGCTTGAATATTACGCTTAACAAAACTCTGGCACGCTCGAGAAAGCGCTGGCGCCGCACAATCTTTTAAAAAGGCTTGAGCTTCTTCATAACTCGGATGACACACCAATACATCAATGCGCTCTTCCCAATTCATGTTCGTCTCCGCATATTGCACACTGGTATTATGCGATTGCACACTATTGAGTTTGAGCCAATCATCTTTAAGCGCCTTAAACAAGCCTAGGCACATGAGTAGCATGATCAATAAAAATGGCATGGCACTGGCAATCGTCACCGTTTGCAGCGCTTGCAGCCCACCGGCAAGTAGAAGGACTGATGCCACAACACCTTGCAGTAACGCCCAAAAAATACGTTGCCAAACAGGTGCTTCCATATCGCCACCCGAGGTCAAATTATCAATCACCAAAGAACCAGAATCCGATGAGGTCACAAAAAAGGTGACC
This sequence comes from Shewanella surugensis, assembly GCF_023284005.1. GTDB lineage: Bacteria > Pseudomonadota > Gammaproteobacteria > Enterobacterales > Shewanellaceae > Shewanella > Shewanella surugensis. The sequence goes on from NZ_JAKIKS010000005.1 coordinate 33,191, forward strand.
ACTAAACACAAGCCAATCGTCGACAAGAAGGTCGACATCGGTAAGTATTCAAAAAATCGAAATAAGGCCACAGACACATCTGATGATACCGCATCCTTTAGGTACAGCGCTCCATGATTCATAATGGCATCGATAGCCGTATTACCAAACACCGTCATCCATAAAAAAGTAAAAGCGGTGGGAACAAATAAAACTCCAATCAAAAATTCACGTATGGTGCGACCCCTTGATATACGGGCGATGAAGGTTCCCACAAAAGGTGACCAAGAAATCCACCAACCCCAATAGAGTAAGGTCCAACCTCCCAGCCAATCATTCTTCTGCTCATAGGCGTATAAGTTAAAGGTTTTACCGACAATATCACTTAAATAGCCACCGGTATTTTGCACAAAGGCTCGCAGTAAGTCGACCGTTGGTCCAAATAACAACACAAACACTAATAACAAACAGGCTAAACCCAGATTAAGCTCACTGAGTCGCTTCACGCCTTTATCTAATCCGGAAAAAACCGACAGCGTCGCAATAAGGGTGATGCCGATAATCAAGAGCACTTGTACTGTGGTTGATATGGGCCAGCCTAATAAATAATTGAGCCCAGCATTGAGCTGTAATACACCAAAACCTAATGATGTCGCCACACCAAACATGGTACCCAATACCGCAAAGGTATCGACAGCATGTCCTATTGGCCCATAAATACGTTCACCGATTAAGGGATAGAGTGCACTTCGAGGTAATAAAGGTAATTTATGACGATAAGAGAAATAGGATAAGCTTAAAGCCACAACAGCATAAATAGCCCAAGCATGGATCCCCCAATGAAAAAAAGTGATCTTCATCGCGTCTTTCGCGGCTTGTATCGTCTCAGGTGTCGTATCAGGTGGCGCAAGAAAATGCATCACGGGTTCCGCCACGCCAAAGAACATGAGGCCAATTCCCATACCCGCGGAAAAAAGCATCGCAATCCAACTTTTATAGCTATAATCCGGCTCAGAATGATCGGGGCCTAATTTGATATCACCAAATCGGCTAACCATCAGAAAAATAATAAAAATAAGGAAAATGGCAACACTAAGAATATACAGCCATCCGGTTTTCACTTCTAGCCATTGTTGAACCACTTTAAACACGACTTGAGATTGTTCGGGCCAAAATGCCCCAACAAACACCATGATAAAAATAAGCAATACAGATGAAAAGAACACAGGAGCATTGATGCTCGACTTAACCATTTTAACCTCTCAGAATGACTCACCTAGATAAAAATGACGCAACGCCACAACTAGATGGATCTTCTACTCCAGGGTTATAACACATGAAAAACACAGCACAATCTACTTCACAAAGAGGCATCGATAAAAAACACAAAAAACCCTTAAAAAATAAAGTTAATACTATCAGTGAGTTGACGCAAGATATTGGAGTGAATATCGATCCAACTCAATAAAGGATATTCGATAACGATACTGGCACGAGTATAACGCTATTGAATCGCCTTTCTTTCCACATAGAAAGGCGCGATACTAACACAGACGGGGCATCGAAGGTGATTCATCCTAAACAAATGTTAATTTTCCATTTTCGTCCCACCTTCCCTACTGGCATCAGATCGCGACTGAATATCACCCCATAAAAACAATAAAAAAGCCGTCTTTCGTCAAGACGGCTTCAAACAAATCAAAATAGACACCGCTCAATAAGCGCTCACTTTACGTATTGCTATAGCCTAATTCGACGGGCATATCATCACGTAAACTTTGCCACATCACACCACTATTAATACCATAGTTAAACATTAAAGAAGGTACTTCATGATAATTGGCATTTTGGGCGAGTATTTCCAACTGCTTATAAAAATCAAGCGCTAAGGCTCTCGCATCACTGCTGGAAAAATAATAACGTCCAACGCGACTGTAAAGACCTTTAAACCCGTTTAAAATAAGAACATACAGTGGATTACCTGAAGAAAAAGCGAGCGTATGCTGTAGCTGATAGTCAAAATCTGCATAAGCTTGAGCAGTATCTTCCAATGTATGGATCGCCGCTAAAGCCGTGACGGCTTTAGCGGCATTGTTCCTAATCGCCCCTTTAAAATAAATGGCACTCACATTACTTCTTGCCGATAACAATTGATCGACGAGTTCAGGAAAACCATCGGGATTTAACTCCGCAATCGTTTCTAAAATATTGAGTCCTGAGGTTTCCCAAAAATTATTAACTCGAGTCGGCTTACCATGCTGGATAGTCAACCAACCATCTCGAGCAAGACGCTGTAAAACCTCACGTAAGGTTGTCCTAGTGACACCAATTAATTCAGACAACTCTCTTTCGGCCGGTAAAATAGAACCAGGGGGGAACTTATTGTCCCAAATGGACCGTACAATATACTTTTCTGCAAAGCTTGCAGGACCTTTGGCATTGATTATCATCAGCCCTCGTTATCCCATGATTAGCGTTAACTTGACTACTGATCATACCAGAGCCATAAAAAATGGAAACCTTATCCCACACATTTCTGCCACCCAAATCAACATATTGACGTAAAAATGCACTTCTTTTACCTTGATTCACTCTTTTTTCGAAAAACTTACTGATTAAGATTCCTTAATCCCAGACTTCCATGTATTTTACATGCTACCAATTATTAGGCCTTTACTGTGATTTTATCTATTTCAATAGTTAAAAATGTTGGTAAAATGTTTAGCTATGTAAATCAAAGTAATTATTATCTGAGAACAATGTATGACTACGACTATGAGTCAAGCCTTTATTCATAACTTCTTAGGCCAATCGCCTAAATGGTTTAAACTCGCTATATTAGCTTTTTTAATTATTAACCCCATCGTCTTTTACATCGATCCTTTTACCGCCGGTTGGCTATTGGTCATTGAATTTATTTTTACCCTTGCAATGGCACTCAAGTGCTATCCACTCCAACCAGGTGGCTTACTCGCCATTGAAGCCATCTTTATTGGCATGACCTCTCCCAGCCAAGTCCTCTACGAAATAGAAGCTAACCTTGAAGTATTGCTGCTGCTTATTTTTATGGTAGCGGGGATCTATTTCATGAAGCAACTCTTGCTCTTTGTCTTTACCAAAATCATTACCAAGATCCGCTCAAAAGTGGCCGTATCGTTAATGTTTTGTATCGCATCGGCTTTTTTATCGGCTTTTCTCGATGCATTGACCGTGATTGCCGTCATTATTACCGTTACTGTGGGTTTTTATAGTATTTATCATAAAGTGGCTTCAGGAAAAAGCTTTACCGATAGTCATGATCATACTCATGACGCCCATGAGCATTTATATGAAGAAGAGCTGGAATCTTTTAGGGGCTTTTTACGTAACTTATTAATGCACGCGGGAGTCGGAACCGCACTCGGCGGCGTAGCCACTATGGTAGGAGAGCCACAGAACCTCATTATCGCGGCGCAAGCGAACTGGGGTTTTGGTGAGTTTTTCTTGCGTATGGCTCCTGTGACTATGCCCGTACTCGTGGCTGGTATCGCCACCTGTTTTCTTGTTGAGAAATTCAAAATATTTGGCTACGGGCAACAGTTACCCGATGCAGTACATAAAATTTTATCAGAATTTGCGGCTTATGAAGACGCCCATCGTACCCCTCATGATAAAATGAAGCTAATTATTCAAGTACTTGTAGGCATATGGCTCATCGCTGGTCTGGCACTGCACTTAGCTTCTGTTGGTTTAATAGGGTTATCAGTTATCATTTTAGCCACCGCTTTTAATGGCATCACCAATGAACATTCTCTGGGTAAAGCCTTTGAAGAAGCCTTACCTTTTACGGCGTTGTTAGCAGTGTTTTTTGCCATTGTTGCCGTCATTATCGATCAACAATTGTTTGCACCCGTTATTCAGTGGGCACTGAGTTTTGAAGGTAATACCCAGTTAGTGATCTTTTATATCGCCAATGGCTTACTGTCTATGGTTAGCGATAATGTTTTCGTCGGTACGGTTTATATTAATGAAGTTAAAACCGCACTGCTTGACGGTAGAATAAACCGAGAGCAATTTGATTTACTGGCTGTTGCGATTAATACCGGTACCAACCTCCCCTCCGTCGCGACGCCAAATGGTCAAGCTGCTTTCTTGTTCTTGCTCACCTCCGCCATCGCCCCACTCGTTCGCTTGTCTTATGGTCGTATGGTATGGATGGCACTGCCTTACACTATTGTGTTATCGATTGTCGGTATACTGATGATCCAGCTCGGCGTGTTAGAGCACTTCACCCAGCTACTTTACGATAAGCAATTAATATCCACCGCACCCGTGATCGAAATAATAAACAACGCTACATCCAATCACTAATAGTGATACACTTTAGCGGTAATTAGCTTAGTCTTTGACTTATAACGCACTTTTTCAGTGCGTTTTTTCTAATTGGAGATATATTTTGAAAACACTGGTTCGTTTTTCCCAATCCCGTATCGCTTGGTTATCACTCACATTCAGCGCTCTATTGCTTGAAATTATTGCACTTTTTTTCCAATACGGTATGCAACTTAACCCTTGTGTTATGTGTATATATCAACGCCTTGCCATGATAGGATTGATCGTTGCTGGAGTAATAGGCAGCTTAGCTTATCGCTCTCGGTTTATGCGATTCATTGCTATCATCCTATGGGGCGTCAGCAGTATTTGGGGACTCAAATTTGCAATCGATTTAGTGGATCTGCAAACCAACCCATCTCCTTTTGCCACCTGTGCGTTTTTACCCGAATTTCCCAGTTGGATGCCATTACATGAATGGATCCCCAGCATTTTCATGCCATCAGGTATGTGTACTGATGCCCCTTGGATTTTTGGTGGTTTTTCAATGGGTCAATGGATGATCGGCATATTCAGCGCCTACTGTATTGCGCTGGTGATTTTCATCATCCCAGCACTGAGAAAAAATGTTAATCAACCGACTCGTCCCATGTTCAAAATGTAGTTATTTGTTGTAAGTATTGAGTCAAAAAACCAATAAAATGCGGCCTTAATCAAGGCCGCATTTTTATTTCAATCCGCAACATTTCAAACATAAGTGAACATAAATGAGCTAAAAACCAGACTCCCACACTGAAAATCAAGCAGATCGTATTCTCGATCAGCTAATTACGATTAAAGGCGTCACTTATCATTAGATCAGGCTTGTTCAACACTTAACTCGACGCCTTACGGCGCAAAGCCCATGACTCGGGGCCTTGGCTGTTTGCTCAACCTCATGCCGAATAAAGAATAAGCAGAGGAATTTCACCTCCCCTATTTTACATAAAGAACCTACCGATTTATCTCGGCGCACTGGGTGTCTATGTAGTCTTCTTATAGACTACAAAGCCTCGCACTGAAGGATAATTAAACCATGCCCTCGGTGTTTTTCAAGAAGAGTATAAATTTGGGCTATATTTAGAACAGTACCATCGTGCTATTCATACCAGTGACAAGGAATGTTATGCCGAACAATGTCAATAAGTATGCAATCAAAGATCCACAGAGTCATGATAAGGTTCACCCGAAAAAGAGCCTGACTAGCAACAACAGCTTCAGCAATCATTTTATTGATAATCGACCTGAAGCCGCATTGCAAAGAAAGTACCAACTGATGGCTAACAATAGTCCACAAGCTGCCCGCATGGCGCAGCTACAATCCATGGCCGATCATCATGCTGCCAAGCAACCTATTCAAAAAGCCGACACTAATATTAACACTAGCACTGGACTACCGGATAACTTAAAAATCGGCATGGAAGGCTTATCGGGTATCAGCCTTGATCATGTCAAAGTGCATTATAACTCGCCTAAACCTGCGGCCGTGCAGGCCCATGCTTATGCCCAAGGCAATGACATTCATTTAAGCACTGGCCAAGAAAAACATTTACCCCATGAACTCGGCCACGTAGTGCAACAAGCACAAGGCAGAGTCAAGCCGACGACCACAGTAGGCGGCCTAGCGGTGAACGATAATGTTGGACTGGAAAAAGAAGCGGATGTGATGGGGGCAAAAGCGCTGCAGATGCAGACAAAAGAGCATAACCGTTGGGCAGTTGCAAGTTCTGTCACTCAGAAGAAAAGTAAGGAACAACAAGTAATACAAGCCGTTCTCAATAAAGAACATGTAGAAGAGGCAAAAACGTTGCTAGGTCTACAAGATGCCAAGGTTATTGAAGTCCCTAAAAGCGACAAAGTCAGCGCATTAATGCCTTTTTCAAAATATGCTCATGAATGTACCTACGGTCTAGCCCAAAACGATTTAACCCACTCGATAGCGTCGATAAATTTTGGAGATAAAGCGGCAGAATATGCAGATGCAAGCGCACATCTCGTTTTAAGCTTATGTGGCGGAGCTGGGTATGTAAAAGGATTAGCATTTGTGAGCGAGGGAATGAAAGACTATCAACGCTGTCTCACACATGAACTTGGGCACCATAAGCAAAATATTTCTCAAGGATATAATTCGGATAACACGACGATAATGCTTCTAGAATGGCATAATGTTTTATATAACGAGAATTTATTTGACCCCAATAAACCCAGAATTGCGTATGGTTTAGATTCTCGTCCATCTCAATATTATGAAAGACAAGATACAGCAGCTAAAGAAAAAAGTGATGAAAGCAAGAGACATAGTATTCAAGTTGCTATGCAAAAAGTGATTAACTCAGAGTACCAAAAATTAGATGTTGCTGTAAAAAAGATGGGAACAATGACTAAAAAAACCAACGATTTAAAAGTGTACACCGAAGTGTATTTAAAATTTGAAGAAATAAGACAACATGTCAATGAAAAAAGTTACGATGAATGCTTTGTATACCGGTGTATGCAGTTAAACATACTTTCTGAGTTATCTGCAGCGCTGGCTAAATAATGCCCATCCCATTAGAAAGATCCCCATAACAAAACCTAAAAGCCATTAAAACGTCTTGCAGCTCAATACTAACAAATCGTATCTATAACTATCTCTATAACGACCTGTAAACAGGTATATGAACTCACTTTAAACCTGTGTACTTATACATTACGAACATAATCTATTTAAGGTAAACCATGAAAGAAGCATTTAAGGATGTTAAAGAAAAATTAAAGACTTTTCTAGAACATAGCGATCATAGTCACTTTATCGACTCCGCAATAAACAACCTTCAAAAAAAGCTAACAACTGCATCTCCTCAAATCCCCAATGTTATTTATCCTCTTTCAGAGCTAAAATATTATGCAAACGAATTTGCTCTTGCTAAAGGGGATAACATACAAAAATATTACAATTATCCCTAACTCGACTCACTGTGTTAGAAAAAAAGCCATCCAAGCAGGCGCTATGTAATTTAAGCCTTCATGTCATTGTGATACTGCACACGATAAATTCATGTTATATCACAAACTTAACTCACCCCTCATCATTCATCGATGAGTCTTCATTGCTGCTTTGGGTTGTAATATATCTTCTCTTTCTTTTTTCAGAAAAGAGATGAAAGTGCTTTTTACAAAAAGAAACTAGACCTAAGTGTCGGTATGACCTGTATAGCTTTGATAGCAAAAGAAATACTTTTAGGTTACAATTTATTTTCAATTAACGTTAGGATGATGTTTTTTAAATGAACCTATTAACAATGAGTGAAATAGGACAAGTAAGTGGTGGGTGGACAGCTAATTATGTGGGTTATGCATTGGGAGCAGCTACTGGTATTTGTGGTTTAGTCGGTGGCACAAATTCTGGATTTGTACTAGCGGCTTTTGGAGTATCGACAGGAACCATTGTTGCTGGCGTTGCTGCAGGGACGATAGTGGCTTATGGGATTGGTTACGCTGTTGGCTACGGGGTGAGTAGCGCTGTTGAGTATGCTTACAGCTAATGGGATTGTTACCGGTAAAGTCATTGAATAGAATATTCTCACTGAATACCGCTTAATCTCATCTCATTGCGCACTTAGTTGAAAACGATAAAGTGCGCAATGTAGGAATGAAAAGAAAAAACAAAAGCATCAAAAGCAAAGACAATCTGCTACTTCAATTTGGGTTATTCTTGAGCTCTCTGTTACCACTCCCTTAATTGCTGCATTTCTTTAAGGCGAATGCGTTGCAATAACATGGCTTCGAATACATCACTGACACTAGTATTGGTATGTGTCAGTCCCGGCAAGGCCAAGTTTGCTTGAGCAAAAAAGCGCTGCGTTTGTGAGTTCACCGCTTGTCGGCTCACCTGCTCTAGCGCAGGCAAAGAGTCTTCAAGCCATTTAACGTTTAAGCCTTGGGTATGAGATTGGCCGATTTTCGCCAGTAAACCCGCAGGCTCCACCGCAACCACCTGATAATCAGTTACTATGCCTGTTTTGGCATCTTTTTCCTCAAGACGCTCAGCAAAGTACTTGGCATCCCGCCCCGCTCCCGCGCCAATATCTAAAATCCGCGACTCGTTGCTGCTCCTCTCGTTGATGCCTAAACTAGACTCAGCATCAAACAGCGGCTGCACATGATGCAACCACGCCCCATGCACCTGCTCACAAGATGCTGATAAATACTGCTCAGATAATTGGGCCGCATTATTATTGTACTCTTCATAACAATCAGGAGTAGGTAAACTAATGTCCTTTTAAAATGCTTGGGGGTGTTTGACTAACGCCATTATTGATGGCTATTTATGAACAGTTGATCGCCGCCTCGAAGTTTTCAAGTGGATACTTCAAACGACGTATAATCATGATTGTCCATGGTGCTTCTAAAGCACACTTATTTAACGAAGTAACTTACCACAATCCATTAATAATAAAAGGGATTTATGGTTAAAATAGCGCAATGACTACAAAACACACCAAGTAAGATATTATCCGCCTATCAAAATCTATCAACCCCAATCAAACAGAGTCACATATGAAATATTTATCATCGGGTGTTTGTTGTGCATTCACCTCTTCACATTACTCAAATCGTCGTTATTCCCATCGATCAACAACCTAAAAAGTTAATTTTATTAATAATATAGTATGATAAAACGCTTAAGTTTAACGTATCACTGACTCCTTTCTGTAATAAGTTAAATTTGAATAATAAAGCACAATATCCATAGATTAAATAGAGTAAAAGGTAAAGCAACATGATGAGGTTGAGAGTAAGTTTTTTATGGGCAGTGGGATTCCTTTCCGGGTGTGCGACCCATTATGAATATCAGCCCGTTTCACCACAAGATCCCGTTATTACCTTCGGTGACCGATTAGGCGGAGGCGCGATATTTTATAGTCCTACGAGAAGCTTTAGCATCAACACCACTGGCACCAACCAATGTGCTGATTACCATGATGTAGGATCAGTATCCAATCACTGGACGAGAATCTATGCCAAAACGAGGAAGTATTTTGTCCCCAAAGAAACTAAGGTATCGCTTATCGGCAACTATTCCCTTGCAACAGGCAATAAGTACTCCTCATGCAAATTCGGCCCCATTTCCTTTAAGGCGGAAGCATCCAAGCATTACTCTGTTGATATCTCAACATTGTTTACCACATGCAGCATTTCAATTTTCGAAATTGCTCCTGATGGTACTTATTTAAACATCCAGATTGAGCAAAATAGAGAACCTGAATGTGTTCGTTAGTCATTTTACTGAATCGCTATAATCACTTCCACAGATAAAATAGACAACCAGCCCCCAACGACTTTGGAGGCTGGTTTTGTTTAAGGCTTCAAATAATAATGAAGGCTTTTGTTATCCATCTTGCATTCTATCCCAGAATTCACTCTCTAGTCTTTTAATTTCAATCACTTTTTCAACTTGCATGCCAAGGTTGAAATCGTAAATATATTGCGCTAACTGCTGGCCATCAATCAACACCAATGCCGTGGTGCCATTGAGGTTATTAGCATATTCAATCGCACCTTTACTATAAGATGAGGTAGTAATAAACACGCCTTTATTGGACTGCGCCACCGCGAGTGCACCGACAAACTAAAAACACAGGGCCATTGCCCGAGTCATACATGTGCTCAAGTTCTTCTTCGCTAAGCTGGAAGATCAGCGCCAAAGGTCTAACCAACTCTTTTAGCTTTCTAGCCTCACCATCAAGCAAGCAGGTTAATGCTTCAACGCGGATTTCGTTATGTCTAGGGATCGTCATTGATTACACCTATTGTTTTTTGTAAATGGCTCATCACGCCTTTTTAGAGGTATCTAAATGCTCATCATTCATCGCACTCGACTGAATATCGGCATTGCCAATAACGCGTCTATCTAACCCCTATGAGCCTTAAAATTCACTGCTTGCTCAAATATCTCTTTATACACTTCATCATGACTGATGGGCGGATAACCGAATTTAGCCAACACTATGATCAGCGCCACTTTTAACGATGCTTTAATATCGTCGCGGCGGTTCCAATCGGTAAAGGTGGCTTTATCATCGACGATGGTTTTTACCGCTTGCGATAATGCGATTAACTTATCTTCTGGGTAATCAAAATCGTACTTCACTGCGAGTGATTTCAGCGCATCATAGAAGGCTTTCTCTTCAATACCGATCCCCAACTCATCACCCGAATTCATTTCGTCTTGTACGCCGTAAATCAGCTCTACCATGCTGTCGGAAAATTCTTCTAACACCTCACTCACCAATACATCGTCTTCTTTACGCTCGTTATAGCGTGACACTAATGCTTCAAAGCGCTTGGTAAAATCAATGCCTTGCACTTGATTCACTTTTTTCAGCTCACCAATGGCCTTAGCAAGCAACTGCTGTAGTAGTTTTATCTTGGTGTTGGGCAATTTGATTTTTTCAATCTTTTTGATGTAGTCGTCATTGAAAATATCAATTTCACCACCGTCTTCATTACCCAGTTTGAAGATCTCTTCAACGCCGTCACTTTGCAATGCATCGGCTATCATATTGCGTACTTTAGTGTTCATCTGCGCAAGATCTGGCGCTTCGGCTTTAGTGAGCTTAAATACGATAGAACGGATCGCTAAGTAAAAGTGAATATGATCTCGCGCTGGCTCACTGATATTTTCACTGCTGCAGCAAATGTCATAAGCCGCTTTTAATCGCTTAACCAGATCCATAAAGCGCTTTTGCCGCTTTTCCGTACAAAGTACAAATTCAGCGGCATGATTGAGGCAGTCTAACTGCTTCACCGCTTCGCCAGTGAAGTAAGGTTTACTGTCAAATTTATGGAATAATGACGCCAGCAGCGCTAAGTGATTTTTGACTTCAATCACAGAAGCGGCAACATCTTCAAAATTGGTTTCATCGGTTTTTGAATATTGCGCTAACGCTTTGTTCATTTCCGATTTAATGCCGATATAATCCACCACTAAGCCTTTATCTTTACCTTCAAACTGACGACTAACCCGCGAGATGGTTTGAATAAGGCTGTGCTTTTGGATCGGTTTATCAATATACATAGTATCTAAAAACGGCACATCAAAACCGGTTAACCACATGTCTACCACAATGGCGACCTTGAAGTTTGAATGCTTGTTTTTAAACTGCTTATCCCGTTCCTTACGCTCATCCTTACTGCCAAGCAGCTGGTATAAACGCGGCACATCGTCTTTACCCCGGGTCATCACCATTTTCACCCGTTCGGATGGCGCCGCTATTCGCCCTTCGCTGATGGCGCGTTTACGCTCAAGATCAGAAAGTTCAGCAGCATTGTCGGTATCGAGCACCTCAAACCACGCAAGACGCAGTTCCTCTAACGCTTGATAAAATTGATAAGCGATAGCACGGGCACTGCAGACAAACATGGCTTTGCCCACCACGGTGGCGCCTTCTTCAAGGCGTTTTTCATAGTGCTCAACAAAGTCACGGGCCAATACGCAAATACGATCCGGATCGCCCAAAATAGCGTTCATGTTCGCTGTTGCTTTCTTCTATTTGGTGTTCGTTACTGCCCGCAGACTCGCAGTCTTTATAATAAGCTTCAACCTCAGCCAGTTTGCTGTTGTTTAAGCACACCCTTGCGGCGCGGCCTTCATACACAATACGCACGGTGATCTCGTCTTTTACCGATTCAGTCATGGTATACGAGTCAACCACCTGACCAAATACATCCAAGGTCGCATCCACAGGCGTGCCCGTAAAACCAACATAGGTGGCGTTAGGCAGTGAATCATGCAGATATTTAGCAAAGCCATAGCTTTTCTTGATGGTGCCCTTATCCAGATCCACCACCACTTTTTGATCCAGATTGACTTGGCTACGATGGGCTTCATCAGAAATACAGATCACGTTGCAGCGATCAGTCAGCAGCTCGGTATCTTCGGTAAATTTATGAATAGTGGTTAAGAACACACCGCCACTATTGCGGCCTTTAAGTAACTCGCGCAGGTGTTCACGCCTTTTCACCGTTTCAATACTGTTATCACCAATATAGGTTTTGGCATTAGCAAACTGTTGCGACAGTTGATCATCTAAATCGGTGCGGTCGGTGATCAATACAATTGTCGGGCTCTTAAACGCCACACTCTTCATCAATAAGCGCGATAGAAACTGCATGGTAAAGCTCTTGCCACAGCCTGTGGCACCAAAGTAAGTCCCGCCCTTACCATCGCCACCCTCGCCGTTGGGTAACTTCTGGTGTTGTTTAATATTTTCAAATAACTTCTTCGTGGCATAATACTGCGGATAACGCGGCACAATTTTAATTTCTTTTTTACCCGTCTCTTTATTATTAGCATCAGGGAAAAAGATAAAATGGCGCATCACATCCCGTAAACGGGCTTTATCAAACAAACCACGCAACATCGTTTGTAACGAGTTAATGCCATCTTGTGCAACCCGCTCTTGGCCTGTCACTTTACCCCACGAATAAAAGAACTCATAAGGCGCAAACAGGTTACCCATTTTGTTATTCACCCCGTCGCTTATCACACATAAGGTGTTATAAACAAACAGCTGCGGAATATCACGGCGATAGCGAATGGTCAGCTGCTTAAAAGCTTCGTAAATAGTGGCTTTTTCACGAATGGGGCTTTTAAATTCAAGCACCACCAGCGGCAAACCATTAATATACAAAATAGCATCAGGAATGCGTTTTTCCCCCGTCGCACCTTCGATCGCTAACTGGTTAACAAGGCGGTAAATATTATCATCATTGCCTATTGCATCATTGATAGCTTGATTGACGACACTATTGACAAGATAGTCGGCTTTGGGTTCGGCCACCTGCGCCAGCTCAGGTTGCAAGGATTCAAGTTTTGCTGAAGCAAACAGGCTTTGCCTAACCAACTGTTCGACATTGTCATAATCGAGCAATTGAATATACAGATCTTTTTGCGAAGCACTTCCTGCAACGCTGCTAGATTCTCTTTTTAACCCTTCTCGTTTTAACAGAAAGCCATCACTGAGCCACTGACAAAAGGTTTTATTACTGCTATACAAATCACTGGCAGGTAAGGTTTCTAACTTGCGAATGATGGAGTCAATTTCACCCGCGGTAATATTCGCATGCTGATAGCGCTGTTGTAAAAACGCCCGCAAATCCGCTTTAATCAATACCTCTGATTGATCACGCTTCAGTTCGCTACCATTGAGGTGTGGATAACCTTGCTCACCTAATAATGTAATAATCGCTTGTTCTAATTTGGCTTCAGTAAATTTCATTTATTGCTTCTCATCCATGAACTTATTCTTTAAATTAAGTGGCTATTCGCTTATTCTTTTTTGTTCTGTGATAAGTTGGCGCTCACGTTGCAGTTCTTGGCGAAGCTCTTCTTCACTCGGTAAATACGGTAAGTATTTAGACGCGAACAGTTGTTTACCATCGGCGAGCACAGAATATTTAGCCACCGCTTCGCTTTTTTCGCTGCATAAAATCAAACCAATGGTCGGGTTATCATCCTGCTGTTTTTTAAGTTGGTCATACATACGAACATAGGTGTCCATCTGCCCAACATCTTGATGGTTCAACTTGCCAATTTTCAAGTCTATCAGTAAAAAGCATTTCAAATGCTTCTTGCTTTACGCCACTGCCATCTTGGCTGGCTTGCTCTTTACTGGCAAAGAAGCGTTCGTAATACAACACACCGATTTGACGGTCTAATGCACGTACGCTCCAGCCTTGGGTTACGGCTTCTGTTTTATACCATTCTCTGGCCTGATCACTGTTGATACGCGCAAGTAGATTGTAATGTGACCAACTCAATTCGAGAGACACTGTCTCTCGAATTGGAAATGCCAAATAAAAACAGCGCATATTACGTAAATTGGTGAGATCAAAACCTTTACCAAACTCACGGGTTAATACCCTAGCAAGTTCTTTTAACACTGCTTACCATAAGCCGCGCGTTTTTCACCTTGCTGTTCATCTTCCACGATCAATTGTCCGACCTGCCAATAAGTCAGCACCATGGCACTGTTTACTGATTTTTGCAGCGCAGTGCGACTACGCTGTAATAGCGCCCGTAATGCGGTTAATAATTGTGGATTGCTTAGCTCGGTCATCGCACTGTCCTATTGAAATATATCGCTACTGCGGCTGTTAAGCTACAGCCACTCTCTACAAAAAAGACGGCCCATTTAAAAACACATTTCACTCATTCATTCACAACAACTAAAAACACTGGGGAAAATGCTGGCGTAACAACTTCATCATATTACGCTTTTGCTTAAAGTGTTTAATGATATCACCAATCATGTCATATAATTGCGTGCAATTACCATTTGTAGCTTTTAACTGCTTTTCGATTTTAAGCAATAAGTCTGTCGCTTCCCGGTAAGCATCATTATGGGTTTGAGCAATAATAGCGCTAAGTGATTTATAATATAACGCCATCGCTTCTTGGGGATGTTCTGTCATAATGACATCGGCCAGTTTGACCCATTGATCTGGTGCGACTGAATGCGATGCAGCCCAAGCACGGGCTTTTTCTAGCATCTGCTGAGCCTCGCTGCTTTGGCTCCCTGTGCACTGATCTAAGTAAAACCGCATCACCTCACACATATCCGCCCCAAAGCGGTGAAAACCCGGCTGTGTTTGCTGCGATGCCTCAATCAGTGCTTGCTCAACCTTATGCAACAAGTCTGGCTCCATCACCCCTGTTTGCAGCTCTAAGGCTTGCAATTGCTTAAAGCCATTGACACTGGGATTGTCCATAAACAGCTGCCATGCAAGCGTCCATGCGGGTTTACATTCCCCCAAGGCAAGACGCACTTTTATCTCCCACTTTTTACAGTCCCGCTCATCATAAGGCCGACTCACACATTGATACGCCAGCTTAAGATAATGCTCGGCATCCAATTCGTCACCCCGTGCTAAACAATCCTCACTGATCCTTAAATAATCCGCTGAAGAGTCCGCTTTCATGATCAATAACCGCAACTGTTTTGGCCAATCACCTTGGGCTTGCGCAGCTTCAACCAAAGCGGATATAAGTCGGTCAAACACACTTTTTTGCTTCCAGTCATCAAAATCTACCCCCGCTTTCAACAAGTTATCAACGCCCGTCTGGCACAGGGATAAAAACGCCGTGTTCACCGTGTCAGTGATGTTAAAATCATCGGGCACACTGGGAAACACATCATATTGATAGGTTTTAAAGTGTTCAAATAACCACTGGGCTTTTTCCTCATCAGACCAAGATAGCTGATTAAACAGCTGACTGAGGTTCTCATTGAGCTGGCCTTCAATGGTAAAACGAAAGCCTCCTGAATCGTCGATGTCTTCCAGCACCTCATTTAAGCGGATCAAGGCTTGTAAGTTCAATGCCCACTGCTGTTCTATGGTCAATGTCGCAATGGCAGGAAAAATCACCTCAAACAAGGCATCGGCAGCATCAAAGTAGCCGCTAGTCTCATTCCAGTCCCATACTTGCTCTTTTGGCAAGGCCAGCATGATTTGTTGACTCAACATGCTTGTGTCCACCGTCTGGGTATCACTGGCCATTCGCTCACATGACATTAGCAGCGACCATTTCTGGTATTCATGCTCAGAACCCTCTAACAGATCCATAATAATATCAGCCAGCTCAGTGGCAGGTTTAGCCGCAAACCACGCCATTAACTGCGCCCGTTCATCATCTTGCTCAGCCCTCTCTGCGCCCAACTCGGCCAACTCTGCTGTAGACAAATGCTCGACTTGCAATCCGACTGCGACTGCGTGTTTACATACATCCTGATACTCCGCCGCGGGGCAAGTACAACTTGCCTGCGTCTCACCTTCGAAAGAGTCTAACGTCACCTTATACAAGTGTTGCCCTGCAACGCTCGCCGTCACTTGGTTATCGACAATCATCAACTTGCTAACGCTGTTTGACGCATACAAGCCATAGCCCAAATCGTAGCTTTTACTGCTCACACTGTCTTTTATTGCCTTTAAATTAAACATGACATCTCCTATTCAATCAGTCTGGGATCAGCAGTCATCACAGCAAGCGACGCATTCGCGACTGACTCGACTGACTCACTAAAAACCACATTAGGGCCCACATTAGAAACATCGGAAACATCAGCGCTGTTAGGGTGTTTTCTTGCACTGACAGACAGTTCATCGACAGACAGTTCATCGACAGACAGTTCACCAGAAATAAGTTTGGGGAGTAAGGTGTCGCGGAGTTTGGTTAGGGCTTCATTTTGCTGCTCATTTGTAGCAATCTTATTCATAAATGCGCTGACTAAAATCTCAAATTCATTAAGAATGCTTTCGCTTGAATAGATACATTCAGCTTTGGCTACATCTTCAGGCTTAATAGCAGGATATGCAGCTCCATCAGCAATACGGGTAAATTCTTTAATACAATCTTCATTTGTTAATGAAAGATATGAAAAAGCTCTATAGTTCTCTTGATTTGCCCTTACAACAGTAAAGCCAGTACTTCCAGTTAGACCTTCTTCATTCACGTAAGCAAACGATCTATTTGCGGGTCTAACAACACCAATTATCGTATCGTGAGGTTGAAGAATTCTTCTAGCTCGACTTGGGGCATCTTCAAATGCATAATTGGCAACCTCTCCAATAGATCCATTCTTTGCATTAGCCAGATCCACATATTTTACTGTTTCAGGTGAATTTTTTTTAGTCCAAGATTGAGGGTTGATTTTACATAGTCCATCAATTGTATTTTCAACCCACCCCTTAGGGATCCACCCTAGCTGCTGATTAAATTCAAACTCACTGGGGAAATGGCGGTGGATGTTGTTATCTTCACTGTGACTTTCTACTCCGCTGTAGGCACTGTCTAAGCTGTGGCTCTTATCTTGGCTGCGACTCTTATCTTGGCTGTTGGCACTTTCTGCGCTGCGACTCTTGACTAAGCTGTGGGCACTTTCTGAGCTGTGGGCACTTTCTGAAAAAAGTGCGGCTAAGTCACAATTTTTGGCGGCGGCTTCCGCTTGCAATGCCGTCAAACGCAATTGTGCTTTATGACGCAGCACATCAGGAAAGTCAGCAGGGAAATCATTGGCAAAATCGAGGTTGTCGAGAGAATCGTTAAGCGCTTCGAGATTAAAATCAGCTTTAGCCAGCAGTTTCATCAAGAGGTTGTCAAACACAGGATCGAAGTCGACAAACCAGCTTTTAAACAAGGTCTGCGCCATTTGCTCAAGAGTTTGGTTGGTTTGGCGGTTGAGGTTTATTTTTTTATCTAAAGCAGAGAGATTTTTTGCTATAAATTGCCTTTCTGTACGACTAGGACACTGAAAATTAAATGCGTAAATATCTTTTAAAGTGATGCTTGCCTGATTCGCACTTCCTTGCGCCGTCGAAATTATATAATCAGAAAATTCTTTAGATTTAAGTAGGTAATATAAAAACAATTGATCATTATCATCGTTTGAATTAGCTCTAAACCTAACCGCATTTTGATTCAAAAGAAATTCTTCACAATTATCAGGTACTTTTATTACTTTACCTACAACAGAAGCAGGGTTTTTTGGCCATGAACCAACAGTAGCTATCACCACATCATTATAACGCAATCTAAAGTTACTTTTATCTAATGCTATACCATCTGAAACATATTTTAAATCTGATGTTTCAATAGAATCAGTAGTCAAATTACTAACTCTAACAACAGCTACTCCATCTTCAATATAGTCTTTAGATTTAAATGCGTACCCTTTCTGGTGAACTGCAAAATCTTCCAATTTCATTGATTGCCTCCTACTCCCCATAACCCAGTGCCTCCAAGTTTTGACGGATGGCGTTAACCCGTTTATTTATCTGACAATATAGGCTAACTTTTGTGTAATTACTCATGGCGTTCACCTGCGACTTTAGCGGCATTTTTCAGCTGCTGTTGCACACGTTCACGCTCTTTTTGTAGTTCAATGCACAGCTCTTCTTCGGTGGGAAGGTGGGTGATATATTGAGAAGCAAAAAGTTGCTTACTCTCATTCAGCACCGAGTATTTCACTACAGTATTATTAGTTTCTGAGCACAAAATCAAACCTATGGTGGGGTTATCCGTCGTTTGGCGTTTGTGTTGTTCATACATGCGTACATACATGTCCATTTGCCCTACATCTTGATGACTTAACTTATTCAGTTTTAAATCTATCAGTACAAAACATTTAAGGTGGTAATTGTAAAATACCAAGTCAATAAAATAATCCCCATCGTCAGTGATTATGCGTTGCTGGCGATCCACAAACGCAAACCCTTTACCGAGTTCCAATAAAAATTTTTGCAGATTATTGATAATACCCTGCTCTAAGTCAGACTCTTGATAATGGCCACTGTCTAAGTTCAAAAAATCAAGTATGTAAGGATCGCGTAGATAATCTTCAGCCGTTTCTGCTAAAGGCGCTGTTTTTTCAGTGGCCTCTTGCTCAACAGGTATTTTATCTCGACTCGACAATAAACGTTCGTAATAAAGCGTCCCAATTTGACGTTCAAGTGCACGTACGCTCCAGTTTTGCTGTGCAGATTCTTGCATATACCACAGTCGGGCTTGCTCACTTTCGATACTGAGTAATTTGTTATAATGCGACCAACTCAATTTGGTAGACAGTGTCTGCCGATTTGGAAACGCAACAAAAAACGCCCTCATATTACGTAAATTTCTGACTGAAAACCCTTTCCCAAGCACTTTAGTCAGTTTTTCAGATAACTGTGTTAGCTGTGCTTTACCGTATTGCGCACGCACCTTACCTTGTTGTTCATCCTCAATAATTAAGCGCCCAATTTGCCAATAGGCTGTCACCATTGCATGATTAACGCTTTGTTTAACCTGAGTACGCGCTTGCTCTATCACCCGCTTAATGTCAGTAAATATGGCTTGGGTGTTTATCTCTTGCCCTCTACTCCCCATAGCCCAGTGCCTCCAAGTTTTTTCGGATGGCATTATCGAGTGCTTCTGCTTGGCTCATCTGGCTATATAAGGTTTGGCTAAGCTCCTGCATTTTCACTTCAAACGGAATGCCGTCATCAGCAATTTCGGCGGCGCCCACGTAACGGCCGGGGGTGAGCACATAATCGTTGGCCTTGATGTCTGCAATAGTGGCGGATTTACAATAACCTGCTTTATCTTCATAGCTCTGCTGTTTATATGCGCTTTCTGGCTGCTGCTCCGTTGCTAGATCTTCGCCGCGCCATGTGTGATAGGTTTGGGTGATCGCCTGAATGTCAGCATCGGTCAATTCTTTTAGAGTGCGATTGACCATAGAGCCCATCTCGCGGGCATCGATAAACAGGGTTTCACCTTGGCGATCGCGGCGTTTGAGCATGCCGCTCTCGTTATTGCCGCGCTTATCTTTAGCGATAAACCATAAGCACACCGGAATTTGGGTGGTGTAAAACAGCTGCCCCGGCAATGCGATCATGCAATCGACCAAGTCATTTTCGATAATGCGCTGGCGAATATCGCCTTCACCACTGGTGTTTGACGACATAGAGCCGTTGGCCAGTACAAAACCTGCGGTGCCGTGTTCACTGAGTTTTGAGATCATGTGCATGATCCACGCGTAGTTGGCATTACCCGTTGGCGGATCATCGACTAATTCGTTGTCGCTGCGCCACTGTTTTTGGTTAAACGGCGGATTGGCCATGATGTAATCAGCTTTCAAGTCGGGGGGCTGATCTTTAAAGAAACTGTCCCCTGCCACATCACCCAAGTTACCGGAAATGCCGCGCACCGCCAGATTCATCTTCGCCAGCTTATAGGAGGTATTGGTATATTCTTGGCCGTAAATCGACACGTTTTTTTGGTTGCCGTTATGGCTGTTGATAAATTTAAGCGACTGCACAAACATACCACCCGAGCCACAGCAAGGATCGTAAATTTTACCCGAAAACGGTTCAATCATATCGGCAATCAGAGTCACGATAGACTTGGGGGTATAGAACTCTCCGCCGCCTTTGCCTTCGGTGGCAGCAAATTTACCCAAAAAATACTCATACACCCGGCCGACGATATCTTCTTCGCTCTTGGCGCGCTCTGTGCTGTTGGGACTTTCTCCACTGTTGGGACTTTCCGCGCTGTGGGCACTTTTTTCGCTGTGGGCACTTTCATTAGCGTTAGCAGCTGTTGTCGGTAACGTATCGATATTATTGATGGTATCAATGAGGGCAGACAGCTTGCTAACATCTAAGCCTAAGCGGGAAAAGTAATTATCAGGTAGTGCACCTGCGAGGGCTTTGTTGTTCTTCTCCACGCTGTGCAGGGCGCTGTCAATTTTAACCGCGATGTCGTTTTGTTTAGCGTTAATTTGAATAAATGACCAACGCGCCTCTTCGGGCAAGTAAAACACGTTTTCCATGGTGTAAAAGTCCACCATGTCGAGGTATTCTGCGCCGTATTCTTTTTCAATCGCAGCTTTACGCACTTCAAATTTATCGCTGATAAATTTAAGGAAGATAAGGCTCAATACAATGTGTTTGTATTCTGATGACTCGACGCTACCACGCAGCTTGTTGGCGCTGTCCCATAAGGCTTCTTCAAAGCCGACGGCGGCCTTTTTTGCTAGTGTTTTTGTCCTTGCTGGTTTTGTTGCTGGCGTTGCCATAAAGCCCTCATGATCCGCTTGATATTGATCCAAATAATGAACCGCATATCATACAGTAAATAACGATAAAGATGAGAGAAAAATTAAAGCCTTAGTTAACAATTTGAGCACCCAAACTGAAGCAAGTGTGCCATAAGCGCTTATCTGACTTTAGCTTGAAAGCGTTCAAACTCATTCAAAGCCTCAAAGGCACTAAATACTGTCCAGCCGTGGCGTTGTAATCTTGCCGTGTTTTCGCTCTTGATGAGCACGGCGACGTTACGCTTCTGCCAACAGAGATCGATCGCAATCCAGTTATTATTATCCCAGTTATTATCTCGGTTGCCGTTATCCTTACCGGGTTTGGGTTTGGGTTTGGGTTTAGGTTTAGGATTGACATCAGCATTAATTACCACCCCCAGCTCCCCTTGCGGCAGACCCATGGTTTGGCATTTTTGCAATAAGCCATCAAGCGCAGTATCGGCGCAGTCACGTAACTGCTGATAATCAAACACATCAAATTTGTGCTGCTCACGCCTAAGGCGATTAATGATAAGCACATCTTCATTGCTAACTCGCATATGGCTGTGATGAGGTTGTTTCTTGTGACAATCAATACACAGCGCCCTTAAATTGCTGCGGCCATTGTCCGCCTTATTGCCATTAACATGATGCGCGTGCAACAGCTTAGTATATTGAGTTAAATTCACGTCACATTGCTCACAGGTGTAATCTAATTCACTTCTTAACTGAGTGGAGATGGAATCCCAATCGGCGGTATAATTACCCTTTTTTTTATTACTGGGCAAGCTGTTAAAATGCGCACTGTAAGTACTGAACAATTGCTCAAATGAAAAAGCATTAACAACTTGATTTTTCACCCTATGCCCTTGACTCGAATAGCCCTGATAATTGAGCAGCGTTAAGCAATTTTTACACACGCCTAAATCTGCTTCACCTTTTATATCTTGCTTTAATTTGAAATTACGGCCAAAAACAGGGAAGAAACCATCAACACGGTTAATCACTTTATAGCGATCAAAACGGCCCGTTTCTCTCATTAGCTCTAATGTTGAACATTCGGCCACATGGATCCTACACCCCTGTTTGCCATCTTCTAATATAAACTGAATTTCATCACCTTGATCAGGAATATACAGCATCACCTGATCGCCATGGTAACTTAAGACCCCATGGGAACCATCGATCTCATCGAGTTGAATATCTTTACCTAAAATCACACCTATTGTTAAGTGACTAGCGATACTTTCTAATTCATTGACATGACGCGTCACTGAAAAAGACGCGGCCACTTTACCGAGTGGCGCAATCGCCTGATGCAGTGCGCTAAAGTCGACATTGAGCTTCATTATTGCGCCTCTAAGATCCGTTTAATTTGAATGTCGGCATTGGTGATCGCCCTAAATGACACTCGTCTTGACATAGCCGCGTCCTCAGCGCCGTCTTGCATGATTAAGCGGGAGGAAGAAAAGCCCACGGCGGCAATGGTCGCCTTTATCCAATCCGATTCATTCGGCATTAACCCGTAACCATATTCTAAAACGGCGCAGGTTCGGCCTTGTGACAGTCGCATATTATAAAAATAGGCTTGGGCCTGTGTTGAGCCCCGCAATCCTGCACTGGAAGTATGACCTTCGATTCTGATTTCATCTAATGAATCACGATATGGCGTTAATACATGGATATATCTCGGGAAGAAGTCATCTAAAATTTGCTTATAAGTTGCGCTTAATGTGGTTTCATTATTGGCAAATAACACATCGGGTGACTGAAAGTTAAATGCTAAGGTTTCTTTATCGATCCTTGCACCCCATCGGATCAGATCATGTTGAAATTCTTGCTCTAACGCTTCAAAAATCGCCACTTGATTTTGTTGGTACGCAACTGTCATCTCTTTGATTTTATTGTTTTCTTTTTGAGTGTTGAGCATAAAAACGATGGCAATAAATAAAAACACCATCATCAGCCCCGCCATTAAATCAGACACTGTCAGCCAATGCTCGCCACTGTCTTGCATGTTGTCGCTTGAGCCAAAGAGTGTATTCATTAAGCAACCTGCTGATTAATGACTTCATTCATGGCTTCAGTCAGTCGAGTGTAGTCTTGAACAAAACGACCACTCACTTGCGCTAACGCAAGCCCCATCTCATTCATAACGCGATTAATTTCTTGCTGCATTGCCGTATCGATCAGCTTCAATTGAGAATCAACCGCTTCACCCGTTAAGCCGACTTGCTGCTTAATTTGTTCCTCCATGGCATTAAAAGTGCGTTTTGCTTGGTCAATCTGTTGAGTCGCCGCCTCATCAATCACCTCATTCAGCCTTTGTTGTAATTTATCAGCTGACTTCACCACGCTATCGCGTACATGCTCAGTGTCTGCGACTAAATTCTGATTCGCCTGCTTCATGGTTGATGTCATCTCTTTTGCATCGACCACTAACGTTTCTATCATGTTACGCATCGTGCTGTTTATTTCGCTTACCGCATCGTGTAAATGCTGCTTGATGACGTCTGTTTGAGATTGAAGGTGATCTGAGCTCGTTTGTAAGCTTTGATTGGTGCGTGCTGTATTGTCGGTAAACGCATTGGCAGCCGTATCAATGTTGTTGCTGATCTGTGTTGAGCTTTCAATTAAACGCTCATCGATGCGGGTGATCCCTTTCTCTGTTTCATTGGCAAATTTATCCAGCAGCTCATTGGATATTTCGGCATGTGTCTTAATGTAATCATCTGAATCTGAAAGGAGTAATTTATAATGATCGCTTGCGGTACTCACTGCCGAAGCAATATCACTGATCACCCCTTCAACGTGTTGTTGGATCTGTGGAATAGCTGCCACCGCTTTATCACGCATCTGTTTAAATACATCGAGATGACGTTCAAGTTCTTTGAGCTGATGCTGATTCACTTCCATGACACTTTTAAGCTTGTCCATATATTCAGGGATGGCGCGACTGTGCTCACTAATATGCGCAATTGACAGCTCAGTGGCATGAATAGACTGCACACCTTGTTCATATTGCAATTGCATCTGCTCTAATTGATTTTTATAGTTTTCTTGCCAATCGACTAATTTATGCACCGCCTCATTAAGTTGTTTAAAATTATCACCAAACTGCTCCGTTAAATTATGATTGAAATCATTGATAACCTGCTTCAACGCTTCGATAACTTGCTCTGTAGCTGATTTAGATAAGGTATCGGCGAAATCTTGCAACTTAAGCCAAAGTTTTTCAGAAAATCCTTCAAAAACAGCTTGCTGATTAACAGCTTGTTCTTGGGTATTTTTTAGTGAAAATTTTGCATTATCATTAATATCACCCCGAAGGATTTTTAATTGACCAAATAAAGTAGACTCTTCATTCCCCACCAGTGCATCTTTTAATTGTTTAATTTCTGATACTTGAGCTTGCATCGCATCAAGGATCGCTTCTGGCGTTGCCTGTGATACGCTCACTTTGGCTTTTTTAGGTTGTAAAAAAGAAAACGTTGATAAGACTTTAAACACTAACGATGAAAAAATACCCGCCAAACTGGTAATAAACGCGGTTTTAAGGCCATCGAGTAAAGGAGGGATACTGGCTTCAATATCCAACTGATTAAAGGCTAATAACCCCAATACAATACCAAAAAAAGTACCAAAAATACCCATTGTGGTCAGCAGCGTAGGCACGTATTAAACAAAGGCGCTATGCTTATTTTTATGCGTAAACCAGAGGCCTAAGATAAAAATGATCATCATCATGATCAACATAAGACCATTGACTGAATTTGGTTCAATACCCCGTAATCCGTTTTCTATCGTTTCCATATTGAATGTTACCCTCTTCCATTAAACGAACTATTATTCCTGAGATCTAAGAGTGGCATCATTGATCGTGATTTTAATACGAAAACAGACCCTTTTAATTCATATTTCGTAATAAGAGAGAAACAGACAACGACACAGACTATCACTTCGCGAAACAATAGAGTGACGGTGTTTTCTTTGTAAAACAATCTAACGTATTTTATTGAGCACCAAACCTTCATTAAGGTAAAGATAATAAACAATACCAATCAGTTAATGCTATCAATAAACTTTCATCTAAGCATCAGCCATTTATACTAAAACCTTTCATATCATCACTTTTACTCACCACACTCACCTTCTCCTTTAGCCCTTCCAATGGCAACACCCACACAAAACTCAGTGTTACCAACAAGCCCAATTAGAAGCAACCCGCTATCTTTAAGATCCCCCCATCGAAATTGCTGAAATGCATTCAACAAATCATGTGAAACGTATAGGGATATACGGTTAGCTTTCGCGGGATAGGACATCCCATCGGAAGTGTTAATGATTTTTTAGTAAGCATGAAGCCCGTAATTAACTGCATGTAATTTCGTCTGGGCGTTATGGAGGTCATTAGAGGGAGAAGGCCAATATCATGGCCTCTATGAGCGAGAGACTGGGCCGTTCTTTAGCATCCTTGCTACCACGGCATTCGTAAATCCGTTTACAGCAGATCGAACTGGCCTTTAGATAGGGATATCGTTAAGGACGAGCAGTCCTCCTTGCCCCGGTGTGGATGGGGATCCACGACCTTAGCTTCAGCGCAGGTGAAAATAACACTACACTTTACCCACACCAGATAAATCCAATGATAAAATGTATCCACTTTCATTTGAAAACCTCCCTACTCTGGCTCTTAAACATGGACCTTGTTGCCATATTAAACGCATCAAATATGAACACCAATAAATCGAAGAGATCCACTGCTTTGGCTTTTCAAGATAAGTGTGAATACAAGAATAACCATCGGAAACAGGGAGGTTTTCGTCTGAGCCTATAGGAACATATCCACGGCGCGTTATTTTTGTATTTACACATAAGCCTGTCGCAGGCAATAAGTACAGTTAACCAATGTAATCCAAAAACACTAACGGATTACCACATTTACCCATCGGAGTAACTTTAACTTTTCGATAAAAAATAGTGTGATTAAGACAGGATGTCGAAATAGCCTTAGTTGAGCCACGGACGGCAAATATGAGGCGGTAACTATTTTTGTTCATCGAAAATTGAAGTGCTTCTACTCCGTCGGGCGTTATGGAGGTTATTAGGAGGATAAGGACGAGCAGTCCTCCTAATCCCAGTGTGGATGGGAATCCACGACCTTAGCCCGCTGCAAGCGATAAATACTAATAAGATCATGATTAACAACAGAGTAAACTCAACAAGGTGACACGTGGAGATAGGAATTTCATAGAAAATGTATTCGCTTTCATTTGAAAGCAAAAAAGCGACCTTAAAGGTCGCTTTCTCAAAATATGGCGGTGAGGGAGGGATTCGAACCCTCCACGTGGGAATGTTAAACCCATAAACAACTGATAACATTATGTTTATACTTTTTAAAAATTAACAAAAGTGGTCTAAATCGGTCTGTTTTGGCTTTTCACTAGACCAAATTTAGACCATTTTAGTCCTAGAGTTTCCTAAGTGTTCCAGCAGAACAAATCCTAGGATGTATGAACATAAAGGACTGTACAATGCGTAATTTTACAGCCCAGAAACACACCGTTTAAACGTCAATTCCACTTAATGACTTGCTATCATGATGGATTAAGTGATAGAAACACTGCAATACAATACATAGGGGTTAGCATTGTGCCTTTGCTACCCCACTTTTAATAAGTAAAACAAACCTATGTCATTGACCAATACTCAACCAAGACACGCCGACCATCAACCTATGGTTCATCTACAGGGTTCTGTTGAGCGCGTAACCTTCCACAGTGAAGAAAGTGGTTTCTTCGTGATCCGCGTCAAATGTAAAGGGCAACTGGATTTAGTGACAATGACGGGCAGTGCCCCCTCTATCACACCAGGTGAATTTGTGGATGCGGCGGGCGTTTGGTTTAACGATCATCGTCACGGAGTACAATTTCAGGTCAAACAGATTAAGACTGTCACGCCCAATACGATTGAAGGCATTGAAAAGTATCTCGGTTCGGGGATGGTAAAAGGCATTGGTCCTCATTTTGCCAAACGCTTAGTCAAAGCCTTTGGTGAAGATGTTTTTGACATTATTGAACAAGATCCGAGTCGTTTATTAGAACTTGACGGCATTGGTAAAAAACGGCGTGAAAAAATCACTTCAGCTTGGTCTGAACAGAAAGTCATCCGCGAAATCATGGTCTTTCTTCAATCTCATGGTGTCGGTACCGCCAGAGCAGTCCGCATTTATAAAACCTACGGTGATAAATCGGTGGCTAAGGTGTCCGAAAACCCTTATCGACTAGCGCTAGATATACACGGTATAGGCTTTAAAACCGCTGACGAACTCGCTCAACAATTAGGGATTGACCGTGAGTCACTCATTCGGGCACAAGCGGGAGTACGCCATGTGTTACAGGAAACATCAGGCCAAGGCCATTGTGCTCAACCCCATGATTCTCTGATAGCCGATGCGGTTAAACTTCTCGAAATCCCTGAAGACACCATCAAACAAGCCATTTCGTGTGAAGTCAATGAACAACGACTCACACCTGAAGTGATAAATGATATACCGTGTCTTTTTTTAGCCCCCCTTTATCGCGCCGAATTAGGTGTTTCAAATCATGTGATGCGCTTATTGAGAGGTCAAAGTGCTTGGGCTCAAATCCCCATTAACAAGGCCATTCAGTGGGTCGAAAAAAAGAACGAAATGAGTTTATCTCAGTCACAAAAAGTTGCTGTAGAGCAAGCCATCAAACATAAGTTTTGTATTGTAACGGGTGGCCCTGGTGTCGGAAAGACCACGACCGTTAATAGTATACTGAAAATTATTAAAGCGAAAAATGCCA
This sequence comes from Shewanella surugensis, assembly GCF_023284005.1. Lineage (GTDB taxonomy): Bacteria > Pseudomonadota > Gammaproteobacteria > Enterobacterales > Shewanellaceae > Shewanella > Shewanella surugensis. Next base: position 60,951 of record NZ_JAKIKS010000005.1, read on the forward strand.
AAGTCTTACTCTGTGCACCAACCGGACGAGCGGCTAAACGACTGGCTGAATCAACAGGCGAATCTGCCATTACCATCCATCGACTGCTTGAATTTGATCCTAGTGAATTTGATTTTAAACACAATGCCGAAAACCCATTAGAAGCCGATCTATTAATTGTCGATGAAAGCTCAATGGTGGATGTGGTGTTGATGAATCAATTACTTCGTGCTGTTCCAGACGAATGTGCCGTCATATTAGTCGGTGATATCGATCAATTACCCTCTGTTGGACCAGGCTCTGTGCTAAGAGATTTAATAAGTTCTGAGCAAATCCCCGTAGCAAGGTTAACCGAGATATTCCGTCAAGCGGCCACATCGCAAATCATTACCGGTGCTCATGATATTAATAAAGGCAAAGCCCCCAAGGAGACCCCCAAAGGCGCGGAAACTGACTTTTTCTATATCCAAGGTGATGAGCCAGAAGAGCTTTTCCACAAACTCATGATGGTAGTGACGCAACGACTCCCGCAAAAATTTGGTTTAGATCCAGTTAATGATATTCAAGTGTTAGCCCCAATGAATCGAGGAGGCTTAGGGGCGCGTAGTTTAAATATTGCACTGCAAGAAGCCCTGAATCCCAATGCCCATCCCAAAGTGACCCGTTTTGGCTGGACTTATGCCCCAGGGGATAAAGTCATTCAAACCGTCAATAACTATGACAAAGAAGTGTTTAACGGTGATATTGGTCGAGTCACCAGTGTGGATATTGAAGACAATGAATTATTCATTGAATTTGATGGCCGTGAGGTACTGTATGCCTTTAATGAACTGGATGAAGTTTCACTAGCTTACGCTATATCCATTCATAAAAGTCAGGGTTCAGAATACCCTTGTGTGGTGATCCCCATGGCGATGCAACATTACATGTTGTTAGAGAGAAACCTGCTCTATACAGGCGTCACACGTGGTAAGCAGCTTGTGGTGCTTTTAGGGCAACACAAGGCAGTGACCATGGCGGCAAGAACCGTGACCTCCAAAAAACGTTTAACCAACCTTCAAAGCAGGCTAAAAAAACATGCTTAATGTGAGTTATCACTCTTGAGACTCAAAACAAAATAAGCAGTTTCCTAAATGCTCCGCCAGAACTATCCTGACATATAGGTACAGTTTAATTCTTAGGTTGCTGAATGAACTAAATAAGCCAAAATTACAGAATTGTTAGGAAAATAGTCACATCTTTAATTCATGTTTATACTTGTGTACATACCAACCAAGTCAAAGGCTGCTCTACAGAGCAACATAGTGATAACTTATGGAATGCAAAGAAAAAATATCCAGAGCAAGAAATGCAGGAACAGTTCCTGAAATATTTGATGACTTATCTATCAATCTGGCATCTCTGGACGAGCTTAATTATGTGAAAATCTACAATGGAAAAATTCTAGCGTCCAATTATCTCAGTGATAATGGAAAAAAACAGCCTGTTACACAGCTCGGTATGAAGGATATTGTTGGTGTTGAATTACTTGTAGATGCTTCCTCTAAAGTCATTCAATTTTTTTCACTTACATCTTCAATAAAAGGGGGAGGAGAAAAAATAGTAAATGCTGTTTTTGAGTCTATCCCAAATAATTGGACCGCTGTTGTGGTTATGGATTCGAGTGGGGGCTTCTGGCAATTAATGCGTCAACGATATCCAACGTTAATCATTATGTGAACATAATAAGAGCAAATGAAGTATAAAAGTCGCTTCATATGCTCTCTGCAATGAAATGTCGCTTTCTTAAGTCAATTTCACTTTAAATTCATTCAACATATTCAATCTATTACCTCTTTATATCCCATTTGTGTGTAACCGTACTGTTGATACAACTTAAAAAATGCAGCGGCTAATTTAGTCTGGTTGTCACCTATCATGACTGTGTTCATTTTCTTTTTATATTTCGCTAATAGTATATCTTTATGACATTGATCAAATACTAGTGCTGAACCTGAAGTCATATTAAAATCATTGAATTCAATGATCCGTGAATACAAAATAAAGTTTTTAATCATTTGACTAGAGCTCAATCCAAAATCGACTATATGAATATTATCTCTATCAGGATGCATCAAGTCATGAAGTTCAATCGTTTTTTCTGTACAATTTACACTGATCACCTCATAAAGTGAACTTGTTGATGATAAACAAGACTTTATGATTAAACTGTCTTCTTGAGATACATCCCTATTTTTATCCCAGTATGCACTCACTAAATTTTGTCCATGTTTATTCTTATAATCATGGACCATAAAATCATAACATCTATCCATATCGTCATCAGCAGACAGAGACACCTTGTTATTTTTCAACACCCCTAAAGCTCTCAAAGCGATCTTCATATCATTAGAATCAAGCTCTTCTAGAAACTTATTATTCAATTCCATACCGACTTGTCTATATTTTTCATATTGTTTGAAAATTGAATCATCACAGGACATTTGTAAATTTCTCATATTAATTGATGTCACCCTACAGCTAACAGTCAGCCTGGAAGGGCTTAGATAGCTTAACTTTTTTCTATTCTAAAACAAATCAATTCAAACTAACTAACCCTAAAGCCAGTCGTTTTTTAGAAAACCGCAGGCTCAATTCGACCTTTTTATTCTCGATAAGTTCTATTTTACTTTTCTTCTCAGCCTTTGAAAACTGACTAGCTTCTACCGCCCGCTTCTTCTTGTTCAATTGCTGTAAGGCTTTTTCAACGCCTGACGCATAGGCCTGCAGCGTTAGCTCATTTTTATACTTAGCGATAAAGTCAGATCTATCCTGACCGGATAACAGCTTCAAGTCTGCTTTGTAGCCCGCTAACACGTCTTTTGCGGTATAAAACTCACCAATCGATGCCTTGTGATATAACTGTTTATAAAAGCGTCTGACAAAAGGCAGATCATTACGCTCAACCGTCTCACCGCTTTTGACATTCGCCCCCAAAGATTGCAAACGAAGAGCAAACTGTAATACTCCACCACCCATAAACTTAAGCATATGCTCAACCGATTGCGGTGCAATATCAATGCCGCCAGAGCGAAACGGAGAGCCGCCTGTTTGCTCAGAGAGCCATCGCATTAAATTGTTCGTCCACCCCCAGGTTCTATCACTGCCCAAATAAGCATCCGACTTTTTCGCCGCATAGCCTTTTTGTTCAGAATAAATGGCCCCACCAAAGAAGTTTTCATTCAAACCCAGCTCGATAAGCGGTTTCGCCACTGTCGGTGTCACGGTTTTAATGAAGCCATTTAATGCATCATCAGAACTTTGCACGCCAATGGGGGAAAACACGCTCGCGGCTGACAAGACTAAGTTACTCGCCATCAGTTGATCGCCATCATAATACGCACAGGCAATAGACGAAGGCCCCCGCCATTCGGGCTGGGCATCGATTGCCCCCATCACGTTAGATAATTGCGTTAGCGTAAAGCCTTCAGCGGTCTTTTTAACGTAATCCATTATCTCGCCATCCAATGATTGTTGTTTTGGGGAGCATTCTTATCATCAATAATTCGTCTCTTGGGCATTCTGGCTCTCATTTCTTGGGCAATCATGTAACTCATGGCTTGATCATCAAAGCCACCTGTTTGCGCGCCCATGCGGCCTTTCTTGTCATATACAAAAATATTGAGTTCAGCGACGGTACCACGCCATCGAATGCCATCAACATCATTAACGAGCAAGTCATCTAAGCCGGACGTTAGCAGGGGTTTAGACTGGGCGCTGGTATGCCAACCCACTTTCAATGTCTCTTCATCAACATCTTCGCGATCAATATGTTCTTCATGATAAATACGGCTCACGGGATAAATATCCACCAGCTCTTGCAAGGTGGCATGGCCATGATTGTTACGCTCCGGTCCGATGTAGGCGAGGTTATACTCACGGCCAACATGGGCAAGTAGCTTGGCAAAGCGTTTGGGGTCTAAATGCCCGAACCAATGAGCGACCTGACGACCATCTGACTTAGCCACAACATCGAGCGAACTTCTATCGCCATGCTCCAACCCTTCGGCTACATCCCCGCCAATAGCATAATCCTCATCGGGATCCGGCAGTTCCCACACCAACAAATAACCCGATGTTGCCAGGGCGAGTTTGTCGGTGGCTTTAGAGGATAAATCGACTTTGTTAGTCACTTTTTTCTTGTGACCCGTATTAGGATTGATGTCATACACAATCAACGGCTTTAAGCAGCGCCCTTCTGCCCGCATTAAATCGTCGCCATCAAACACTTTGCGCCCGGAGGTTAAGAAGGCTTCCATGGGCGTAGAAGGAAACTCTTGCTTCATCTTGCCTTCTTGATTGCGGTCTTTGGCGATATACCAGACCTTTTGTTCATCGGTCAACGTGATATGCATACACGCTTCGACGGACTCAAAATACTTACTCTGTCCCTTCGTTAACCGTAAGCCTTTACTGGGAGCGGGTAAGGTATATTTAAGATCTAACCACCATGGGTAAAAGTGAAACTTATAATCTTGAAAGGTCAGTTCAACACCACTATCGAGCACTTCCATTGCAATGATCGACATATCAAAGAAATGCCCCGCCGCACCTTCTGCTGTCGATTCAATAAAGAGTAATGAGCCTTTATGGACCGCATTGAGTGAGCCGGATTTGACTTCATCGCCTCTGAGCGGATATTGCGCACAAATTTTGCCGAACTCCGATACATGCAGCACTTGCAAGGTGCCTGAACGAAATGAAACCGCAATACGCACATAACTGTCGTTAGCAAAGTAAATCGCCGTAGAGGTCTTACTTGTCACCGCTCTGCGCCCTGTTTTTAACCAACTGGGTAACCGGACATAGGGATACAATATTTTTGATGCAAAAATCGCGGTAGCTTCACTCAAGCCTTGTGCAATCACGCCGCACTGTCTGTCGTTGTTAAACAGAGCATGGTCTAAAATAAATATCTGAATCGCGGTGCTAAAGCCCAACTGCCTGGCTTTTAAAATGATATTTAAAAACCACATCACACAGAAAAATGACACTTGCGCGGGGCGACACCGAAACATCACTGATTTACCGTACTCATCGGCCACAATATAGAGGTTGTTGATCCGCCACCACCAACAACTCAAATAAGGTGCACAACGCTTAAGCAATGCCGCCTCATCCAAGTTAAAGCGCTCATCCTCCGTCAGCCAAGTCTCTTCTCCAAACTTAGCCGTCATCGGTTTTATATGGCTGTTCATGGCTTAACCACCACATCGGTCGTGTTCGCGGCGGCCATTTCATCAATCAAATCGTCCAGCTTATTGGTACCACCCGCTTCACGCTCCGCCACTTTGACTTGTATTCTGGCTAACTCAGTCTGCACTTCACTCTTGAGACGGTTCGAAACAATAGACTTGCTCATCACAATACTTTTCTTGGTATCGGCTATGATTTTTTTCTGATTAAGCTGGTCAATCTCAATGCTAGATAAGGTTTTGGTGATCGACTCTACCCGGGCAATGTTCTTATCCAGGGCCGTTTCAGCTTGAAACAGTGACTCAAACAAACTGGAAGCAATCTCAGTGGATGGCTTATTATCAAGTTGCGCCTGGATCTGCTCTATGGTTTTAATAATGAGGTGAATACGAGAACGGCATAAGGACAGCTCATCTTCCAGTGTCGTGGCTTCAACCAATTGATTGAGTTCTGGATCCTTAAAATACTTAGAGTAACCGCCATGCAGTAAGTTATTCTGAATGCCGAAACGGTTATTCTGCTTACGATTAGCGACGGTGACTTGCTTCGCCTTCGCCACCGGGCTGGTCGATAACTTATGTGCATTGGTAGATAACGGCTTAATATAGCGACGTGCGGTTGAATAATTTAATTGACGCTGCTCACACCACTCTTTCGCTGTTATTCCAGTCTTCTCATGCGCTTTTAAGAACTCTGCTTGTAATGTCGTCCACTTCCCCGACATTATTCATCACCTCTTATACTCATCAATTTGTTGTTGAAGTAATTTGGTTTGCAACTCATGACGCTCTTTATCACGCCGATTTTGCGCCGCGCGATAGCCCCAATTGATGACACACGTTAGGACCGCTAAACCGATACCGGAGATCAACACCCAATCGTTTTCAGTGAGTACACCGCCTGCGGCTGTCGATACCGATGCACCATAGCTCGCTGTTGAGGATATTTTTTGCAATAAAGATTCTTGAATCGTGCTCATCGTTTACTCTCTACCCAATGGTTTAAGCGCTGCCAGCTTGCCTCACATGAAGCAAGGTTGGCGATTAATATCAAGCTGTATTCGGCTAAGTCCGCATTTGTTTCAACCTGATATTCAGGCACTGAACACGGCACTAGCATGTTACTGGGCGGCAACACATATTCTGTTTTCGTTACGGTCACGGTTCGCACAGGCGGGACGCTTGAGCAACTCAATAACATCATTAGGCACAGGAATATCACCCCAATTTTGTATCTCATGGCTCTTCTCCATTAGTTCATTCAATTCACGATATTTAGCCTGTAGCTGCGCACTGATTTGAACCTGTTCACGCTCATATTGTGCATTGATGGCGGCAATCAAATCCCGCTCGTTAACCCATTTAACGCGCTCATCTTCTTGCTCACTCACCGTTTGCCTAAGTCGGTCTAAGTCCAAGTTCAGAGCCGCTTGTTGTCCCCTGAACACCTCAAGTTTTGCCTCTGCGGTCTCAAGCTGTAATTGGCGCAACACCGCAAAGGCAAACACACTTGCCAGGACAAGCCCAACAATCACCGCCTTGCTTTTAAATAGACTGAACATTGAGATCCCTTACACAAAGTTGCCTCTCTGAGGTGCGGCGATTAATCAAGCCGTTAAGCTTGCGACCTCCGGCATAGACCCAGCGCAATAGCTCATCGCATGCCCCCCGTTTATCACCTGCATGGAGTTTTTTACGCAAGGTGGAGTCTCTAAACGCATACTCGCCGACGTTATAGATAAAACTCAGATAAGCCCCATGCTCACCATCGGTGAGTGTCACCGGATGAGTCAGCGCCATAAGCTTGTAATTGAATTGGCTTAAGTCGGTTGCTAGCTGCTCCAAACATTCTTGCTCTGAGAACTCTTGCTCTGCTGACACGTCTTTCCCTGTGTGGCCATAACAGCTTGTGAGTATGCCCACGGGATCAACATACGTACTCAGCACTTGCCCTTCATGCTGGGCAATCAAAGTGCCACCCGCTGCCACCGCAGAGGCGAAGCCGAACATCAATAAGCGTTGGCCGATTTTCATGATTGCTTGACTCCCTAAACGCAAAAAGCCCCGACAAATCAATGTCGAGGCCTTAAGGCTTGTGTCTATAAGCTAAAAACAAAAAAATCCGCGTCATAAAATGAGGCGGACTCTAGATATAAAAATATCAATGTAGAAATAATGGCTTAAAAATGGGGTGTTTGCAAGTAGCTAATAAATCGCGGCCCTGAAATGGAAATTAAAAGAAGAACCAAGGCATCATCGATGCCTAAGTCTTATTCAGGAAAAATATAAGAAGAACTCAATATAAGTCAGAAAAATCCCCTAATGTAACCTCTAGTTTGAATAAAGCATAGGCTTCCTCTAAATCCCTGTATTGTGATAGTCCCCTTTCAGTAAAACTCATTCTACCAGGAACATTTTCAACATTATTTTTCAAACTTCCATTTTTAGCCGATTGGATTAGATCAGAAAGTGCTCTTAATAGTGCCTTTGCTGCATCATCCACTGATGAATATTTAATCAACATTAATTCTAGATTTTCTGCTAACTGTTTTAAGTTACGTTCAGATACTTTATTCATATTAATAACCTTTATTGTTATTTACTACTTCAACAAACACAGGATCGGTAAACTCAGATCGCTGTGGCGTAATAATTTGTAATCCACCTGCATTCGTTTTAAATACCCCCCCTAATTCAGTCGTAGGAGCAACATTAGAAGAGAATACTGTGGCTTTAGTGTGTGGTTTTATTTCAAAAACACCATATCTATCAGAATCATTAGTGGCTGGCAATCCAAAATAGTCAGTAAATGAACGTCCACTTTTAACTGCTGCGTTTAATTCATTCTGAGTCGTAAAGAATGGAGAGTAGCCGGATAACTCACCACCAGATGGAACAAGCTTTATCAATGGGCTATCTATTATCATCGCTTCAGGCAAAGAATTACCAGATCTTACTAGATCTATGGCTCGACTTGTTAAAATAGCATCACTGGCCGAAGGATCTGACTTACGTAACGTCTCTATCATAAGTTGGCCGTCTGAAGATTGAGTTACATATTTATGTGCATCAGCATTACTTATCCCTAGAGTATTGAAAGTTGCAACGTCATCAATCAACAATTTATCCGATTCCGATAAGTTAGATATTTTTTCACGGAATGATTGATTTTCAGAAGTAAAATCATTGTTAGCTTCTTTATCTTTAGAAGCTGCCTTTTCTTTCAAAGGCGTCACAAAGGTGCGGGTATTGAGATCCTGTTGATCATTAGGGATGGAGTGATCTTTTTTATACAGCTGTTTTTTGGTGTTGTTATTACGTACCACTTTAAGAGCATCTTTCATCTCCCCGAGTACTTCAACGGTTTCTTCTAGCACCTTACCCGCTTTACGACCATTCGCCGCAAGCAAGAGCGATGCACCAGCAATCGGGGCGCCGACACCCCCAGCAAACGCACCTAAAGCGGTACCACCACTCACTACTGCGATATCCATGCCTAATTGCGTGGCATGGTAAGCACTCATTTCAACCACTTTGTCACGCGGCAACGCCGCCAACATGCGTGCTGGTAAACTGGCAATCAGCTCACGCCCTTGGCTGTCACTCAGCAATAGAATGAGCATTTCCATGGTGTCGCATGCTTCCCACATGCCTTGTTTGCCGCGCTCTTTCCAAGCTTGGAATTTATCCTCCAGTGCATCGACATCACCTGTCACAATGGCCTCTATCAGCATGGTGACGTTAATGTCTGCCGCATCGAGCAGCTCGCCAAAATCACCTAAGTCAGGTAAGTATTCGGTCACGCCACTGGTGGCACCGGATTGGGTGGCTTTGGCCATGTCCCAGGATTGACTTAAAAAAGATTGATTATTAAAGGCCTGGCTTTGTTGATTAAGCTCATCCAGTTTGTGATTAACGGCATCGGCAAAGGCTTGGGTGACGGGTACCTTTTCTTGCTTATTCAGCGTATCAAAGGCATGTTGAGCGCTTTGTTTGGCTTTGTTATTAATGGCGTTATCGAGCTTGGAATAAGCGTTATCAAGTGACTTTTGCGCCTCAGCCACCAACGCTTCATCGCCAAACAAAATATAAGCGGCGTGGTTAGTATCGGGCTGGACTTCCGCTTTGCCTGACTTATCGAGCGTGCCCGTGATTTGGGTATTTTTACCATCTTCCATGATGACGGTATAAGGCACGTTGGCCGCTTTGGTTTGCTCTTTATCGTCATACACCAATTTAAAAATAAGCCGATTAGGCGCCATGCCAAAGGTGGGCGCTATATTCGATTTAGGCGGCTCTGATACTGGCTCATTAATGACTTTTTCTGGTACGCGTTCTGGCATTTCCGCTGGAGGATGCAGAGTATCTTTTGATGGGTTGTCATACATCATGCCACCAATATTCAGCCCACCACTTGCTGTGCCTAAACGGCTATCGATGGCTTTAATGACATCCTTTGGATAATCATTGTTAACTGCAGGATTCACTCGCCTGACTTGCATTCTTTTGAGGCCGTGGATCAAAACTTTGAGTCTATCTTCCTCGCTTTGCTCCACATCATCGAAGCCCATGATGAACATAGGCTTTGTGGGTTTGTCGGCCAGTAAGAGTTTTTCACCGCGAGTCAGCGCGGTTTTAAGACTCGATAAGGACTCGCCAGTGACGACATAGGATTTAAAATCATTATCTTTTAGATGAGTAAAATCCGTTTCAATGCTTAACGCTTCATGCTCCATCAATTGATGGAGTTGCACTACCTTCCCTGACATACCGCTTCCCTTAGACGCTCATTACCCACATGATATAGATAGACATAGTGCAATCGCTACGTTTCACGATAGCCAGGCACTAACTATATTCCTTTCAGCCGCGCTGATTTAACGAAACAGACTATCACAATCAGTTGAAAATGAAAGGTAATTCCATCGACATTTATTGAAAAGTAAGCGGAATGAGCAGAAGGGATTGCTAATAAAGCGTGCTAATAAAAACGGTAAGTATAAACGAAGCACTAAGCAAACATTAAAAATGCCCTTGCCTGCTATCAGCTTTCTAAACAGTAAGCTGCAAGGGCTGATATGACTATCATGGGATTGTTCAAGCGCCTATGAAACGCCTGAACACTAAACTGTAGTTAATATTCAGGCGTTAGCAAGTGCGGGTTACTCTTGGGATCTAAGATGCAGACCTCGAGTGCTTTCGCTGGTTAAATCATATCAATAATGCCCTTCAATATAACTATATGCCTTCGCAAACAAGTCTTTATCTTTTCCTAAACCAAACTGTGCCAGCGTTAGAAGTAGCGCTTTTTGGATCTCTCGTGGGCCACTGTTAGATGTTTGCCAGCCTTTAAAACGTTTGGCTTTTACAATCTTATCTATCTGCTCAACCACATCACCAATTAGTTTTGGCGTACTTTCTGGTCGTGTTTCCAAGAATAATTCCGTTAAGGCTTGTCTATTATCTTCTTTGGTTACTGGAGATTCGCCCGTTTCACGCTCCGCTTGGACTGTCTCTTTTGCAGTATCAAGCAGCCCTTTCAACCAATCAATCGCTTTGATCACCCCGGCTTCATAATCTTGCCGGAGTTTTTCTAGTCGCTCACCCAGTGCGACGAATTGAGGGTTACCACTGCCTCTTAAGCGCCCCATTAAATCAATTTCTAATTGGCTTGCACGCTGTTCTTGCTCTTTTTCCGTCAAGGTGAAGATCGCATGTTCGTCCATAACTAGCTCATCAATATCATTGCGGATCCGATTGATATCCGTATGTTCATGGATCATTTTAATGATTTCTGGACCTAATGCCGCCCACACAAGGGCACCAGTATGACCGACTGGACGAACTGATTCGTAAATCTGCACCAGCCACTTATAATCAGCTCGAAAAGGCGTAAGGAATACATCAGGATTAATTGCAGACCATAGCTTAGCTAATACACCAAAAGCCGCAGCAAACTCATCTCGCTTTTCATTGGTGGGTAAACAAGCTTGTGCAGCCATGATGCCTTCAAAACCCTCTAGGTTTCTATCAACATTAGGGAAGAAGCTTAAGCACTTATCCAATTGTGAGGGCAGTAACTCTTTGAATGCTTCAATGCCTTCTACCACACCGTCAATCTCTTCAGGATCGTAAGCAAGTGCTGTACGCAAGTTTTCAAACACCCCGAGATAATCAATGATAAGGCCCATTTGTTTATTAATATCATCCGTTTCATACAAACGATTGGTGCGGCACATTGCCTGAAGTAAAGTATGATCACGTAATGGTTTATCAAGATACATGCAATAACAGATAGGTGCATCAAAACCTGTCAGTAGTTTAGCTGTCACTATGAGTAACTGAAGCGACTGCTTCGAATCTTTATAATCTTCAATAAGATCTTTTTGTTTCTCATCACTGGCATCAATCTCTTGCCAACGTTCGAAGTCTTCTTCTCTAATAGGCAGTTCAAGATCTTGCTTCCACTTACGCCAATCCTTATTCATCTTGCCTTTTTTATCACCTTCTGTGATCACTATCGGTGCTTGCTCAAGATTCATGACTACTTCTACAGTCTCAAAGCCTAACTTTTCACCAAGCAAGTAATACATTTGAATACAGGCATCCCGGTCATAAACAACCACCATGCCTTTCATCTGTTTCGGCTTTACGTGACTAACAAAATGCTTGGCGATATCGTCACTCACCGCCGCCATTCGTTTCGGGGCTTTAAGCATAATAGCAAGCTTGCCAGCTCGTTTTGACAATGCCATTTTCTCTTCATCACTCAAGCCATTTTCTTCTGCCATTGCTTCAAAGGCTTCATTTATGGCGGCACGATCAACCCGCAGTTCAGCCAAGCGAGGTTCAAATTTCACCGCATTGGTGGCTTTGTCTCGTATGGATTGCTTATAACTGTAGCGGTTCATGTAACGGCCTTCATCCTCATCGGCACCAAAGAGCTTAAAGGTATTACGATCAAGGTTTGAAATTGGCGTCCCCGTTAAACCATAAAAATGCGCATTGGGTAACGCCCAACGCATTTTATCCCCTAAAGAGCCTTCTTGAGTGCGATGGGCCTCATCCACCAGCACAATAATATTATCGCGACGGTTTAATCCATCAAGATTATTATCATCCATTTCAACATCTTTAAATTTAAAGACGGTGGTGATTAAAATACCACGGCTATCTTGCGCAAGATGTTCACCAAGCTTTTTACAGCTTTTCACTTTAATCAGGTTTTTAACATCTGCCCCGCCAAAGGTTTCATTGATTTGGCTATCGAGATCTCGACGATCCACCACAATCAACACCGTTGGATTATTCAACTTGTTATCCGCACGCAGCATTCTAGCGGCATAAAGCATCAACAATGACTTACCTGAGCCTTGGAAGTGCCAGATAAGTCCTTTTTTCGGATAACCATTTTTCACTCGCTCGACTATTTGTTTGGCCGCTTCAAATTGCGGGTAACGAGGCAGAATTTTAATGCGTTTAGGTGGCGTGTCTTTACCTGTCTTCACTGTTGAAAACAGCGCGAATGACGCTAGTAGTTGCAGCAAGGTTTCAGGATTTAACAAACCTTTACAGCTATCCAATACTGTTTCTAGGCTAGCTGGAATTTCATCTCGCTGCTCAGTGTTATGCCACGGACCCCAATCTTTCACGCGCGCATTAATCGCACCATAACCAAACGTTTTCCCTTCTGACGCAACACATAAAAGATTGGGCACAAAGAAAGGCTCGACATGCTTCCAGTAGTGCTTTTCTCCACCCATAAAATCAGCTGCACCATCTTGCCAAGTCACACTTGGTCGAGTGACCGATTTCACTTCCACTACCACCAGCGGAATACCATTCACATAAAGAACGATATCGAAGAACACTTCTGTTGCAGCAATAAAATGGACTTGCTGCGCGACAACAAAATGGTTGTTTTCAATGTTATTGAAATCAATCAGGTTGATGGTGATGTGATCACCATTTTCACCAAAGGGTAGGCTTTTTTCTGCCATTAACCATTCATGAAAATTCTCATTGGCTTTGACTAAACCTGTGTACTTAGCTTCCAAGATCAGACCACGAAGTTTGTATATTACTTCATCGGCATGATCGGGATTGTTACCAATATCAGGGTTTAACGAACAAAGCGCCTCTTTCAGCCAAGTATCGACAAAGATATCGTGGGCCTGCTTAGGCAAACTCCCACCATGGCAGTAATTCCACTTTACTCCGCTTAAGCCTTTTAAACGGTCAATCATTCCATTTTCGATGGTGGTTTGTTCGTTAAACATATTACCCTCTAACTAAAATACTCTGACTTTAGGTTTTCAAGAACTGACATTGAATCATGCTTCTGCGATACAACTGACTTAATGTTTTCATCAAAGAATCTCAATAGAGTATCGGTGTCGGCTATCTCATCTATCGGCGGTAGTAAAATCGGCAAACTTTTTAAGCTCCCTGGATTTATGTTTGCTTGACTAACACCAGGCGTAGCAAATGCCTTTAATCGATACTGAACCAGAGGCAGATTTAAATACTGATTTAGATAAAAGGGGGAAACTTGCGATTCATCCACAACTAATCGAATAAGGTACGATGCAAAAAGATACTTATCATCAAGCTCAAAAATACCAGTTCTCCCTACCCACTCCATACTATTAGTTCGATTGAAAACTAAATCACCTTTGTTCAGCGTATATTTTTCCGCATCTCCGTAATCTGAAGATAAGTACTTCATATCGTTTGGGTCTACATACCCATTGGTTATATTCATCATTCTCAAAACAGGATACTCACCTGCCTTTTCCAAGGCTTCTGAAAGACCATATTGAGTATCAATCAAAACATCACCAATAGTAGTTAGCCTCCACCCTTTGGGAATGTTTGCCTCATCCGGCTTCATGAATATCTGACGATACCAGTTGCCTTTTAGCATCCTGTCGTAAGCAAGCTTCGTCTTAATCTTGTAAATATCAGCATGTAATAGGTCTATTCCATCAAAGCATTCTTGAGCTTTATCAATAACTTCAAGGCAGTGAGACATTTGCTGTTTTTCAGGCAAGGTAATTTCAAGCTCTTTTAACACAAAAAATTTTGTTCTAGGTGATAATGATCCCGAAGAGTTCTGTATAGCCCAGTTCCACATTACTTTAGATTGAATAATATGCGGCAATAATTCTTTATGGGTTAAGTTGGACTTAGCCTCCATAACTATTATGTCACCAGAACAAATCCCATCGAACTCTGCAATTGCAGCCTTCTTCAAATAGGGACGACGCTTACCAAAAAGAATCTGCCCTTTCTTGAAAACGCGCGTGAAGCTGGGTGAGTCATCTGCAATCATCCCCCAGCGCTTTATCTTTAAAGAACCAGAATCTAAGTGCTCCAATCCAATGTATCTTTCATACCCATCAGCAATTGGGTCTTTAGTCGTTAGCTTTACTTCTTTACAGATATCACCGAATTTTACAGTTTGCTTATCAATCATCATTCTTTACCTCGTAACCTAACTGCTCGAGGCTATTAAATAGTTTATTCGTTTGTTTCTTAAGTTGTACTCGGCTCATTTTCCATGACTCAATAGCATGTTCGATATCATGTGCTTCTTCATTGTTTGTAGCTTTCACGTAAAGCGGAATAGAGAGGTTATATTGGTTGTCGCTGATCATATCCAAGTCCACCAGCGCTGTAATATCACTCTGGTTTTCTGGCTTGAAATAAGCCTCACATAACACAACCAAATCATCATCTGATAAACGGCTATGGGCACGCTCTCGCGTAACATGCTCGACGCCATTGATAAACAAAATCTTGTTCTTCCGCTCAATAGGTTTATTGCAGTTAAGTACCACCACACACGATTCCATTGGCGAGTTATAGAACAGATTTGGCCCAAGCCCTATCACCGCTTCAATGATGTCTGACTCAATCACCTGCTTGCGGATCGCTAATTCAGAGTCACGAAACAGCACCCCATGAGGCCAAAGCATAGCTGCACGGCCCGTATCGGGCTTTAAGCTTTTGATGATATGGGTATAAAACGCATAATCAGCACACCCTTGTGGCGGTACACCATACATGTTGCGGCCATACGGATCTGCGGAAAACTTTTCACGGTTCCACTTTTTGATGGAATACGGTGGGTTAGCAAAAATAACATCAAACTGTTTAAGCTGATCATTTTCAATAAACTTAGGATCGCCTAGGGTATCGCCACGCATAACATCGAATTCTTCAATATCATGCAAGAACATGTTCATACGTGCAATAGCAGAGGTCAGTAAGTTTACCTCTTGACCATGTAAATGAACGGATCTCCACTCTTCACCTTGCGAGCGTAAATCCATTACTGCATTGAGCAACATACCACCTGTACCACAAGTTGGATCGTACGCGGTCTCACCCGGCTTTAACTGCATAATTCGCGTCATCAAGTGCACAACGGTGCGGTTAGTATAGAACTCGGCAGCCGTATGACCTGAATCATCAGCAAACTTCTTGATCAGATATTCGTAGGCTTCCCCCAAATCATCTTGGGCAACCGACTTAATGCCTAACGGAATTTTACTGAAGTGCTGAATGAGATCAGACAGCAAGTGGTCGGGTAGGCGTTCTTTGTTGGTCCACTGGGCATCCCCAAATACACCATGCAAACGCTCGTTTTTTGCTTCAATCAATCGCAGGGCATTTTGAATGGCTTCACCAATATCTTTACTGGTGTTACGTACCTTCTCCCAACTTGCTTCTTCTGGGATATCAAAACGGTGGAACATCGACATAGCGGCGTATTCAGCATCACCTTCGTGCAGTTCTAATGCTTCGTTAAATTCTTCTAGATAAACATCTGACAGACGTTTAAAAAACAATAATGGGAATACGTACTGTTTGTAATCGGACGCATCAATTTGCCCACGCAGGAACTCGGCGGCCCCCCAAAGTAGCTCTTCTAACTTATTTTTATTCATTGTTGGCGGTATTCCAAGTATTCAAAGCCTTCAAGCCAGAAGTTAATATATTTGTCTTTACAGTAAGGTCCTGTTTCACTGGCAATAAACACTAATTTTGGTTTTTTATCTACTTGCTTATTTAACTTTTTTTCTTGAAACAATCTATAGGCCGTCTCTGCTATTAAGCTATTAGGAATAAAGAATGAAGGACGAACAGCAAGATCCTCATGATTCAATTTATTTTCGAAGACGACTGAGTAACCCGTTTCATACTTATTGAACCAAGCTTTACCAAAGTAAACCCTAAATTCATCTACAAGGCTCTCAACCTTCTGTCCGTCCACTTCAACAAATAAATCTTGAATTGGCATCGAGCCAATTCCAGGCAGCTGAACGATAAGGTTTTCATTATTCAGAAATGAATCAACCATAGATGATAGAACTTTGGAGCTTTGCTTCTTTCTCTTTCCTTCCGTTTCTTCATCACTCGTGCGCCTTGGTCGCCCTTTTATAACCATATCTCCTTCTAAAGGATCACTCTCATCTTCTGGTCTTTTGGTACTGTGTGGGCGCAAATTAAGCCTAACGGCATTAGAGATATATTCATCTGCTTCAGAATAAATATCGGTATATATCGCCTTTTCTCTTTTTACTCCTGAAATATCTTTCCCTATAAGACATTTTTCAGAATGTTCCTCAACAACCTTGTAGTAAGGGTCAACTTTTCTTTTAACTTTTAGCCTATCTAAATTGGCACATGTTACCGCTGCATTACAGTTATCATCAGGGCATTCGAACTTGAACTTAGATGTTATGCTTCCATTACTATATTTGAAGTCAGCTTCGACAGGCGAAACCGCTAGCTTTAGCTCTATAGAATAGGCTTTCTCTAATTTCATATTTCAAAGCCCTCTTTGATAAGCAAAACTTCAAGCTCTTGCTCAGCGACTTCTAATGCAGCTAATTTTTGCTGGAAATCTTTCAAGGTTTCCTCAACAGTAATGGTTTCTTCTTCCAGAGGTTTTTGCACATAACGGGCAATATTCAAGTTGAAGTCGTTCTCTTCAATCTCGCTATGTGGCACCCAGCGCGCGACACCTTCGATATCATCGGCTGTTGGGCCTTTAGTCCGCATCTGCTGATAAATATCGTAAATGTCATCTGCTTGCGCTTCTGACAAGGTATTCTGAGCGCGTCCTTTGGTGAACATTTCTTCGGCATTAACGATTAACACATGATCTTTATGTGCTTCTGGTCTTACTTTACGCAATACGAGAATACAAGCAGGAATGCCTGTACCATAGAACAAATTAGAAGCGACACCGATCACCGCCACAATACGGTTTTCTTCAAGTAACTTTTTACGTATCTTACCTTCGGCTGCACCGCGAAACAAAACTCCGTGAGGTAACACTACTGCCATGCGGCCTTCATCATTCAATGAAGCAAACATGTGTTGTACCCAGGCAAAATCACCATTGGTTTTTGGCGCTAAACCAAAATTTGCTCGTCCATATGGATCACTTGTCCAATAATCATGACCCCACTCTTTTAAGCTGAAAGGCGGGTTAGCGATTACGCAGTCGAAATGCTCTAAATGGTCGTTTTTAAGGAACTTAGGATCACGTAAGGTATCACCTCGCACAATTTCAAAATCTTCTTGGCCATGAAGGAACAAATTCATGCGTGCAATGGCTTCTGTAGTCAAGTTTTTCTCTTGACCTTTGATCTTTAGCAGACGCGGATCACCGCCGTTTTCTTTAACGTGATGAATAGTTTCAAGCAGCATCCCCCCCGTACCACATGCAGGATCATAAACGCTCTCATTAGCTTGAGGATCGAGAATATTCACCATCAGTCGAACAATGGTACGCGGGGTATAGAACTCTCCCGCTTTTTTGTTCGCTTTATCGGCAAAACGTTTGATGAGATATTCGTAAGCACGGCCCATATCATCGTTGCGCACACTCACTACGCCTAGATTAACTTTGTTAAAATGATTCAACAAAGTTAATAGCAATTCATCAGATAGACGTTCTTTATTGGTCCAGCTCGCATCACCAAAAATACCATGTAGTTGTGGATTTGCTAACTCAATACCACGAAATGAATCTTTTAATGCTTGGCCTATATCTTTGGTTTCAGCAAAAACATCATCCCAGTGACACTCAACTGGAATTTGAATACGGTGAAACATATCGCCTTTTGCCAGCTCTTCATCACCCACTTGCTCCATCGCTTCAGTGAACTCTTCCTCGTACACATCACAAATACGCTTAAAAAATAAAATAGGGAAGATATAGGTTTTATAATCGGAAGCGTCAATAGGCCCCGTAATAATGTGAGCTGCATGCCAAAGATGCGCTTCAAGGTCTTTTAAGGTGATTAAGGTCATATAATTAGGAATATTCTGAATTAAAATATTAAGGAGCTAAGCTCACAGAGCAGTCTGCTGCTCTAATGGCACTCTGCCTGAAGATAAAAACCAAACTTATACCTTCATTTGATTTAACCCGTTTTATACACTATAAAAACATTAAAAACAAATGGTTGTTAAATATCACACTCAGCCGCTATATTATTATTTCCTAATACACCTCGCCACCATTGACTCATTCAAAGCCCACTCCCCCAACCTCAAGCAAGCCACCAGCACCATTGCGCACTCAATTGAAATCGAGATAGTGCGCAATCTAGTGCGCAGTAAAAAGTAAGAATTGTAGGATACATGGGGCTTAGAGGACTGCGCAGTGCGCAAATTGATAACTGCGCAGTGCGCAATATTGAATGGATAAAAGTGTTGATTTATCAGTGGTGATAGCTCACCTCAAACTGTGAGCGTTTGCTGTTTTCACCCTATCGCTTTTCACCTTTGGTTTTTCACTTAGAAATAGGCTTAAAATAAGCCTACCCCACCTCCTGCTGTCCTTCATCCTCATCACCCATTCTCTGACTAACGTGGCGAAGCACTCTCGACTCCCAATCGGCCATGAGTGTTAATAGTTCATTAATGATGGCATCATGAGTATTGGAATAGTTTTTATGGTCGATCCCAATGACCTTACAGCGCTGTCTATTGGAGATAATACTGCGACCTGAGCCTGAGCACGTTGGGCACACTGGCGTCAGTAACACATTCCCCTGGCAGTGATTACAAATAGGTTTCACAAACTCGATAATCGCCATGCGCACTAGTCCATCAACCGTTGACGGTTTAACCCTGAACTTACGAATTTTAATGAACAAGGTAACTATCATGGTTAACGAGCGCACTATGCTTAGCAATTTATCTTCATTGCCTGCAAAGCGATAGTAAGCCCAGTCGGTGCTTGGCTTATCTAATCCTGATAATGCATAAGCCGCTGTTTGCCAATCGATAACATCAACACTACTGCCCTGACTTGCCGAATGATAGTTTATCGCTTTAGGCGCTAATTTAGAGAGTAATCTAATCGGATGCATAAGCCGTTCTCCGTGCAATGGCATCATTAACCCAAGTCACCATCAAGCCATTCTTGACTTGCTCCGTCGTGGCCTCGATGACAATCCAACCCAATAACTGGGCTGAATTCATTTTAACGCGATCTTCCGTAAAGCCTGTGCCTCGCGTATGCCTACCGTTTTTAAACACGCCGCCGTGAACTTCTAATGCTATTTTCCATTGCGGCCAGGCAAAGTCGAAGCGCCATTTGCGCTTAGGATGAAACATGACCTCAGTGTCGTACTCGGGTAAATCCATTAGGTAATGCGCCACCACAACAGGTGAAGTGTTTGAGGTGCTTTTTCTTTTGCTGTGCGTCTTGGCCGCTTGAAACACCCGATACTCATACAAGCTCATGGTCTGATTACTCATTTGAAGATCCTCTCACTGTGTTGCGGTTTCAGTTGTTTTTTTACCCGGTAACTTTCCCAGTTGAATTTGACCATGACACTGGCCGCTTCCCTAAGTCGCTCATAAGTCCGTTCACCCAACAGAGTGTGTAATTGCTCTTTGCTCAGATTGGTAATGAATCCTGTAGGCTTATTGGCATACAAGCGCTTATCAATCAGCCGTGTTAACCACAGCATTTCATCGACACTGCCACGCTGCAGACCCAGCTCATCGATGATCAACAAATCCGGTCGGGTGAAACGCGCAATCACCTGCTCTTCACTCTCGTTGGTGTGATAACAGGTTCTGAACTTAGACATGAGATCCATGACGTTCAACAAAATGACGGAGTAGAGCTCATTCATGAGTTCATTGGCGATAGCACTGGCAAGATGATTCTTTCCCGTTCCTGGCGTACCGGTGAATAAAAATCCCCTACCGTCTTGTCTGAGTTCTTCAAAGTAATACGCATAGCGCTTGGCAATATGCAATGCATGCTTTTGCCCTGGGTTCTCAACTTGGTAATTCTCGAATGTGCATTCCAAAAAGCGCGTGTTAATCCCCGACGCTCTGCTCAAACCATGGGTGATTTGTAGCATGTGCCTAACGGCAAAATCCTTTTCATCGTGATGTTGTAATGCATCGATATCCGCTCGACTGCAAGGCGTGACGTGTTTAGGACAATTCAATTTTTCCAGCATTTGATTCACTATCATTGTGGCGTTTTGCATGGCTCAAAGCTCCGTGTTGAAGTCATCATCATAGTCGTCATACAGCGAGTGTTGCTGCTCTGCATCGTGTGTGGGTATCGATAAATCATGGGGTTTGATTTTGGGTACTTGGATTGGCGTTTTCCACATGTGTTCTCGAATGAACTTTGTGATCCCCAGTAAGAATTGGCCATTGGCATGCGTCCCCCAAACGGTTTGATCTGAACGCTTAAGCCATTCAATCGCCTCCTGAGCATCCGGCTCTGTTAACCGTTCTGCTTTCCAGGCATTCCAAGCACTGGTATCTTTCCCCCCTTTTCGATGGGCGGGATAGAGCCCAAAGAAATCTTTAAACGCTTGCGGTTTTTGTACTCGAGGTTGTTTTAGATCTGGCGATGATGTTTCATTTTCGCTTAGAGACAGATCTGTTAGATCTTTATCTTTTAGATCTTTAATCTTTATGTATTGTTTGTGTTCCGTTTTGTTTTCGAGTGCTGTATCGTTTGCTGTGCAGCCCTCTTCATTAGGCTGCTTTAAATAATCATTATTACAATCGGTTACAGTGATTTTGTGCTGTTCCGTTTGCTGTATCGTTTTTTCAAAAAGTGCTGTATCGCACTTTCGTCTAGTATTGGTGTCATTTTGGCGTGCTGTTTCAAGTGCTGTATCGTTTGCTGTATCGCCTTCATAATTGAATTGACTTAAAGGTTCTTGATTACAATTAGTTGAAGACAAAAAGTGCTGTATCGTTTGCTGTTCCGTTTGCTGTATCGCCTCCGCTAAGAGTGCTGTATCGTTTGGTGTTTCGTTTGCTGTATCGCCATTCTGATTTAAGCTGTTTAAAATATCTATATTACAATTAGTTGCGGTGACTTTCTGCTGTGCCGTTTGCTGTATTGTTTGCTGTTCCACTGCCCTTGCGGCCATTCCATCACTAATAACGGGTGTATTGCCATTAGGTAATAGTGCTGTTTCGTTTGCTGTGCCGTCTCTAAAAGCTGAACGCTGATATTCAACATAATTACAGATAGTTATGATTGAAGTTACCTGTATCGTTTGCTGCTCCACCATGCCTTCATCAACCAGTTTTTTCATAAAGCGCCTAACCTTGTTTCTCGACCAGCCCCAAGCCTCACCTAAGGTCACTTCTGAGCGTGCTTGTTGTCCCATTTGAACAACAAAGGTCCGTCCCTTGATGGTCAGTGTTTGTGGTTTATAATTGGCGCGCAATATCAAGTCCACCCATGCTTGGCCTTTAGTGAATTGCTCACCTTGCCAAATCCAGTGTTCTGTTATTGCACGATTAAGAGATACCCAGCCTGCTTTCGTCAGCTCCCTGCTCATGCGAATGACCCCAATTTAATGTTTAAACTCGTCTGTAAACGAATAGGCTTGTTAGCGAATCGTCCTCCACAGGCTTTCTTATTGGCTACGAACTACGGCTTGGGTATCGCATACAACGCCACTAAATCATCTTCCGTTTCATGGATAGACAGTAAAGATGATCCCTGGATATCACAGGACGGTTGCCAGTCAGCAAGTACGCTGTCATCTTCAAGCATCCAACGCTCTTGCAGATCATCAGGACCTTCAGATCCAAACGACACAATTTCAATTCGTTCAAAATCATGAACAACACACCAAGCATCGAATGCTTCTTTACTTGTTCCTTCATCCCAATCAGGGTATTGAGGATGCAACCAAGATCCATACTTATCACGCACTACAGCAACCGCTTGTATTTGTGTCATATAGCCGCCTTTTTATCTGTTTTAATTGCAGGTTTAGGAAAAATATCAGGTCTAAAATTATGGGCTGATACACATTGCTCTGTTAACTCCACAAATTTAGTAACATCGCCAGCTTGTATTCTCCTAGTTCCCTGTATGTAAGCCCGAATAGTCCTTTCTGATTTATCAAGAGCTTTGGCAGATTGCTTTAACCATGTAACCTTCCCTTTTAATGATAAACCGTAGTAGTAGTCATTTAATGTCATACCACACCAAGTGTACGATTTGTGTATTTTGAGTGTACAATATGGATTCACCAAGTCAAGAAGTGATCCTCTATATTTTGAAAACTTGCTCAAAATTGGCGTGCCGTGTACAATTCGTTGCATATAGGGATTAATATTGGACAGTTGTGAGCAAGATAAACAGTAAACCCACTTGGGCTATAAATGCTGAAACACTGATGAAAAAGAAGGGTATTCAAAAATTGGATTTATTGGATATATTCGGTGTATCTACTCCTGCGGCAGTAGGTCATTACTTTCAAGGTCGCCGTGAACCCTCCATACAAGGCTTGATAAATTTAGCTCAAAAATTGGACGTTGAACTTTCATCTCTATTAGGGCTACAAGAAAACACTCACTTGAACATTAAAGAAGTAAATGCCCAACGATTGACAGAAGCTCTTCAACTCCTCGTACGCTGCGTTGATATAACGCCAGAAGAAGTAATGATTTTCTTTAAGGTTTACGAAAAAATAAACCCTGAAAACATAATAAAATCTATCAATATATTATCAGAGTCAGATGATAAAAATAGCATATTCAATTCTATTATAAAGGTACAAGACTTCATGAGTATTGAGTTAAAAAAAGCAAATAAATAAAATATCCCATCTTTTATTTTTCCATTAAAATAACAATACCTCAATCAACAGACGTTAACTTACACTCTTTGATTTCGCGCGCGACATCAAGTAACCTTTTATCACACAACATTATGTCGTACGATTGTAAGGGTAAGCTTTTATTTTCAGCTGCATCATATCTAGCTAAGTACCTGAGTATTAAATTACCATAAATTCGTTCACTATTAGAGCAACGTGATAATTTCAGTACTTATCGCATCATTGAACTTGTTTGTTTATCATTATTTTTGTATAACTATCATTAATATATGAATTATCACTTTTTATAAATGAAACAAGTTAGAGCCCTGTTACCTCATGAGTTCACCACGCTAGAAGAAGCGTTCAAGAATCATCCTAAACATCGCTGTAGAGTTCGAGCTCATGCAATATTGAGCAGTTATCACGGCTTCACTATTAAGCAAATTTCACAGCTATTATTGGTACGCTCCTCTACGGTGTCACTGTGGTTCGATCAATGGTTTGAA